>JAICYT010000101.1 GCA_025934075.1 Gemmatimonadaceae bacterium
AGCTGGTGAAGGAAGCCAGATCGATCGCCGTTCACCCCATACCCGACGAGTTGGCGCAGCTGCTCTGCACCGAAGGACTGCTGATGGAGCAAATTGGCGACACCACCGGGCGAGCGCATCTCGCCGAGGGAATTCGCGTCGCCCGCCGTGGAAACGCATTGCGTGAGCTTGGCGTCTGCGACGTTGGTTTCGCCACCATCGCGGACCGGTCTGGATTCTTCGACGAGGCCGCGCAATCCGCCGCCGAAGCAGTGCGAATCTTCGAGCGAATTCATTTTCCACACGGCGCCGCATCCGCAAGCCAATGGCTCGGCTACGCGCGACTCACGCGCGGATACTACGCGGAGGCGCGGGTCGATCTGGAACGCGCCGTACACGATGCGAAGCTCGCCCGATTCGCTCAGACCGAAGCGTGGGCGCGAACGGACCTGGCAGATCTGTACTTTGCGCTCGGCGATGACGATGACGCTCGCGTCGAGGCCGAGCAGGCAGCGAAACTCCACGCCGCCTTTGGAGATCTGTGGGGGCTGGCCGTCGACCTCCAGTTCCAAGGATTCGTCGCCGAAGCCCAAAGCCGATTCGACGACGCGTGCGCAAAGTACAGTGAATCGGTCGCGGCATTCGGTCGCGCCGGTTTGAGCTTCAATGCAGTCGGTTCGTTGCGCCTGCTCGCCCTCGCTGAGATGAACGCTGGGCGTCTGGACAGCGCAAAGCGCGCGCTCGACGAGGGGACCCGGCTTGCGCGCGCGTCGGCGAACACGAGTTGGGAAGCGGATCTGCCCGTGCATCTCGCGCGATTGGCGATGCTGCGCGGCGATCTCAAGACTGCCGACTCCCTCGTCGCCGTGGCGCGTCCCCGCTTCGCGTGGCGCAACAGCGATTCGACCGCGCTCCTCAATCTTCCGTTCGCGGTGCTCGAAGCGCAGCTCGCATTGCGCCTGCATCGCGTGGCTACGGCGGACAGCGCGGTCAGCTTCATCTCCTCGGCGATCGCGCGACGGCGCCGGGGCATGACCGACAGAGATCTTCGAGCCGGACTCGCGCAACTGCGAAGCGATTGGGGCGGATTGAGCGAATCCTACCCGGAGCTCGTATCAGGTCTCGTTGCCGCGGGGCGCCTGTCGTCGGCATTCAGATTCATCGAGAGCGTTCGCGCGCGCGAGATCGCCGGCGCAACGCTGCGCACGATCGCGCGCATCAACGATTCATCGGCGGCGCTCGCAGAATTCCGTCGGATGTCGACGTCGACACCGTCGGTGAGCCTCGAGGACGTTCGGCAGCGAATCCCGAGCGACGAGGCGCTCATTGTCCTCACGCTCGGTGTCGCGGGCGCGCCGACGACCGCGATCGTTGTGACGACTGAGTCGACGGTTGCGATCTCGCTGCCGTCGCGCGCGGTCGTCGGCCCGCTCATCGAGCGTTATCTGCGCGTCGCCGTTACCGGGACGGAGCCTATTGCCGTCTCACGGCAGCTCGGCGCGGCACTACTCCAGCCGATCATCCAAGCGTTGCCGGCGCGCGTCACTCGGCTCGCCATCTCGCCCGACGGCGACTTGTTCCGCGTCCCGTTCGATGCCTTGCGTCTCACCGACGACCATTACGCCGTGGAACGCTTCGCGATCTCGCTGGTGCCGTCGGCAACGGTGTGGCGCATCGTGCGCGCCATGCCGTCCGCGCCGAGTGCAACGAGACTCATCGCGATCGGCGATCCGGTGTTTAACGCTGGGCCCCGTCCACAGCGCACAGACAACTCCCGAATTGCGCGCGCCGAAGACACGACGCATTTCGACGCCATCAGGCTCGCGCGCCTGCCGCAGTCTGCCCTCGAAGCGCAGCGTGTGGCGGAGTACGGCACGCGCAGTGTTGTCTTGACGCGTGCTGACGCGAGCGAGACGGCCGTTCGGACGGCGGACTGGTCGACCATCGGCGTGGCTCATTTCGCCACTCACGCGTTGATTGGCGGAAGCCAGTCCCGAACCGCGCTCGCACTCTCGTCGACGGCCACCGATGATGGTTTTCTCACTACGTCCGAGATCGCGTCACTCCGATTGAGCGGCTCACTCGTCGTCCTCTCGGCCTGCCAATCGCTCGGCGGTCAGATCCTTGGCGGTGAGGGCCTGCGAGGTTTGACGGGGCCGCTGTTCGAGGCGGGTGCGCGTACGATCGTCGTCACCCACTGGTCGATTGGCGATCGCAGTGTCTTGCCGTTCGTCGACCGACTGTACGCCAACATGGCGTCGGGACAAACCGTCGGCGACGCGTTGCGTCAGACGAAACTCGCCGCCATCCGCGATGGTGCGCGTATTTCGGACTGGGCCGCGTTTACCGTCATCGGCGATGCCTCGATGCATCCACCACTCCGACCCCGCCGCTTGCCACCGCTGCACTGGTTGCATGACTTGGCGCAACCGACGCGGGATACGAGCGGCACACACCACTAAATGCTCCTGCCCCCCGACGGGGGCGTTCGTGGCGACGCATTGAGAACGCCGCCGTCATCGGGGCCGGGCCACCATCGAGTGGCCCGGCCCCCGACCACTTACGGAGCGAGCAACGAGATGTTCGTTCTCGTATAGGTAGGTCCGGTCGTTACGGTCGTGACTTGCGGATTCGTTCGCGCGTCGCCGATCCATGCCTCGAAGATCTGCGTCGTCGGGGCGAGCCTGTTCGTGCAGCCGGCGTTGTTCACAGAGATAACTCTGATGATCGCCGACGTAACGCCCGCGGGAACTTTGAAGAATTGGAATGTCGCTGTGGGGGAGTACGGCGCCTCCACAAGTGCTTGCTTGAAGCATGTGGCTTGCGTCATTCGCCACGTGACGACTTGGCCGGTGGCGGCGGGGGCAGAGAGCTTTATGGTGAAGTCGATCGGATTACCGGCGGTCGTGCTCGCCGGATTCGCCGTTGCCACCTGGGCGAAGCCCTGACCGGCCGTTGGCGTGACTTGGAGCACTAACGTCGTCGTCCGGTTCGTCGCGATTGGGTTCTGAATCGTGATCGTGCTACTGCTCGTCGCCGTCAGCGCCCGGGTCCCGCTGACATTGAACGTGAACGTCAGCGGTGTTAGCGCGGGCGCCGCTTGACTCTCGGTCAGGAAGGACGGCAGACCGGTCAGTTTATACGTGTAGTTCGGCGAGATGTCGACGATCGGGAACGCGGTCGGCAGCACCTTCACGTGGATGGTATTGCTGGTGCACGTCGTCTGATCTTGCGACGCCCCGGGCGGGAGCTGAATCACGAGCTTCGTGTCCTGATTGAGCAGGTTGATCGAGCCCGTCTTCACGATGCACGGCAGGTTGCTCGGCTGCAGCGCACCACTTGTCGTCCATGTCGCTTGCGCCAACGACGGAAACGCGACGATTTTCAGCGACAAGCTCGAGAAATCGCCCAACGGCATTTGGAACGAAATGGATCCGTTGGCGTCGGCCGTCATTGTGCCCGAGGTACTGACGCGCACGACCGCGGACCCGACGAAGCCACAGCCGCGACCCGAGTTGTCCGCGCCGCTGTGTCGCGCGATGATGCTGGCTTGCATCCCCGCCGGCCCGGTGAACTTGAACCCGGTCGTGGGGTTTGTCAGGTCGACTGAATTCCCCCACACTTCGAAGTCCATGTTTGGTCCTGCCATTACTGTCAGCGCGTCGCCGGGGCCTGCAACGTGCGTGTTGCAGTCGTTCGTCCTCGTCGCATACTCGACTCCGGCCCGCGCGCGTGCCGCTGGCACCATCGCCAACGCGAGTGCCGCCCCGCCCATCACCATGGTTCGCCGCGGCACGGCGCCGCGGATTGTCCCGAAGATACTGTTCATGTGACCGCCTCCTGTTGCCTCAACTAACGAGCGCCAGCGCCGGATCGTCTCATTGTTTCGAGCGCGATTACTCCGTGCACATGTTCGCGGTATCGCTGCGGAACGAGCCTTCGCCGCGGCAACTGGCTGGTAGGACAAGAGAATTCGATATCTCTCATTTAGCCGGCTCAATGAAGGATATCGAATGTCAGTTGTGCTGCTTTCGACCGCAGCCTAGCGGGCGACGAGGCGCGGTGAACTGCTCAATACGGAAATGCGGAAACGCGGGGAACTACTCACCCCAGAGGCGCGGAGGCGCAGAGAACTGCAAGAGACACCCAAGCGGCTCGGCTGGCAATGATCCGATCGCCACGAGCCTGAATCTTTCTTTGACAAGAGCCGCTCGGGAAGCCACGCGACGCGTCCCGAGCGGCAGTGCCAGCAAAAAAGGCCTCCCAGCGCGACTGGCTCAACCGAAATACTGCAGCCGGATGCCGTGGCTGAGAATGGAGCTCATGTAATACATCGGCTCCGTCCCGCCGTTGATGTTCGTTGGGAAACCACCATGCGGATTCTTGACGCGGACCTGGAAATACAACGTGATCTTGGTCGTGCCACTGGTGACCGCGGGAAACCACGTGCGCTGGATGACGGCGCTGGGCGCCGTCGAATACGCAGTCCACGTGGCGTCGTGAAAATCGGAGAAGCGGCTCACACGGTACTCCGTCGGGCAGCCCGCCACCGTGTTGAACAACTTGATGGTGAAGGTCGTCGCCGTTGAATTGAGGAAGAGCGAGTCCATCGGAGCGAAGGACTTGAGCGTCACTCCACTCGTGCAGAGCGTCTGAGCGCGGACGCTGCTAGCGGCCACGAAAGCCACTGCGCCCACCCCAATAGCTCGAAGTAATGACCCACGTGTCATACGAGTCCTCCCCGTGCGGCCTTTCGTGCCGCGATGCGATGAAATCCGTGCGGCGCACCAGTGCGTCGCGCTGGATCGATGCCGACCTCACCGTACTAACGCGGGGGGGCCTCGATTTTTCTCATGTGGACGACGCGGCGTTGCGCAGGCGTCGCCCATGGGTCGCCCGCGACTATCGCGGCACGACCACGAGTCGCTGCGTGACGGCCGTGACAGTCGACTGGTCGGTCAGGCGCGCCTGAACCCACCATAGATACGCGCGGCCCGGAGCAAGGCGCACGCTATCTGGCAACACCAACGCGGTGTCACGCGTCTCGGTCGCGAACAACTCCGTCCCTGCCGTGTCGACGACGACGACCAGATATCGCTCGGCTTTGCCGACCGCGTGCCAGGCGAATCGCATCGCGCGATCTTCACGCACCTCGCCGAGCGGCGCGATCAGCGCGACCGGAGATTCCGAGCCGCGCATCGCCTGCTCGCTGCCGCGCTCACGCTGACGCCACCAAATCCCCGAGCCTCCCGCCACCACGAGCAGCGACGCCGCGATTGCAAACCGTTGCCACGATCGTCGACGCGGGCGGGCCGCTCTCGCCGCCGCCCACGCGATCTCGAGCTCGCGCCGGCCCTCGACGCTCGACATGGCGCTGTCGAGCGTTCGCAATCGCTCACTTTCGCTGCCTTCACGCTCCACTAATCGCCGAAGTCGCTCGGCGGATACATCGTCTAGCGACGCCGCGCCATCGTTCGCCGGCAACCCGCGCTCGTACGCGTCGCGCAATTGTTCGTCGTTCATTGCGGTGCTCCCCGTCCCCATTCCTCGGCCGTGCTCGCGCCTGGCCGAATACCCCATGATTCCAGTATCTCCCGCAGATCAGCCAACCCACGGTAGAGAAGATTTCGTGTTTTTGGTTCAGTCCAGCCGAGCAGGTCGGCGATCTCCGAGCGCTCGTAGCCGGCCAGGTGCATGCGCACCACCGCCCGACGCGATTCCGCGAGCAGGCCGATGGCTCGATGTACGGTTGCGGCGAGCTCGTCTCCTTCTACGCTGGCGTCAGCGCGGCGCTTCGGATCCGACGCAATGGCGGCAATGCCGTCGTCGAGACCCGTCGCCTCGAATCGACGCGCGCGTCGTCGGCGAATGATATCGATCGACGCCGAGATCGCGGCGCGATAGATGTACGACGCTTTGGCGCGACGAATCAGCTCAGCGGTGCCGAGCGACTTCCACATTCGAACGCGCAGCTCTTGCACGACCTCGTCGACTTCCGCGCGGTCGAGACCATGCCGGCGCGCCGAACGGCGAATGAATGCGTCGAACCGCCCGACGACGTGCTCGAGCGCCTTGGACGCGTCGCTGTCGGTTTCGGTGGAGTCCTCCATCGCTGCTCGAAGCTCGCCGCTCGAGATCACCGGCGGAGTCTCGACCAGCCGGAGCGGCCGCGGGTCAGGCGTCATCGCGAGCCCTCCGTGACTTTCGCCGAGCGCCAGACGGTCGCACGAAGATGCGCGCCATCGGCCGCTAGACCGACGACTCTCCATCGGATTGTATTGTCGCCTGCACGAGCGGCGAGCCAGGAGGGAACCTCATAGCGTCGCGCGGTACGCGGCAGCAATGCACTGAGCAATCGGTCGCCGTGCTCGGTTTCCAAATCGACGCGATAAAAGTCCGCCGCCAATCTAACACTCGGCGACCACATCACGACGAATGGTTTCGAGGTCGAGAGCGAATCGCCTTCGCGTGGTAGCAACAGTCGCAAGGTGCTCTCGTCATCGACGCGAGTGCGCGCGCCGGCGCCGGCGACGATATAGCGAAGAATGGGCAGCGCGAATCCCGCGACGGCGCCGCTATGCACGACGCCGACACCAGCTCCGGCGGCGCCCAGATCCGAATCGCCCTCGCGATCATTCGTGGCCTCGACTCGGAGCAGCACGCGATACGTGCCCTCGGCCGCCGTTGGAAGTTTGCGGATGTCGGGACCCGGAAGGGTCACTTGTCCGTCTGGCGGAAGAAAGACGTTGAATCGCTCGAGCTGGGTGTAGCGTTTCTGTGAGCCGCGCTGGTCGAGCGGTAACGTGGCTTCCGTCACCAAGTCGCGCGACGTCGGGAGCTCTTCACCCGGGAGCACAATTTCCCAACGGCCGATCAAACGTCCGGTGCCGGTATAGGCGATGTGCGCCGCGATTGGCGGCGGTGCGTCACCGGGCGCGACGAACGGTAACACGTCTCTGTCGTCAAATTCGAGACGCACATCGGTGAGAGAAAATGGAACGCGCGCACCGCCGCCGGTCAGCCGACACGTGACCGCGACATATTCATCCGAACCACCGCTCGCGCTCTGAAATCGTCGCACATAAAAGAATGTGGACGTCGCTCCGCGTTGCGCGGCTTGATAAGCGAGTCGAACGACCGACGGCGGAATCGACATGATATCGGTAAAGCTGCCCCCTCGGAGCTGCGAGAGATCGTACCGCAGCGGAAGCTTGCCGTACAGGGTCGCCGGATCGCACCGCGTGCCGCGGGCGGGCGCCGCCGAAATGATCTCGCCGCACCAGTAGGCGTCCACGGGCCGCTGACCCTGCAACCCGCCGAACGTCAGGAAGACAGTCGTCGCTGACATCGAGCTCACGCTGACGCCTGTGGGATTGACGCGAACTTGCGCCTCCAACGTCGACGTAAGCATGACCATGCCCACCAGTGTCGCCGCCCCGCGCATTAGAACAGCCTCAGGTTGAGGCCCGAAGCGATCGTCCATTGCGCCTTGTGAACGAGCGCCGGATTCGTTGTGCCGAGCACCGAGACGTCGGGAAGCAGTGAGCCCGTCCGGGCGTAGCGAACAAAGAGTTGTCCACGCTGAGCGCCTGCCGTTTCGGGCCAAATGTTGAAGCCCTGCGACAACTCGACGCGCTGCTCAGTATTCAACGCGGCGACACCGGTCGGCGGCCGGTTGCGAACGAGCGAGATTGCCCCGATCAGATTCGTCGCGCTGCGCGGGTGAAGGGAGCCGTTGAACGTGAAGCGCCGCACGCGAGTCGTCTGGTCGTGCTCTCGCGCGGTCTGAAATTCATCGCCGGCGTCGATCGACACGTCACCGATGGAACCGACGGGGGCGCCGATGGAAATGGCGCGAACACCGGAATCGAAGTCGGCATTCTGCCGGGTGTCCTGTCGGTTGTCCTGGTTTGCCTCATTGGCGCGTATCGACAATCGCATTTGCCCGACCTGCCATTGCGCCGCGATGTCGCCAATGCTGCTGACCTGATCGGGCAGATCCGTCGGACGAAACGCGCCGTTCACAGGAACCCCGTCCGCCAATTGATGCGTGCGATTGAGCGCGACCGTGAACACCGGCAGCAGCGCCGCATGCGCGTGCACATTGGCGAGTTGCGCAATCGGCACAGCGATGGTCGCGGTCGAGATGTCGCCCAGCGTCGTGAGAATCGACTGGACGTGACCGATGTTGTCGCGACTATGCGTCTGCGAGATTTGCGCAGTCACTGCGCCGAGCGAGAGCGTGACATCGGCGGCATCTTGCTGGCGATCGGCATTCGTCTGCGCCGCGATGCTTCGGAAGAGCGGGTCGACGCGCTCGTCACGAATCCCGATCGTCAGATTCGCCGGACCGATCCCCGGAACATTCGTGTTCTGAAATACGACGGCCGACGCCTCGATGAAGCGCGCGCCGCGGGTAACCGGAGCCGGGCGTCGCGTGACAGTGCCCGCCAGCAGGTCGCTGTCCCTTGCCGGATTCTCGAAGTGGCTGCGCGTGTACCCGCCCGTCAGGCGCAGGCGTTGATTCGGCAACGCCGCGCTCAGCTGCATGCTCCCGCCTTTACTTTGCTCGGCGTCCACAACGGCCGATTGTGTGAATGACGGTCGCGGAAGTTTCGAACCGTCGAGCACGTTGACGTCGAGCCGCAACGCTCCGGGATGCGCTGAGAACAGCTCGTGCCCGATCGCTGCCCCAAACACGCGATCGGTCGGCCGCTCGAGACCGGTGATGTCGTCCCATCCGACTTGCGACGACCCACTCAGAGCGCCGACGCTCAATGTGGTCGCGCCACTCGTGACGCTGATCATGCTTCCGCGCGTCGTGAAGTTATTTGCGAGATGTCGGCTGTTCCCGAACGACACCTGGCCGAGGTTCAGCGCGACGTCCGACGAGTGCACACCAATCGCATAGTCAGAGAGATCGAGCATCGGCGCCTTGTCACCGCGTACACCGAATCGCAACGCGTCTTGTCGGCGAGTGACTCCGACGTAGTTCGACTGCGTGGTGAGCGCCCAACTCTTCTCTTGTCGCAACGACCGCAGTCCGGCGTTGAGCACGAAATCCTGAAACGTCCGCCGATCGGGCGCCGGCACGCTCGGCGAGCGACCTTCGGCGATCTGGCCTTTGTTGCCGACGGTGGCACTCTTGTCCGTGGACACCTGCGTCGGTGCCGCGGCCTGCAACACTCTCACTGAGAGACGTTTGATCTCATTCCACCGACCGCTCACGCGATTGAAGAGTATGAGCTCGGTTTCGCCGGTCGGGAGCGCGAGAGCAGTCGGCTGGTAGACAATTCGCGACGGAGTGCGCTCGGAGACCGCCGTGACGTCGACGCCGCCCACAATGAGGGCGAGATCGCCTTCGCCGGGCGCAAGGGGCCGATTCAGCGACAGTTCGATCGTCGCGTCGTCCTGGACCGGCCTCTCGCGATCGATGTTGGCGATGGCCCGTAACGGCGCTGCGGTCGAGACGCCGTTCGCTTCAGCCTGGGCCGCGCACGGCACCGCTCGCGCCGACACAATCAGCGCGAGCAGCATCCATTCCGGTATTCGGACAAGTCGACTCACGTCGGAAAGAACGTGTTTCGACCTGCGCCATTCTCACTCCTAGGAGTACGCCAGGGTTATTTCTTGCCGGCCACGTCGACCAGCGTCTTGAAGATCATCTCCGTACCCTGCTTGAGCGCCGTAATGCTGACCTTTTCGTCGTTGCCATGCATCCGCGTCAGCTCGTCGGCGTCGATGGGGTACGGATAAATCCCATACACGGGGACGCCTCGGGACCGCCACGCCATGGCATCCGTCCCGGCTTGAAACAAATAGGGCGTCACTTCAGCCCCCGGGAATAGTGCGTGAGCCGCGGCGACCAATGCCCGATAGAGATCAGTGTTCTCTGATGACGGCGCCGTCTGGGCATAGGCCGGAGTATTCGCTTTCATCTCGATCGACGGGTCGCCAACGACTTTTCGGAGCGTCGCCAGAAACGCGTTGAGATCGCTGCCCGGAATCAAACGGAGGTTGACGGTCGCCGAAGCCGAGCCGGGAATTACGTTGGCTCGAAAACCGCCTTGAATGATGACCGGCGCAATCGTGTTGCGCACGAGCGAATGCAGGAGCGGATCGCGACTGACGATCGCGTCAGCTCGCCGTGCACGCGCCGGATCGCTGCCGACGAGATCACGAAAGTATCCTGACATCGGAGGCGCGCTGGTGCGCGACAATGCAGTGAAGAATTGCTTGGTGTCGGGCGTAATCGAGAGCGGTGTCTCATATTCCGACAGCTTGGCGAGGGCGCGCGCCAGCGAGAAAATCGGGTTGTCGGGACGCGGCATCGAGCTGTGCGTCGACGTACCGCGCGCGGTCACCGTCATTGGAATCGAGACTTTATCGGCGGTCGAAATGCTGACGTATCGCACGTGACCGTCATCCGCCTTCATGATCCAACCGCCCTCGTTCAGCGCAAACTCGGCGTCGATGTCCGCCCAGTGCTCGCGCGCCAGCCACGACGTGCCGTACGATCCACCGCCCTCCTCGTCCGCCTGGGCCACAAAGATCACGTCACGCGCGAGTGGGATCTTTCGTTCGGCCAACATCATCGCCGCGCGCGCGAACACCGCCATGCCGCCCTTGAAGTCAATCGCGCCACGTCCGTACACGTGATCGTCCTTCACGACGCCCGCAAACGGTTCGACGCTCCACTTATCCCGCTCGACGCCGACGACGTCCGCATGTGCCGCGATCAAGACCGGACGCTTGGAGCCATCGCCCTTGAGCCGTGCGACGACGATCGCCTTCGCGCTGTCCGGGGTCTGGATCACCTTGACGTCGAATCCCGCGGCGCGAAAGTGCGGCGCGAGCACCTCGGCGAGTTGTCGCTCGTTGCCCGGCGGGTTGCTCGTGTTCACGCGAATGAGATCGATGAGCAGCGACGCCGTCGGGTCGGTCGTCGAGGCCTGGCTCAGCGCCGGTCTCGTGATCGACACCGTGAGAGCAACTGCGACGAACGACCGTTCGAATACTTTCATCCGTGCTCTCACTTGAGGTAATAGTCGATGGTCGCAACGACGCGGACGACCTTCGCGATTTGACTCTCTTGCGTGATGCCCGGAGCCTGGTCGCGCGGAAGAATCTCGAAGATTCCTTGATTCGCCTGGCGTATTCCGCCCAAATCGCTGTGCGAGTCATGCGCGAATTGCGTGGCGGCTTCGCGAGCCCGCGCGGTTGCGTCGGCAATCATCTCGGGCTTGAGCTTGTTCAATTCCGAGAAAACGAAGGTCGGTCCGCCACCTGGCCCGTAGTCGCTATTGCCTGACGAGATCACGACGCCAATGGCCGCGAGCTCGCTGATCTGCTGGCTTGCCGCCAGTACCTGGTCCGGTTTGTTCGAACGAACGAGCATCGTTTGATGAATGACGTACCGGTTGGCCGGCTTCCGATCGGGCCCGAACTGCTGCGTGTTCGCATCGGTGACCGAAAAGTCGGACAGTTGGACCTGGCTTGTGTCGATACCATGCCGCACCAAGAACTGTCTTACGCCGGCGATGCTCGTCGCGAGCTTCGTATTGGCGGCACTCAGATCATTGTCGGCACCAATGACGCGAAGAGGCCAGATCGCCAAGTCGGCGCGAACTTGTCGCTCTGTTACGCCTTTGACGGTGACGAATCGGTCGGCGGCTCGGGCGCGCGCAAAGCCGTTGCCGGCGAGCAGGCCCGCGAGTGCGAGACCAATCGCGATGATCGTCGCGCGAAGTGTTGCACGGTCGATGTTGGGCATGAAGGTCGTGATCTTATCCGCCGGCCGAGACGGCCGCTAGAGTGCTCGCGAACTCATATCTTTCGCGCACATGCCATCGCGACCACGAAGCAATCAGTCCGCGCAGCTCACTGTCGCGAAGACGCGAACCGGTCTCGGACTCGTCGCTACACGACGATTCCGAACGAACGACACGATCATCAAACTCGGCGGACGAGTGGTGGACGCTGACATTCTATGGAAGCGAGGTGGCACCTTCGCCGACAATTGCTTTCGCTTCGGTCCGGAAACCTATCTCGATCCGGGTGACCGCCTCGGGCGCTACCTGAACCACTCGTGCGATCCGAGCGCGGCGATCTGCAAAGAGAGCAACCAACTCTTTCTCTTTGCAGCGCGTCCAATCACCGCCGGCGACGAAGTCACAATCGACTACTCGACAACGCTCGGCGACGACGACATCTGGACCATGCGGTGCAATTGCGGACGTCGGCAATGCAGAGGGAGGATCAAGCGATTCGGCTCGCTCCCGGCGGCCGTCAAGCAGGACTACATCGAGCGCGGCATGGTCCCGAAATACATCATCAAGACGCTCGGATGGCGAGCATAGCTGCCGTACAGCGACAATTGCAAAGGCCCGCCGCAAACCTCGCCCGCGGTAATGTCGCCACGCGTCGACTCCCAACCCTATCCACGGTCCGTCTGTCAAATCGTGCGTCGCTGACCCTGACGCATGATACTGACGCCGCTTATTGCCCTGTCCGCACTCTCTCTCGTCGTGCCTCAGGAGCCGAGACCGACTGACTCGCAATCTCCTGTCGCGACCGCTGTCGCGACCCGTGCGAGCCGGCCGCCGGTCTTGGACGCCCGCGACGACGACGAAGTTTGGCAGAGCGCGAGGCGGTTCTCGGACTTCAAGCAATTCCAACCGCGCATCGATTCTGCGCCCACATTCGAGACTGAATTTCGTGCCGCTTACGACGACCGGAATCTCTACGTCTTCGTGCGCATGTTCGATCCGCACCCCGACAGCATCATGCACGCGCTCACCCGGCGCGACGTCCGCGGACCGTCCGATCAAATCAAGCTCCTCATCGACTCGTACTATGACCATCGAACCGGCTACGAGCTCGCCGTGAACCCGGATGGCGTCAAGCGCGACTACTCGATGAGCAACGACGGCAACGAAGACGAATCATGGAATGGAATCTGGGACGTCGCGACACGTGTGGACTCACTTGGTTGGACTGCCGAGTTTCGAGTTCCGCTTTCGCAGCTGCGCTACGCAAAATCGGAGTCGAACACCTTTGGTTTCGGTATCTGGCGCGACATCGAGCGATACAACGAGCGTGAAGCGTGGCCGCGATACTTGCCGACCCGCAACGGCCTCGTCTCGCAGCTCGGCCAACTCACCGGACTGAGAGGCATTACGTCGAGCCAGCGTCTAGAAGTCGCACCCTACGTCGTCACGAAGAATGTGCAGCGGACGTCAACCCGCGCGCGATACCAGCGCGACCAGCAGATGACTGTCGGCGGCGATTTAAAGCTCGGCATCACGCCCAACGTGACGTTGGATGCGACGGTGAATCCGGATTTCGGTCAAGTCGAAGCGGATCCCGCCGTGGTGAATCTCACGGCATTCGAGACCTTCTACGCCGAGAAGCGCCCATTCTTCGTTGAAGGCACCGGGCTGTATCAGTTTGCGCTCAACTGCTACATCGTCGTCGACTGTAGTACGAACGAAGGCTTGTTTTACTCGCGTCGCATCGGACGGTCGCCATCGCTCCGTGACCTGTACGGCGACCAGACGACGGCGAACGCGACGCCGATTGCCGCGGCCACGAAGCTCACGGGCCGCAGCAAGAACGGGTTGTCATTCGGTCTCCTCGACGCGGTCACTGAGCAGGTAAAGGGCCCGGAGAATCGAACCGTCGAGCCGCTCGCCAATTACGGCGTGCTGCGCGCGCAGCAGGATCTTCGTGGCGGTGAAGCGGACGTAAGCATCATTGGAACGGCGGTCAATCGCTCGCTCGACGATCTCTCGTCACCGTATTTGCATCGTGGCGCGTACACGTCCGGAGCCACCTTCCGCAATCGATTCGCGAGTGGACGGTACGAGCTGGCCGCGCAACTTGCCGGCTCCTACGTCACTGGATCGCGAGCCGCCATTCTGCAAACGCAGCAAAGCCCGGTGCACTACTTCCAGCAGCCCGGCGACAATCCGCGGGTCGACTCCACCCGCACGTCGCTGTCAGGCCACGAGGAACAGATCAAGTTCGGCAAGTACGGCGGCGGTGTTACGCGCTTCGAGACGAGTGTCGTACGTCAGTCAGCGGGCTTCGAGGTCAACGATATCGGATACTTGCGCCGCGCCGACGTTCTCGACTGGAGCACGTGGGGCGCGCTCACGTTCAAGGACGCGCGCGGCATCTATCGCTGGCTCCAGGTCAATGGCAATCACTGGGAGACGTGGAACACGTCGGGCACGCGGCTCGAGAATGCCTTCAATTTCAACGGCCACATGGGCCTGAACAACAACTGGGACGTCCACGCTGGAAGCACGTTCGGACATCTCACCGAGAGCTTCTGCGACCGATGCACGCGCGGAGGTCCCGCGTTGGGCCAGTCGAGGACGATTTCTCCGTGGGGCGGCGTGAACACCGACAGCCGCCGAACTCTTTCCGCCGGCACCTGGGTGAATCTCTCCTACGCCGACGAAGGGAGATCGCGCAGCTCGTCATTCAGCCCGTATGTCAACATTCTGGTGTCGCCGCGATTGCAAATCAACGTCGGTACGGGCTTTTCGCGCGACCACAACAACACGCAATGGCTCGGCAACTTTACCGACAGCGGAACGGCTCGCGTCCACTACAGCTTCGCGCATCTCGACCAACGCACCGTGTCGATGAGCACGAGAATCAACTATGCCCTGACGCCAAACCTGACCTTCGAATTTTACGGTCAACCGTTCGTGTCGACCGGCGTGTACTCGGACGTCCGCGAGCCGAGTGATAACCCCGCAGCCTCTGCGTATGTCGACCGGTTCATGCCGTACGCGCCGCCTGCCGGCACGGACATGTCATTCAAGTTTACTCAGCTCCGAAGTAACTCCGTCGTCCGCTGGGAA
>JAICYT010000094.1 GCA_025934075.1 Gemmatimonadaceae bacterium
ACCACCCTACCACCGTACCACCGTACCACCGTACCACCGTACCACCGTACCACCGTACCACCGTACCACCGTACCACCGTACCACCGTACCACCGTACCACCGTACCACCGTTGAGTTCCACCGTTCAGGGCACAACGAATCGTCCCGATTGATGCTGGTATTCCTGCTTGCCGCCCCCGAGCACGCGTGACAGGAACGTCCCGAGCCCGCTGCGGAGCGCCGTGAGTGGATTGCCTTTCACCGGACCCGATGATCCGCGCAGCCACTGCAACGACGCGTCGAGGTCGCTCTCGCTCAACGATTGAACGTCCACCACGAGATTGTAGTAGTACCGTCCCGAGTGACTTGGATGGAGCGGTACGCGGAACGGTCCGTCGAACTGCGTCTCGGCCGACGTGATCGTTTCGAATCCTCCAAAGTTCTCGTGCGTGTTCCCCATGCGACGAACGACGTTGTACAGCTTGGCCGTCGGATCATAGAAGACGAAGACATCCCAATCCAATCGGCCACTCAAGTCGTTTACCAGATGGCCCTCGTTCCAAAGCTCGAGCCGGAAGTGAATGCCCGTCGTGAAGCCACTGCGCAGCAGCTCGCGCGTCTTCGAGCTCGCGAGCAGGTTCGCGACTATCACGCTCGGTCCCTCCACCACCGCGCCATTCTGGGGCACGACGACGTCCAGCTTCACCTCGGCGCGCTGCGCGGCGAGTGGTGATGCCCAGAGGAACGCGAGAAGGGCGAGAAGAACGCGCACGCTAGAAGCGATGCCGGAGACGAACGAAGAAGTTCACCGGCTCGGCCGGCGTCGAAACGGACTTCGCCGCGTAGATGCCGATTCCACCAAGATCCAAACCCAAGCCAAGATCGGAGCGGAACGTCGAGAGCGGCGGCAGCGTTCCGCTCCCAAAGGTCAACGCGCCGTCGGGCGTTCCCGTCTTCCATCCACGGCCCGCGTCGGCGAACAACACCCACACGACGTCACCGTGCGCACTGTGGTAGTGGCGCGGCCAATCTTCCCAGTCGCCGGTGAAGTTGAGACGCAAATCGCCGCGGTATTCGATCTGCGCCAACGCGATGCGATCGCACTGCGCGGGAGTTCCAAGAATGCTGATGCTGCCGCCGCAGCTTCCAACGTCGAGGCCGGAACGAGCACTGTGAAAATCGAACCCCGGAAGCGACCCGGGCCCGTCAACCGACAACCGTCGCTCGAGCGGAAGCTGATCGCCGCCGAGCCAGCCGCCGAGCACGGCGCGAACGTTCAGCTGCGCGTCTGGGCCCAAGCGGTTGTAGCGACGGAAATCGAAGAGTCCGCGCGTATAATCGCTGATGCCGTTGCGCGGAGACACTCGTAGTCCCGACGTTGGCGCGATCGACGTGATCGCGCCTCGTCCGTGCTCTACATCGGCGTTGACGAACCAGCCGGACCATGGATCGTCAGGATCGGTGCGCGTATCGAACTTCAGGGTAGCGCCGGCGACGTGAAACAACCCTTCATCGACCGCCGGATTGGGTCGCCAGTCCCGCTCGGCGTTGAACAACGTGAACGGGTTGCGAAGCTCGCGCGACGCCCAGCGTTCTTCGCCGAATGATGCGGTCAGGCTGAGGTCGCGCGCGCCATATAGCGTGAGGAATCCGCGACCGCCGTGACGCGAGTAATAGTCCCGATAATCACGGCGCGCGAGGAACGCGGCGAGTGCGACTTCCAGATCCGAGAGCTGCCAGCTCTCGACGGGATCGACCACGTTGAACGCCTCACCGCCGATGCCGATGCCACGCTCGTGGCCGAAGCGCACCTCTGTTTTCAGCTCGTGGCCGATGTCGCCACGCTCCGAGTTGAAGCTGCTTCCCGTGCGCAAAATCGTCGCGCCATCGAAGCGAAAGCTGCCCCACGAGGTCCGACGATACAGCACTGGGCCGAGTTGGATCGGCAGTCCTTCGACTCGGTTGTACGCGCCGGCTTGAACGATGCGCAACGCCTCGGACCAATTCCCTTCGTGGTGGTGCTCCAGTCGTCGCAGCCAATTCTCGTTTTCTTCCGACTCATCGTCGGTCGCGACGATGCGGTCGCCCTCTTCGCGGTATTCGAGCGATTGGCGATAAATCCGCGTGCTGCCGTCGACGCGCGCGGCAATGCGACCTTCGACGTCGCCGCCGACGACGAGCAGATCGCCGTCGATGCGCGCCGTGCGTCGCAGGATGACGTCGGCATTCACGGCGAGCACGTTGCCGCGCACGTGTCCCGCGATGATGAGCGGACCACCAAGCACGGCGACGTCGCCCGGAACTTCGCGCGATTCCTCGATCTCGAGGCGATCATTCGCCCGCGCCGCGTTCGGACCGTTCCAGCGGTCGACGACCTCGCGTCGCACGTCGCGAGGGAGGGATTGTCGCCGAGTCGTCGAATCGTGCTGCGCGCTGGCGGCTGGCGGCGTTACCGCGGGCAGCATAGCCAGCAGCAGCGTTAGAATGGTCCTACGCATGTGAGCTCCACAAAGGAAGGTCGACCTCACTCCGCGCCGACGGGAATCCCCAAGCGCCGCATCCGACGGTACAGGTTCGGACGATCGGTTTTCAGTCGGCGCGCAGCTTCGGCGATGTTGCCGCTCGTCATGGACAACGCGCGCGATATCAGCACTCGCTCGTATTCGTCGAGCGTGTCACTCAACGAGTGGTCGAGCGATGCGGGGTCGGGAAGGGGCGTGACGTGTGGCCGCGGCTTCCGATCGAGCGGCAAGACGGATGAAACGTCGGTGTCCGTCACCATTCGGCCGGGATGCAAGATTGCCAATCGCTCGACGATGTTCGCCAGCTCGCGAACGTTGCCGGGCCACGCGTATCGCGTGAATCCCGCCATTGCTTCGGCGGTCCATGTCGGGAGTGGTTGGCCCGTGCGCATGCGATGCAGCGTCGAGAAATGCGCGACCAAAGCGGGAATGTCGCCGGGTCGTTCACGCAACGGCGGGATGGGAATCGGAATCACGTTGAGACGGAACAACAGATCGTCGCGGAACGAGCCGTCCGTGACGGCCTGTGAGAGATCTTTGTTCGTCGCGGACACGATGCGGACGTCGACGCGGATCGGCTTGCCGCCGCCCACTCGCTCGATCTCTCTCGCCTCGATTGCACGCAGCAGCTTTGCCTGTGCTTCCGCGCCCAGGTCCGCGACTTCGTCGAGGAAAAGCGTGCCGCGATGCGCAAGCTCGAATCGTCCGATGCGGCGGTCGGTCGCGCCGGTGAATGCGCCGCGTTCGTGTCCGAACATCTCACTCTCGACGAGATCGCGTGGGATCGCCGCGCAATTCACGCGCACGAATGGACGATCGCGCCGATCGCTGGCCATATGAATCGCTGCCGCGACGAGCTCCTTGCCCGTTCCTGACTCGCCGGTGATGAGCACTCGGGCATCCGTCGGCGCGACGCGGTCGATCATCGCGCGAACCTCGAGCATTCCCGGGCTATCGCCGATCATGTCGCCGCTCAACCCGAGATCGGCGCGCAGCGCTTTCGCTTCGCGACGCGCTTGCCTGAGCTCGAGCGCCGACGACAATGCCAGCAACACACCCTCGGGGCTCAACGGCTTCTCGAGAAAGTTGAACGCGCCGAGTTTGGTGGCTTTGACCGCGTCGGTGAGGCCGGCACGTCCGCTCATCATGACGACGGGGACGTCGGGCATCGCTTTGCGAAAACGCGCGAGCGTCGCCATGCCATCGAGCTCGCCCGGCATCATGAGATCGAGCAGCAGGACGTCCGGCTCCGCGTCGGTTGCGCGCGTCAGTGCCGTGGCGCCATCCTGTGCGTCGCGCACCTCGTAGCCCTCGGCGCTCAGCAGCGCGCCGACCATCCGCCGAATATTCGGCTCGTCATCGACGATCAAGACGCTGGGCATGGCGCGCGGTCAGGTCGACGGAGGTGCTGGATTGGACGCCGGAAGCTCACGGTCCGCCCGCTCCGACAAGAGCTTCGTCGTGAATCGCTGTCCCTCCGAGATTCGCTCGACCTCGATCGCGATCGAATCGATTGCTTGTTCCATGCGCTCGAGTCGCGCGACGACGTCGGACGGCATCGACGGCTGCAGCGGGGTTCGCTCCATTCGTCGCGCGAACGCGCGTGCGACAGGAACCAAGATGACCGTTGCCGCGATGCAGATGAACAACACGATCGGCACGATGAACGGACTAACTCCCATGACTTCCTCCGCTGGTACCATTGCTCTCATTGCTGCCGTCGCCCCGGATCGGGAGCACAAACCGAATCTCGGTTCCGCTCCCCACTGTGCTCTTGGCGGACACCGAGCCGTCGTGCGCCAGCACCGTTTGTCGCGCGATGGCGAGTCCCAATCCAGTTCCGCCCGGCTTCGACGTCATGTACGGCTCCCAGATTCGCGTGAGCTGCTCCGGTGGAATGCCGCAGCCGGTATCTGATACCGTCAGCTCGACCGATTCCGTTCCATTGCCGTTGCCGCTGAGCCGCCGAACACGTACGCCGACCTCTCCACCACCGCGGCCCTTGCAGGCATCGACGGCGTTGAGCATCACGTTGGACAACGCGCGCGCGAGCGCATCATGATGTCCCTTGATCATAGGTACGTCGTCGTCGATCTCGACATGGACCGCGACATCCGGCGGGATGGTTGCGCGTGCCGTGTACCGCGCCATTTCGCCAAGGTCGACGTCCGCGCGCGGTCCCTCGGGCAGACGGCCGAATTGCGCGAAGCTGCGCGCCATTGCTTCCAGCCGTTGCGACTCGACCGCGAGTACTTCGACGGTTTCGGACAACTCTGGCGGCGCGTCGCGCTGCAGGCGCTCGACCGCGAATCGAATCGGCGTCAGCGGATTCTTGAGCTCGTGCGCCACCTGGCGAGCGCTTTCGCGCAGTGTCGCGGCCCGCTCCGCTTCGAGCGCTCGCGCGCGTCCAAGCTCGAGCTCACCGGCCATGATGCGCATGCGGCGTCTCAAGACCTCGAATTCCGGTGCTCCGCGCCGTGGAGGTGTCGTCGGCAACGGCTCGCCGCGTCCGATGCGTTCCGTCCAACCCACCAGCTCCTGCAGGGGCCGACTGAGATTTCGGCTCAAGTGGCCCGCGACTCGCGAGGCGATGACGCCGATGATGAGCACGACGAAGATTGACGCGAACGCCAGCTTCTTGGCCGCTTCGCGAAACAGGAATCCAGCTCGGCGCGATTGGAGGACGCTTTGTCGCAATGTGCTGTCATGTCTTTGCAGTGCGCGGCGCTGCGCGGCGCTCAGCTCGGCGGCGCGAGCCGCGGCGATCGCGCGTTCTCCCGTGATCGCCACGCTGTCCCATGCCGCCGTCGCGCCGGCAAGCGGTAGCACGAACGACCCCGTGGCACTCCACGCGAGCGAAATGAGAATCGACGGAACGACGGCGAATCCCAGCAGGATCAGAAAGAGGCGGCCGCGAAATCCGACACGCTTCACATGAGCTCCATACGAGACGCGTGCGACAGCGGTTTCGACGTCAAACATACAGATTGTCCAGAGCACCAACCACCCTGAGACGACGGACCATGAAGACGCATACCGACTACCTCACGTTCGAGACAAAAAAGCGACAGGAGATCATCGACATCACCGACGCCGTCGAAAAATGTCGCGCGGCGGCGGACATTCGCGAAGGAATGGTCCTCGCATCGGCAATGCACATCTCCGCGTCGGTGTTCGTGAATGACCACGAGCCAAATCTCTGGAAAGACATCCTCGATTGGCTCGAGCAGACAATCGCGCCATGGGACCCTGACAAATACCGCCACAACAGTGGGACCGGTGAAGACAACGCCGCTGCCCATCTGCGATCGATCACCATTGGCCACGAGGTGATCGTCCCCGTGACCGCCGGACGTCTGGATCTCGGCCCCTGGCAACGGATCTTTTACGGCGAATGGGACGGACAACGTCCCAAGCGAGTGATCCTCAAAGCGATGGGAGACTGAGATTGGACCCGCGCAAACGAGGCCGTGATTGGGGTCAGACTCTCTCTCTTTTCCCCGGTTCGGCGCACGGGTGCATGGCATTACGTCGCCGATCGCTCTAAATTCCTACTACTGATCCGTAGAGCCTTGCATGAATTCTAGACATTCGCGATTGCCAACTCGCTCACAAAGCGCGCTCATTCACCGCGGTCCGCAGGCCATGGCCGCGGCCCCGCACGTCTCGGCGCCGGTCCACGCGCCCAACGCCGCGCTCCTCATCGACTTCGACAACGTCACGATGGGGATCCGCTCCGACCTCGGGAAGGAGCTTCGCAACCTCCTCTCGTCCGAGATCATCAAGGGAAAGGTTGCCGTTCAGCGCGCTTACGCCGACTGGCGACGCTATCCACAGTACGTCGTTTCCCTCGCCGAGTCGTCGATCGACATGATCATGGCGCCGGCGTATGGATCGTCGAAAAAGAACGCAACCGACATCCGACTCGCCATCGACGGACTGGAGCTCGTCTTCACGCGCCCGGAAATCGGCACGTTCATTCTTCTTTCCGGCGACTCCGACTTCTCGAGCCTCGTGATGAAGCTCAAGGAGTACGGCAAATACGTGATCGGGGTAGGCATTCGTGAGTCGTCGAGCGATCTGCTCGTCCAGAACTGCGACGAGTACTACAGCTACAACGCGCTCGCCGGGTTGATCAAGGCGTCCGACGAAGAGCCGACGCGCAAGTACGACCCATGGGAGCTTGTCACCGAAGCGGTGCAGCGCATGAAGCGCAACAACGACGTCATGCGCTCGGATCGTCTCAAGCAGGTCATGCAGGAGATCGATAGCACGTTCGATGAGAAGAATCTTGGCATTTCCAAGTTCTCACGATTCTGCCAAGAAGCGGCTCAGCGCGGCCTATTGTCGGTGACCAAACTCGACAACGGGCAGCTCGAGGTCGATCTGCCGAGTGCCGTGCCGGCAACCGAGACGCGAACCAACCGCGCCGAACCGACCGCGGTGGACACGACCGAAGTGGGCGCGCCGGGCGAAGATCGCGGGCCCCGGCGCAGCCGGCGCGGACGCGGTGGACGCGGACGGGAGCGCGAACCTCGCATTGCCGCACCGTCGGCGACCATTGTCACGCCAACGACTGTCGAATCGGTATCGACCGTGTCGTCGCCACCGTCAGTGCAACCGGCGGCGCAACTCGAGTTCGCGGCAGCTACGCCTCCGAGTGAAGAGGCGGCCGGCTCCATCGGTGAACGTCTCACGCGCAGCGAGGCGTTCGACCTCGTACGCCGCGCGGTCACCGATCTCGTGAGCGGCGACGAATCCATCCGAGCCAGCGAAGTGCGTCGTCGCGCGCGTCAGCTGCTCGGGCGCGACTCGGAGAGTCTCAGCGATCGCATGTTCGTGCGCATTCTCAAGGACGCGCACGACGAGGGGATCGTCGATCTCCGCCGACGCGGAAACGATTTCGAAGTGGCGCGCGCCGCCGAAGCTGCGCCGGTTTCCGAGCAGCTGGCGCGGCACGAGACCGCGGCAACGACAGCGTCGACGCCGCCGGCCGCGCCGGCGGGCCCGCGTTTAGGAATGGGGCCGCGCGGTGCGCGCACGGGCCCGATGCGTGGGCGACCAGGCGCACCGCCGCCTGAGTTGCTCTCGATCGGTGTGGTGGAGGACATTCCTGCGGTCGTCGTCTCGCCGCGCGAAGAAGAAAAGCCAGCGGCTGACAACGGCACATCGCCCGCCGCACGCGGAAAGCGCGCGGCTACGTCGCGCGGACGTGGTGCGCGCGGAAAGAGCGGTCGTGCGACACCGGCTGCTTCCGCGGCGTCGATGGCTACCGCGCCGACGGCTGCACCAGCGGCGAAAGCAAAGCGTGGACGCGCCGGAGCAAAAACCGGTGGCCCTGCCGCGCGCGCAAAGAAACGCGCTCCTGCGGCCGATCACGAATGACCCAGAACGCCGCGCCACGAGCGCGGCGTTCTCGTGTCACGCCGCCGCTTCCTCGAGAATTCTATGATCGCGACACCGAGCGTGTCGCACGCGATCTCTTGGGCGCGATTCTCGAGTGCAAGACCGCCGACGGTATCGCCGCCGGCAGGATCGTCGAAACGGAAGCGTACCTCGGCGAGCACGATCTGGCGTGTCACGCGGCTGCGGGGCGTACGTCACGAACCGCGCCGCTCTACGGACCACCGGGAATCGCGTACGTCTATCTCATCTACGGCATGTATTGGTGCTTCAACGCGGTGACGCGTGCCGAGCATGAGCCGAGTGCGGTGCTGGTGCGCGCGATCGAGCCGCTTCACGGCATCGATTTGATGCGCCAGCGCCGACCGAAGGTGCGACGCGATATCGATCTCACGAACGGTCCGGGCAAGCTTTGCCTCGCGCTTGGCATCGATGCGAGATACAACTGGAAGCCGCTCGATCGAGGGCCGCTGGTCCTTCGTGCCGGCGACGCGATTCCGGATCGCGACGTGACCGTGACGCCGCGCATCGGCATCACGCAATCGGCTGACTGGCTGCTCCGATGGTTCGTGACGAACAATCCCTTCGTTTCGAAGACACCGGCGCACTTCCCCAGACACTCGCTCGGCGCTTGATCGTGTTCCGCGGTCACCCTGAGGCACGCCTCGGGGTGGGCACGCGACGAAGGAAGTGAAACGACGAAGGATCTGCTGTACGAGTGACAGCAGATCCTTCGCTTCGCTCAGGATGGCGCGTCAGAGCGTCAGTTCCTGTCGATCGACGACCCGAAGTTGTAGCGGAGGCCGACCTCGTACGCAAAGTTCGCGGATCGTCCGTTGTACCCGAGGAAGGTGCGCTGGATTTGACTGAGCGATCCTTGGCCGAATACCGAGACTTTTCGCAGAGCGTATTGTCCGCCCACGATGAGCAATGGCGAGAACGCGACTTTCTGATCTTGAATGAGGGACTGGGTCGCGTCGAACTGATCCTGTGTCGAGAACGGCGGGCGCGCCACGGCGTCGACGATCTGATTCAGCGTGAAGCCGATGCCGGCATATGGATGGAAGCGAAGATGCTCGCCCGGGAATCCCATGATCGCGACGTCGAGCTTACGCATGTTCTTGAGATCGATGATGCGCGCTCCACTGTCCGGCGAGAAATCGCGCTGCACGAGCGTTTGCGTTTTGAAGAACGCCTCGCCGCCGGAGACGTACAGTCCGCCGTGCGTTCGTGTGATGAGCCATTCGATACCGACGAATGGCGCTTGTTTATACGCTTGACCTGTATCGGCCAGCGTCACTCCGCCGCCTTTGATTCCCCAAAACCAGGCGTCTTTGAAGGAACGGCCCTGTTGGGCGGCGGAAATTGTCGGAACCGCCACGACGACGGCAGCAGCGATCGTCAGGGCACGGATCGTTCGCATACGAATCCTCGGCAAGAAGTAGCTGGGCCGTACGTCCGGCTCTCTGGTGTGGGACGACAAGCTGACCCAAACGGTCACGGCAGTTGCAACCGTTCTCGCCCGAGGGTGACCAGGATCACGCAACGACAGGGCGGAGGGATGAGGGTCGAGGGAAGGTGATGGCGCGCGCAGCGCGCGCACCTTCACCCTCAACCCTGTTTCATATGATGCCCAGCTTCCCCCCGACTTTCTTGAATGCACGCACCGCTTCGTCGAGATCATCGCGAGTGTGTGACGCTGAAATCTGACAGCGCACGCGGGCTTGGCCCTGCGGCACGACCGGAAATCCGAAGCCCGTCACGAACACACCGTTCTCGAGCAGCATGTCGCTCATCTGAATGGCGGCCGCCGTTTCACCAACGATGATCGGGATGATTGGTGTCTCGCCCGCGAGAGGTTTGAAGCCGGCCTCCGTGATCGCGTTGCGGAAATAGAGGGCGTTCTGGCGCAACGTCTCGACGCGTTCCGGATGTTGTTCGACGAAGCGTACGGCGGCCAACGCGCTCGCCGCGACGGTTGGCGGCAGCGCATTCGAGAACAGTTGCGGGCGCGATCGCTGAGTCATGTAGTCGGCAACCGCATCCGAGCCGGCGACAAACCCACCGGCTGCGCCCCCCAACGCTTTCCCGAGTGTGGACGTGATGACGTCGACCTCGCCGAGCACGCCAAAATGTTCGGCGGTGCCGCGACCCATCTTGCCAAGCACGCCGGTGGAGTGCGAGTCGTCGACGGCGACGATCGAGTCGGTCTCGCGCGCGATCTGCAAAATGTCGGGCAGCTTGGCGATCGCGCCTTCCATCGAGAAGATGCCATCGGTCCAAATGATTCGCCGCTTCGCGCCCTTGGCCTCCGCGAGCTTGGCGCGGAGGTCGTCCATGTCGCTGTGCTTGAAGACAGCCGTCGTGCATTTGGAGATTGCTTTCGCCAATCGCATCGAGTCGATGATCGACGCGTGGTTGAGCGCGTCGGACACGATGAAGTCGCCTTCCTGCGCGATCGTCGCCGTGAAGCCTTCATTCGCATTCCACGCCGACACGAACGTGAGCGAGGCTTCGGCTCCGACGAATCGCGCCAACGCCTCTTCGAGCTCGCGATGGATCGTGAACGTGCCACAGATGAAGCGCACGCTCGCCGTTCCTGCGCCGAAGCGTCGCAAGCCGTCGATACCCGCTTCAATCACGGACCGTTCGTCGCAAAGGCCGAGGTAGTTGTTCGACGACAGGATCAAGATCTCGCCGCGCCCTTCCATCTTGACGCGCGCCGCTTGCGGCGAGTCGAGATGATTGAGCCGCTTGTAGACCTTGTCGACTTTGAGCTGCTCGATCGTCGCTTCGAGGCCCTTCGTGAAGGATTTGTTGATCGTCACAGTGCAGTGCCCCTAACAATGTCGTTACGCGTGAAGTAACCAAGCGCAGTTGCCGTTCGTGTCCGTTCCCCACCGCTATCACGCAATTTCAAAAATCACTTTCCCCGCCTCGCCCGACTTGATCGCGTGGATCGCTTCATCGAAACCCTCGAGCGGGAAGCGATGCGTGATCACTGGCGTCGGATCGAATTGGCCGGATCGAAGAAATCGTGTCATCATGAGCCATGTGTCGTACATCCGACGTCCCACCACTCCGTAAATCGTCAGACCTTTGAAGATGATCTCGGTCGCGAAGTCCACGTCCATCGGTTTCGCGGGAATGCCGAGCATCTGCACTCGACCGCCCACGCGCACCAGCGCGAACGCTTGATGAATCGCGGCCGGAACGCCTGACATCTCCAATACGACATCCACGCCCAATCCGTCGGTGTGACGCTTGACCACCGCCTCGGCTTCATCAGGATGGACGATGTCGTGTGCGCCCATCTGCTTGGCGAGTCCGAGTCGCGTGTCATTGATGTCCGAGGCGATGATGCGCGATGCGCCCGCCGCACGACAGATGCCAACGGCGAAGATGCCGATCGGTCCGCATCCGGTCACGAGCACCGTCGCGCCGGGAATATCGGCGGTCAGTGCGGTGTGGAACGCGTTGCCCATGGGATCGTGAATGCCGCCGATGTCGAACGAGACGTTGTCGTCGAGATGCCAGACATTGGTTGCCGGCATCGCGATGTATTCAGCGAAGCAGCCGTCGCGATCGACGCCAATGATCTTCGTGTACGGGCAGACGTGCGAATTGCCGGTGCGGCAGAGCAAGCATCGTCCATCGACGATGTGTCCCTCGGCCGTCACACGATCGCCGTTGCGGACATCGGTGACGAGACTTCCGACTTGCACGACCTCACCGGCGAACTCATGGCCGACGACGATCGGTGGTTTGACGCGGCCTTGCGCCCAGGCGTCCCAATCATAGATGTGCACGTCGGTGCCGCACACGCCCGCGCGTCGCACGCGGATCAATACTTCATCGTCTCGAATCGTCGGCTCGGGAACACTCTTCAACACGAATCCGACGCCAGCTGTCGTCTTCACCAGCGCTTTCACGCGCGTGTCGCTCCATTGCAAGAGAATGAATCCGCGACTCGCTCGCAATCGCTCGCTACTCGTCGTCGCGAACGAAACGTCGCACGCCATGATGAGCGATGGAAGTGCTGTGATTGCGCTCTTCGTCGATGACGCGAAAGTTCGGAACATCTATTGCGTGTGAAAAGTGCGATTCCTATATTCGCGTGAGAGCACTATTCGCGTTATTCGCGCGGAAGTTGGGTCACAGCGCACGCACGAGGGTACCGAGTGGGTCAAACTCGACGAGAGTTTCTCAAGTCGACAACAACCGCCGCGGCAATGGCAGGACTCGCGGCTCACTCACCAACCGGTCGCTTTGCGACTGACGCACTCGTCTCCCCGTCCGACTCGCCATACGCGGCGCATTTCGCCGGCGAGCCCAACATCAAAGAGCTCGCGGGCATTGCACTCGACGCTGCGAAGAGCGCCGGGGCCGACTACGCTGACGTTCGCTTCGTTCGCAACCGCACGCAGAACGTGTCGACACGCGAGCAACGCGTCTCGGGAATTGCCGACAACGAAACGTACGGGTTCGGCGTCCGCACACTTGTCGGCGGTGCATGGGGCTTTTCGGCCAGTCGCGAGCTGACGCGCGAAGAAGTCGCGCGCATCGCCAAGGAATCAGTCGAGCAAGCGCGCGCAAATCGGTCGGCATTGGTGCGGCCTGTCGTGCTCGCGCCAGCGCCGGTCGTCGCGAATGGAACCTGGAAGAGTCCAATCGAGATCGATCCGTTCGGCGTCGCGATCGAAGACAAAGTCGGCGCGCTGCTCGCCGCGAACCAAGCCGCGCTCGCGGTCAAAGGCGCGCGGTTCGTCAACTCGGCCATGTTCTTTCTCCGCGAGGAGAAGACGTTCGCGTCGACCGAAGGAACGATGACGTTCCAAGTCATCTACCGCACCGAACCGTCGATGACGGTGACCGCGGTCGGCAACGGCGACTTCGCGACGCGTCAATCGGTCGACATCGCGCCGCGCGGTCTCGGGTACGAGCACGTGCGCGATGCAAAGCTGGCTGAGAATGCGCCGAAATGGGCGAACGAGGCGGTGCAGAAGCTCAGCGCAAAGTCAGTCGACGTTGGCCGCTATGATCTCGTGCTGCATCCGTCGCATCTTTGGCTCACGATCCACGAATCGGTCGCACATCCCACAGAGCTAGACCGGGCGATGGGCTACGAGGCCAACTACGCCGGCACGAGCTTCGTCGCACCGCCGGAGAAAGTGCTCGGCACGCTCAAGTATGGCTCCGAGCTGATGAACATTCGCGGCGATCGCTCGCAACCCGGCTCGCTATCGGCCTGCGGCTGGGACGACGAAGGCGTCAAGCCCGAAGACTTCGACATCATCAAGAAAGGCATCTTCGTCGACTATCAAACGACGAGAGAGCAGGCGCTTTGGCTCGATTGGTACTACAAGAAGCTTGGCAAGCCGACGCGATCGCACGGATGCTCGTATGCGCAGACGTGGGCCGCTGTACAGTTCCAGCGCATGCCGAATGTCTCACTGCTTCCCGGCGAGAAGGATCTCGGTTGGGAAGATCTGATCGCTGCCACCGATCGCGGCATTGCGATCATCGGCGACGGCTCGTTCTCGATCGATCAGCAACGCTACAACGCGCAGTTCGGCGGCCAGGTCTTCTATGAGATCAAAGGCGGGAAGATCGTCGGCATGCTGAAAGACGTCGCCTACCAAATGAAGACGCCGGAGTTCTGGGCGAGCCTCGACATGGTCGGCGGACAAAAGAGCTATTATCTGGGCGGCGCGTTCGGCGACGCCAAAGGACAACCGGTCCAGGTGAACGCCATCTCGCATGGCGCTCCCGTGACGCGCTTTCGCAACGTCAACGTCATCAACACCGGCCGGCAAGCATGACGCTGCGCTCGTTGGTGCTGTCGGCGCGCTATCTGTCGCGTGAAGAATGCGAGGCGATCGCCAAGCGCGCGCTCTCGTTCGTCACGGCCGACGAAGCTCGCGTGCTCGTCAGCAGCACCAACGTCGCGAACAGCCGTTTCGCCGTGAACCAGATTTCGACCGGCGGCGACTCGTTCGATTCAGTCGTCACCGTGATCGCGAGGTTCGGCAAACGCAGTGGCTCGTCGTCGACCAATCAGCTCGACGACGACGGCCATCGCGCCGCGGTGCAGATGGCCGAGCGGATCGCGAAGCTCAGTCCCGACGATCCGGAAGCGATGCCGGAGCTTGGACCGCAGACGTATCAGCCGGGCGTGAATTGGAGCGACGCAACCGCATCGCTCGATGCGCCCGCGCGCGCCGAAGCGGTCAAGCGCATCACCGATCCAGCGAAGCAGGCCAAGCTCGTGTCCACCGGTTTCATGGAAGCGATCACCGGTGCGCAGGCGATCGCGAACAACAAAGGCTTGTTCGCCTACAATCGGTCCACCGCGAGCGTGCTCACAACCACTGTGCGCACGCCCGATGGAACTGGTTCTGGCTGGGCTGGCGCGACCCATCATGATTGGAGTCGCATCGATCCATCCGCGCTCGGCGTTCGTGCAACGGAGAAGGCGCGTGCATCGGTACATCCGGTTGCTGTCGAGCCGGGACGCTACACCGTCGTATTCGAACCAACCGCGGTCGGCAATCTCGTGCAATTCATCTCGCGTGCGCTCAACGCACGCTCGGCGGATGAAGGTCGGTCGTTCTTCTCCCTGCCCGGTGGGAAGAACAAAATTGGGCAGAAAGTCGTCGATGAACGAGTGACGATTGCGTCCGATCCGTTCGATCCCGAGGTCGCCTCATCACCGTTTAGTGGTGACGGTTTACCAACGAGACGCGTCGTATGGATCGAGAACGGCGTTGTGAAGAATCTCGATTATGATCGATACTGGGCGCAGAAGCAGGGTCGTGAACCGACTGGAGCGGGCAATTCAATTCGCATGAGCGGTGGTACCGCGACGCTCGAGGACTTGATTCATTCGACTCAACGTGGTTTGTTGGTAACACGCTTCTGGTATTTGCGTCCGGTCGATCAGCGAACCATTCTGTACACGGGTCTGACGCGCGACGGAACGTTCCTGATTGAAAACGGCAAGATCACGAAGCCGGTGAAGAATCTTCGGTTCAACGATTCACCGATCTTCATGTTGAATAACTTGGAAGCGATGGGTGCTCCCGTTCGTGTGAGCGCAAGCGAGGGCGGTGAGCCGGGCCAGGCGATCATGGTCCCGCCGATCAAAGTTCGTGATTTCAATTTCACCAGCTTGAGCGACGCTGTATGAGTGACGCCGTATGATGGAGATGGACCACAGACTTCACGTGTCTCCGCGGAGGCATGTGTAGCGGCGATTCGAGCGCCTCGTGCGCGACGATCGTCGTCTCTGCCGATCCACCGGGGGATCGGATGAGAGCAAGAACCTCCATGAATGGAGAGATCACCATGGCCGCAAAGAAAGGTGCCCGTAAGGGTGGAAAGAAGGCCGCGAAGAAGGGCGGTCGGAAAAAGGCTGGTCGCAAGGCTGCCAAGAAGCGCCAGTAGTTCTCGCGGTTAATAGCATGGAAAAGAGGCCGACGGAAACGTCGGCCTCTTTTTGTCCTTCAACAATTTCGCGGCGTTCTTCGCATCAAACGCTCGACGGAGTCCCCAAGAAAAGTCTTATCCGTTTGTGTCCGTTCCATCCGTCAAATCCGTTTTCACAATTGTTATGGCCCGCCCGAGCGGCCGTTCGCGAAAGCTCCAGTGGCGCTCGAGTGCAGTCCCGCGATGCTTGTCGTAACGAATTGATGATACGGAATGGACGGATGGAACGGACACTAACGGATGAACGGCAAAGA
>JAICYT010000266.1 GCA_025934075.1 Gemmatimonadaceae bacterium
AGACAAACGAACCGCGCAAAGGGTAGCAACGTGCCCGGGCACGACCACCCGGCGGCCGCGCCGGCGGGCTGGGGCGCATCAGCGCCGGTGCCCGTCACGATAAGACCCCGCATTTTCCAAAATGCTTCCCTTTCGGGGCCAAGCCGCAGGCTCGTCATCATGGGGCAGCAGGTGGACTCCAGGAGTGCTAAGCGTAACATCAAGACGCCACTATCATGTCGTCCTGCGTCACCAACCGCTCCTGCCCGCCTCTTAGGACGTCCTGCGACACAGCACGAGAGAACTCAAAGCCTTACGTCAGGAACTCATGCAGCAGCGAGTGGAAGTGGTGAACGCCGCGTTCGCGTGCGGCTGAATATCGGCCACGATCGTACACGCGGGACTTGAGGTTCCGCTGCACGGTCTCGCAGATCTCGACGTCTTCGTCTTGGATCTCGTCGCTGAAGGCGACCAAGCGCGACCAATCCGGATCTGTTGCGGGATCGGCTGGCGGGTTGCTAGCGAACCAGTCGAAGGCCACGATCGTGCGGTCGTGCGCCACCGGCAGGACGACGTTCGTCTGCATCTGCCCCATGTAGATGTTGAGCATGATGTTCGGGAAGATCCATCCGTAAACGGCCTCTGGGATATCGGCCTTGCTCGGATCGTAGTTGCGATCGGTCGACCCGCCGACGACGGGCCGCAGCGGCGCATGTTGGATGGATGAATAGCGCAACGGCTCGACGCGATAGCTGTCGTAATCGATTTCTTTGTGCAGGCTCGGATGGACGATCGGAATGTGGTACCCCTCGAGGTAGTTGTCGACGTAGACCTTCCAATTGCACGCGAGCTCGTACTCTTTGCGCATGACGTAGCGCATCGATGCACAGCCAAAAGGCGCGACGCGGCCGGGGATGTCTCCGAGCATATCCTCGAGCGCCGGTGCAGCGCCGTCGAGATTCACGAAGACGAGCGGCCCCCACGTCGCAACGGCGACGGAGCGAAGGCGCATGTCGGCGGGCGTGAATCGTTCGACGCCTTCCATCTCCGGCGCGCGAAGCAGCTCGCCCTTGAGGCTGTGGGTCCATCCGTGGTACTTGCACTGAAGCGATTGTCGCTTGCCACAGCCGTGCGCGACCGGCCCCGCGCGGTGAAGACACACGTTGTAAAACCCACGCAAGCTCTCTCCATCGCGCAGGACGACGATCGAATCGTTTCCTATTTCCGCGGTGAAGAACGAGCCGGTCTCCGACACCTGCTCCGATCGTCCGACGAGCTGCCACGTGTGCGCGAAGACGCGCTCGCGCTCGAGCTCGAGGTAGACTGGGTCGATGTAGAGCCGCGATGGAATGGTCGACGCGCGGCGGATGTCGGGATCGAACGGGAAGATGAGGGACATTGGTTGACGGAGATGGTGTGAGGCCTCACGACGGCGCGCGGATTGAGAATGCCACCAGCCGTGCACCGGACGCAGCGCCCGTCGCTATCACCACGAACTGCTTCCCTGCTTTCGTTCGATACGTCATCGGCACCGCGTACCCATTTTGCCCCAAATCACCCGACCAAAGCACGCCACCATTCTGTGTGTCGATCGCATAGAGCGTCGATCCGCCGCCGGTCACGAAGATCAGACCGCCCGCCGTCACGATCGGCCCCGGCGCCCCGGCAACACCAACGGGCGGCAGATTCAGATTCTTCAATAGCGGATGATTGTGAATGCCCGGTGTATCGCCGAGTGTGACGTTCCACTTCGTGGCGCCGGTATTGAGATCGATTGCGACCAGTGTTCCGTACGGCGGCTTGTTGATCGGAAGTGGCGGCATGCGCTGCAAACTATCCGGCGACGGCATCACGACGCGCAGGCCTTGGGCGGACAGGTCGGCGGTGTAGTCCGCGTCGAGCGAGTCGCTCCGCGTCGGCTGAATGATCTTGTAGAGCGCCGGCTGATTCGTCGCCTTGATGTAGATCGTTCCAGTCGACGGATCGAATGCGCCGCCGCCCCACCCCGCTCCGCCGATCGCACCGGGCATCACGATCGTTCCGCCAACCGACGGAGGCGTGAACAACGGGCCGATGCGAAAATCCTTGATCGTCTCCAGCGCACGCGACTCGATTGCCGGTGTGAAGTCGATCAAGTCACTGAAGCTGAATCCCTGTTTCGCAAACGGTGCCGGGAGCGACGGAAAGGGTTGCGACTGCGCCGCCTGCTCACCAGGCACATCGCTCGCCGGCACTGAGCGTTCTTGAATTGGCCAGATGGGGTTCCCATTCACGCGATCGAACACGAAGAGGAAGCCAGTTTTCGCCGGGACAGCGACGATGTCGCGACGACGACCGTCGACGGTCACGGTGCCGAGCACTGGTGCGGCGGGAAGATCATAATCCCACAGGCCGTGATGCACCGTTTGGAAATACCAGACCTGGTGCCCATTGCGCGCGTCGAGACAGACGATGGATTCCGCGTACAGATTGTTTCCCTTGCGCGCTCCGCCGTACCAATCGTTGCTCGGCGTGCTCACCGGCAAAAACACCAAACCGCGGCGGTCGTCGACGCTGAACGGCGCCCACACGTTCGCGTGGCCAGTCGTCTTCCACGAATTGTCGAGCCACGTCTCGGCGGCGGAGTCTCGTTCGTCGCGCGGCACGGGGCTGAAGCTCCACGCACGCTTTCCAGATTTCACATCGAACGCTTGGACGTCGCCTGGAGGATCGTTGGGGTAGATCAGCTTGTCGGCGACACCGTTGCCGACGATGACGAGATTGCGCCAGACGACCGGCGGCGACGTCTGCGTGTAGTGAAGCTTGTTGACCGGCTTACCGTTTCGCCCAAGGTCTTTCGTGAGATCGACGACGCCCGTGTCGCCGAAATCTCGAATTGGCCTGCCAGTCGCGGCGTCGAGCGCGATCAACCGCCAGCGGCTGTTCATGAAGATGCGTCGATGCCGTCCGTCGGTCCACGTGGCGACACCGCGATGCACGAAACCCGTGCCGTTCGGCGGCTGTCCGGCGGCGTACGCTTTGGGATCGTACGACCACAGCTCATGGCCGGTGTTCGCGTCGAGCGCCACGACGCGATTGTACGACGTGCTGAGATACAGCGTATCGCCGATCATCAGCGGCGTCGCTTGAAAGTTGCCTGGGCGAGTGCGCGGCTCGGTGTTCGGCGTCTCGCCCGTCGCCCACTCCCATGCCTTGGTCAGCTGCGCAACGTTGCTGCGATTGATGTCGGCGAGCGTCGAGTATTTTGTCGCGGCGAGATCGCCACCCCAAGCCGGCCACTCGTTACCCGCTTGAGCGCCGGCGGACGTCGCGGCGGCAAATATCGCCAGGATTGCGAGTCTCATGCGGGTCAATATGCCGCTGTGCGGTCCCGGTGGAAGAGGATGGACTGTAAGCGGCGAGGTGGAAGGGAGGTGCGTGCCAAGAATTGGGGTCAGACTCCATTTGCGCTAACTGGAGTCTGACCCCAATTGACCCCCAACCCCGGTTTCAAGGCGCGACGACGACTTCCTTCACCATACCGTGATCGAAGTGCGGCTTGCCGTCTTTCGCGTCTGGGATAAAGCACAACAGCGCGTAATGGC
>JAICYT010000077.1 GCA_025934075.1 Gemmatimonadaceae bacterium
GATCATCGGCTCGGGTGCGGGCGGCGGAATGGCCGCGTACGCGCTGACCAAAGCCGGCGCTCGCGTCGTGATGCTCGAGGCCGGGCCAAAATGGTTCGCGTCTCATGATTCCAAAATGCTCACACCGGCGTACGCGACGCCGCATCGTGGTGCGGCTATCCACGGCCGTCCGTTCGGTGAGTTCGATGCGTGCGACGGAGGTTGGGAGATCGACGGCGAACCGTATACCAAGGCACCGGGCACGCAGTTCAGCTGGTGGCGCGCCCGCATGCTCGGCGGACGCACCAATCACTGGGGCCGCATCTCGCTCCGGTTCGGGCCGGACGATTTTCGCGGCAAGAGCATCGACGGCCTGGGCGAAGATTGGCCGATCAGTTACGGCGACGTGAAGCCGTACTACGACAACATCGATCGATTCATCGGCTTGTACGGTAGTAACGAAGGGCTGCGCAATCATCCGGACGGCATCTTCATGCCGCCGCCCAAGCCGCGCTGTCACGAGCTCCTGGTCAAGAAAGCGTCCGACAAGCTTGGCATTACGTGTATTCCGGCGCGGCTGTCGATCATCACGAAGCCGCTCAACGGACGACAGGCGTGCCATTACTGCGGACAGTGCAATCGCGGCTGTTCAGTGAAAGCAAATTTCTCGAGCCCCGACGTGCTCATCGCACCGGCGCTCGCGACGGGAAAGCTCACGCTCATCACGAACGCGATGGCGCGCGAGGTCACGGTCGGGCCGAATGGTTTGGCGACGGGCGTCTCGTACATCGACAAGAACACCGGCGCGGACGAACACGTGCAAGCGCGGATCGTCGTGATGTCGGCCAGCGCATGCGAGACAGCGCGCCTACTGCTGAACTCCAAGTCGACACAATTCCCGAACGGCTTGGCCAACTCGAGCGGCACCGCCGGCAAATACTTGACCGACACCACAGGCACCGGTGTCTCGGGATTCATCCCCGCGATGGTCAACCACATTCCGCACAATCACGATGGTGTCGGCGGAATGCACGTTTACATGCCGTGGTGGCTCGACAACAAGAAGCTCGACTTCCCTCGCGGCTACCACATAGAAGTGTATGGCGGGCCCGGCGAACCGTCGGCGGGATTCGGTGGCGGCATTCAGCGCTACAACGGCGGCGGCTACGGTAAGCAGCTCAAGGCCGATTACCGCAAATACTATGGCGCCACGATCGGCTTCGACGGACGCGGAGAGATGATCCCGAACGAGAACTCATATTGCGAGCTCGATCCGACCACGGTCGACAAGTTCGGCATTCCCGTCCTGCGCTTTCATTGGAAGTTCGCCGACTACGAGATCAATCAAGCGAAGCACATGCAGGAGACGTTTCGCTCGCTGCTCACCGAGATGGGCGCGACGATCTTCTCGCAGATGCCGACGCGTGAACAGAACTACAACCTCGCGGCCGGCGGAACGATCATCCACGAGCTCGGTGGCGCGCGCATGGGGAGCGATCCCAAAACGTCGGTCGTCAACGCCAACTGTCAGGCGCACGACGTGAAGAATCTGTTCGTCGCCGACGGCAGCCCGTTCGTATCGCAGGCCGACAAGAATCCCACGTGGACCATTCTCGCGCTCGCGTGGCGAACGAGTGACTACATCACGGAACAACGAAAGGCGGGAGCGATATGAGCGACGCCGACGACACCATCTCGAAAGAAGAGGCGTCTGTCTCGAAGATCATGACACGGCGCCGAGCGCTTCAGGTGCTCGGCGCGGTCCCCGTGGCGGCGGCGATTGGACAACAGCCAACGACTCCACAGCAGCCGCTGACACCAGCGGTCACGTCGCAGGTGCCATCGAAGCCCGGACAAACGCCCGGAGCGCACGCGGGTCCGCGCTTCTTCAACCGTCATGAGTGGAAGACTGTCGCGTTGCTTGCCGACTACGTCATCCCGCGCGATGAGCACTCCGGCAGCGCGACGGACGCGAAGGTGCCCGAGTACATCGACTTCCTGCTGTCGGAGAAAGACGCGAACGTCAACACGCAGATCGCGATCCACGGCGGTTTGGCGTGGCTCGACACTGAATCGCGCAAGCGTTTTGGAAAGACATTCATCGACGCGAACGACACGCAACGCCGCGAGATCCTCGACGACATCGCGTATCCGGCGAAAGCCAAACCGGAGATGAGATACGGTGTCACGTTCTTCAACCGCTTTCGCGACATGACGGCGTCCGGATTCTTCTCGAGCGCGATCGGTTGGAAAGATGTGCAGTACCAAGGCAACGTGTTCAACCCAGGCTACGATGGGTGTCCGCCCGCGGCGCTTGAAAAGCTTGGCGTCAGCTACGACCTGATGCAGACACGAGTCGCACCGCAAGAAAAATGAACGGCACGGACAACCCAGAGTTAGCACGCCGGCTCGGCGTGGGTTTCATTGGAAGCGGCTTCAATGCGCGCTTTCACATGCAAGGCTTCCGCGGCGTTCGAGACGCCGACGTGCTCGGCGTCTGGAGCCCGAACAAAAAGAATGCAGCCTCCGCGGCGCAGCTCGCGCGCGACCTCGACGTCGGCGGGGCGAAAGCGTATTCATCGATCGGGGCGATGGTCGCCGATCCGGCGATCGACGCGATCTGGCTGACGGGACCCAATCACGCGCGCGTCGAGAACGTCGAAGAAATCGTCGACGCGATCGAACGCGGTGCCGGAACGCTCAAAGGCATTGCGTGCGAGAAGCCGCTCGCGCGAAACGTGGCGGAAGCACGGCGAGTGATCGAGCTCGTCGAGCGGGTTGGGCTCGCGCATGGATATCTCGAGAATCAGGTCTTCGCGCCGCAGGTGGAGACGGGTCGCGAGTTGTTGTGGGCGCGCGGCGCGGCGACGACCGGACGACCATATCTCGCTCGTGCGGCCGAAGAACATAGCGGACCACACATGCCGTGGTTCTGGCGCGGCGACCTGCAAGGTGGCGGGGTGCTCAACGACATGATGTGCCACTCGGCGCTTGTCGTTCGGCATTTGCTCACGAAGCCTGGTGCGGATCTCGCGACGGTCCGACCTGTCCGCGTGACCGCGCATATCGCGAGTCTCAAATGGACGCGACCGAACTACAGCAAGCAGCTCGCGAAGACGATGGGAAGCGAGGTCGATTACAGCAAACGTCCGTCCGAAGACTTCGCGAGCACGACGATCGAATTCGAGACCGACGATGGACACACGGTGATCGGCGAAGCGTCTACGTCGTGGAGCTTCGTTGGTGCCGGACTTCGGTTGTCGGCCGAGTTGCTCGGGCCCGAGTACTCGATGTCGTGGAATACGCTCGATAGTGGACTCAAGCTGTTCTTCTCACGTGCGGTGCGAGGCAAGGCCGGCGAGGATCTCGTCGAGAAGCAGAACGCAGAGGTTGGGTTGATGCCGGTCGTTGCGAATGAAGCGGCGGCCTACGGATACGAAGCAGAGGATCGTCACTTCGTGCGCGCATTCCTCGGCAAAGAGCAGCCGAAGCTCACGCTGCACGACGGACTCGAAGTTGTAAGAATCCTCATGACGGCCTATCAGAGCGCCGAACAGGGACGGACGATTGCGTTCCCGCCGCGCGGACTGGACAAGTTCGTCCCGGCCGTTGCGCGCGGCGATTGGAAGCCGAACGCCTGAAGCGCCGCTACGGGTTGTGAAACAATCCGATGTCGAACGTCCCGTTCGCGATGGTGAGCTGGCCGGTCGCGGCGGTGCCCGGCTGTGGTGAAAGCGTTGCGCTGAACGTGCCTTTGGCGCGGGTCTTCGTGAGCGTGATGAACGTCACGGTGCCGACATCGCCCTGAACGCCCCAGCAGCAACGTGCTCCTGCTGGTTTCGTCGCGTTTGGGTCCCAGGCGTAGACGAAGTTCGGCAGAACATTGTTGAGCACATACGTCCCCGCAGCCGCCGGTATCGGGATCGTGAACAGAATGGTCTGCTTGTCGTTGATTCCGCTGATCGAAATGAATCCGGAGCCAGTTTGGCCGCCGACGATTCCAGCGTTCCACGCCTGACCGTTCAGCGTCGCCGACATCTTGCTGCCGACGGAATCCGGCAGCGTCTTGATCACCGCAGCGGGCTTGAACGGGGCGTCGAAGACGCCGCTCGTCACGACGCGTGCTCCCGTCGCTCCGTTGGTGGGCAAGCTTGCCGTGTACGAAAACGTTCCGGCGATGTGCGCGGTCGTCAAGGCGGTGATGGTGATCGTTCCCGCTGCGCCCGAGACCGGAGTGGTCCACGTTTGGGTTGCCCCGACCGTGACACCGGCAAACCCGCCGGCCACACTCACGCCATCGGTGCCGAGCGGATATGTGCCCGGACCGGGGATGTCGTTGATCGAGATCGACAGGCTCGTACCAATGGCGGTGCCGGTGAGCTCGAGACCGGAGATCAAGTAGCCGCCGCTCGCCGACGAGACTTGGAACGCCATGACGCCGCCTGAACTTGCGGTCCACGCCTTGCCATCGATCGTCGCGATCATCTGCGTGGTGCCGGTCGTTCCTCCCGTGGTGCCGCCGGGATTTCCGCCGTTCGTCGGGCCGGTCGTGTTATCGCCGCCGCCGCCGCAACCGGCTAAGAGCCCGAAGCAGACGGAGGCTGTCATGAGCGCCAGACGGCTTGATCGCATTGTCTTCTCCGAGAGCAGTTGGGTTTGCGGCGGCTGATGCGCGCCGAACGGTGTTCTTAGCGCCGCCATTTGTACCCAAGGCAATGCGCAGAACTCCAGAAAAGGACGTCATTCGGCTCGAGACGAGCATAGACGTGGCCGCTAGCGTCGACAGAATCGGGCAGTAGCTTGGAGGCGCAATCGACTCGCTACTCGCAAGCAGCCACCGAGGTCCGAATGACTGACAACAAGAAGGAGATCACCCGCCGCGATTTCGTTGCCGATGCGGGCAAGCTCGCGCTCGGCGCGATCGTCGCGCCGCACGTCCCGATGATCGTGCCGCGTCACGTACTTGGCGGCGTTGGCTATCAGGCGCCCAGCGATACCGTGCACTTCGCCGTCGTGGGGTTTGGTGGGCAGGGATCGGTGAACGGCACCGCGCTCGCTGCGACGGAGACGCTGGTCGCCGTTTGCGACGTCGACCAAACATTTGCCGAGAAGAATGCCAAGGACAAGCTGCGTCCCGGGCGAAACGAGCAGGTGCGGCCGGAAGCCGTTCGACTCAACGAACAGTTTCCAAAGGCGACGAAGTACGCGGACTTCCGCGAGATGCTGCAGAAGGAGAAGGGGCTCGACGCCGTCGTCGTCGCGACGCCCGATCACTTGCACGCCGTCGTCGCCAAGGCGGCGATGGACTTGGGCAAGCACGTGTACGTGCAAAAGCCACTGACCTGGTCCGTGCATGAAGCACGCGTGCTGCGTGAGACCGCACTCGCGAACAAAAAGCTCGTCACCCAAATGGGGAATCAAGGCCACTCGAGTGACGGCGCGCGGCTGATCAACGAATGGATTGCCGCCGGCGTAATCGGTCCAGTGCACGAGGTGCACGTGTGGACCAATCGTCCAGCGGGGTATTGGCCGCAGTTCGTGCCGCGACCGGGGGCGACGGTTGCGCTTCCGGCGCCCGGCGCGGTGAACGGATTCGGCTCGACGTGGGGACAGAACGTCGTGAACGGAACGCTCGCGCGAGCGATGGGCGGCGAAGTGCCCATTCCGCCCGGATTGCACTGGGACCTCTATCTCGGCCCCGTTGCGGAGGACATTCCGTATCACCCGATTTACCACCCATTCAACTGGCGTGGGTGGATCGACTTCGGCATGGGCGCACTCGGCGATATGGGGGCGCACTTGATCGATCATCCATTCTGGGCGCTTGGACTCGAATATCCCACGAGCATCGAAGCGACGTCGTCGCCGTTCGGCACGATGACGGTTCCCGGTGATCCAAATGCGCCAGAAGGATCACCGGCGCGGCGAAATCGTAGCCGACCGGTTTCGTATCCGCTCGCGTCGACGGTGCATTATCAGTTCGGCGCGCGCGGCAATCAGCCGCCGGTCAAGCTCACATGGTTTGACGGCGGACTTTTTCCGCCGCGCCCCGATGTGTTACCCGACACGGGACCTGACGCGGTCCTCAAGTCGGAAGGTGGCGTGATCTTTTTGGGCGAGAAGGGAATCCTCATCAACGACACCTACGGCAGCAATCCGCGTGTCTATCCTGAATCGCTGCAGCAAGACGCGCTCAAGGTTCCGAAGACGATGCTGCGCATCATTTGGAGTCACGAGCAGAACTGGGCGAAAGCGATCAAGGGCGAAGCAACCGCGAGCTCGCCGCTCGAGTACGCCGCGCAATTGACCGAGACGATGTTGCTCGGGGTTGTCGCCCTTCGTGCGGGCCAGGGAAAGAAAGTGCTCTACGACGGTGAGAAGATGCAGATCACCAACGTACCGGAAGCCAATCAGTTTCTCACGCGCGATTTTCGCGCAGGATGGGCGATTTGACCATGCGATTTTCTCGCGCGCTTGTGGGGCTGACGTTGGCAACCGTCGGCTGTGTGCATCGAACCACGTCGACAACATCCGTTGTTGGAGTCGGCGCGTCGGCGGTGGCGTCGAGCGCGATGACATCCAGCGGCTGGCGCACGCTCTTTGACGGCAAGACGCTCAGCGCCTGGCGCGGCTACAAAACGCAAGAGCTGCCGACTGGATGGAATATCGTCGACGGAACGATCGTGAAGGAGAAGGGCGCCGAGGACATCATGACGCGAGATCAGTTCGCGAACTTCGAGCTCGATCTCGATTGGAAGATCGCCAAAGGCGGCAACAGCGGCGTCTTCTACCACGGAACCGAGGAGTACGATCACATCTACTGGAGCGGGCCGGAATATCAGTTGTTGGATGACGCAAACGCGCCGGATGGTCGGAATCGCTTGACATCGGCGGCCGCGGCGTATGGGCTGTATGCGCCACCCGCCGGCGTGGTGAAGCCATTCGGCGAATGGAATACCACGCGAATCATCGTGAACGGTGCGCACGTCGAGCACTGGCTCAATGGACAGAAGGTCGTCGAGTACGAGCTGTGGAGCCCTGACTGGAAGGCGAAAGTCGCGGCGAGCAAGTTCGCCGCGTATCCCAACTATGGTATGGCGAAGAAGGGATACATCGGAATTCAGGGCGATCATCCTGGGACGCTCACACTCCGCAACATCCGCATTCGGGAGCTGCCATGATGGGCGTGCGCACGAAGCTGTCAGTGATGATGTTCTTGCAGTATTTCGTGTGGGGCGTCTGGTTCGTGACGATGGGAACATATCTCGGCCAAACGTTGCACTTCACCGACCAGCAGATCGGCGCTGCATATGGCGCGATGGCGATCGCCGCGATCGTCACGCCGTTCTTCCTCGGGATAGTCGCCGACCGCTTTTTCGCGAGCGAGAAGCTGCTCGCATTTCTGCACATCTTCGGCGGCATCGTGATGTGGTTCGTGTCGTCGCAGAGCAACTGGGGCACGTTCTATCCGCTCCTGCTGCTGTACGCGCTCTGCTTCATGCCGACGCTCTCGCTGACCAATTCGATTTCCTTTCATAACGTGGAAGACCCTGCGCGTGACTTTCCAATCATTCGCGTGCTCGGGACGATTGGTTGGATCGTGGCCGGCATCATCGTGGGCAAGATGCACGCTGATGCGCTCGCCCTTCCGATGCGGATGGCGGCGGGCGCCTCGATCGTGCTCGGCCTCTATTCACTCGCGCTGCCGCACACTCCGCCCAAGGCGGCTGGTCAGGCATTCCGTGCGCGCGACGCGATGGGTCTCGATTCGCTGGCCCTGCTTCGCAATAAGGATTTTCTGATCTTCGTGCTCGGGTCCTTCCTGCTCTGCATTCCGCTGCAATTCTACTACACGTTCACGAATCTCTTCCTGAACGAGATCAAGGCGCCCGAGCCGGCGTTCATTCAGACGTTCGGCCAGATGTCCGAGCTGGGCTTCATGCTCTTGCTGCCCTTCTTCCTGCGACGCTTCGGCATCAAGATCATCATGCTTGCGGGGATGTTGGCGTGGTCGCTGCGTTATTTCGCGTTCGGCAACGGCAATATCGGATCCGGAATGTGGCTGCTGTATGCGGGCATTCTGCTGCACGGTGTCTGCTACGACTTCTTCTTTGTGAGTGGGCAGATCTACACCGACCAGCGTGCCGGCGAAAAGATCCGCGCGGCGGCACAGGGTTTCATCAATTTCGTGACGAATGGTGTCGGGTATTTCGTTGGGGCCGCGGTTTCCGGTCGCGTCGTCAATCAGTACGCGACGACCAACTCTGCGTGCACCGGCGCGGCCGCAGCGGCGCACGAGTGCGTGCAAGTCACTCACGACTGGCATGCGATCTGGATCGTGCCGGCCACGGGAGCACTCGCCGTATTCATCTTGTTTGCGGTGCTATTCCGTCCTGCGAAACAGAGTCGGGAGCCGACAATCCTCGAACCCACGGGGGCGAGCTTACCGGCGTGACGCAGACAGCGTGACATCGTTCGCCGTCAATGGCCCGCGCGAGAAGCAGCGCGAACGGCGCCCGTAAGTGCCGCCGGAGGGAAGACGGTAGAACAAATGGACGACTGGCGTAACGCCAAGTAGCTTCTTGTGATAGGCGCCGTCGGAACTTCTCGGCCCGAATCCTCGTTGTATGTATTTGACGTTGCCCGATCTCTAATCCTCGCCTCTCCGATGGACCTCTACATTTCGAGTCTCTTGCTTGGTGCCGCCGGCCTCGGCGCGATGGCACTTGGCGGTCTCGGGCATCGGGGACACGCTGGCAGAGCAGCGCCCGGACATGGTCACGCCGCCGGCCACGGCAATGGCGCCATCCACGTTCACGGCGTCAAACACCCGGGACACGCGCCCGTCGTGAGCAATGCCGCCACTGCGCGCAGCGCCGTGAGCAGCACGCTGTGGGCGATCACGTCCCCGCGTTTTCTCTTCAGCCTGGTACTGGGCTTCGGCACAGCGGGTGAGTTGCTTCGCCCGATGCTCGGTGGGCCGCTGTTGTTCGCCGCGGCCATCGCCGGCGGCTTGTTGTTCGAGCGCGCTCTCGTCTCGCCACTCTGGAACTTCGCGATGCGATTTGCGTCGACGCCCGCAGTGACACTCGAGAGCGCGGTGACCGACGAAGCGACGGCCGTGACCTCGTTCGATGCGAACGGACAGGGCATCGTTTCGCTCGAGGTCGACGGACAGGTGGTTCAGATTCTCGCGACGTTGCGGCCCGATGATCGCGCGCTCGGGACGGCTCGTATCCGGGCGGGGCAACGCGTTCGCATCGAAGACGTCGATGCCGCGAAGAATCGTTGCACGGTGTCTCTCATCTAGTTGTCATTGCTGGTGGCGTTGGGTCCTTCTCCCTTCAGGAGTCTTGTATGTCGAGCATGTTTTCGGGCGGCGTGTTGATCGCGCTCGTCGTCGGTTTCGTCATCATCGTCGTGCCGATGATCGTCGCAAGCTTTCTTCGGAACGTCGAGGCGGGCACGATCCGTCTCGTCAGTTGGCTGGCCGGCGGCACGGTGATCTACCGCGGACCCGGCAAATCCAAAGAGATCCCGCTACTGACGACCGGAACGACGATCTCGAGTAAGGTCATCAACATCGACCTGGACATCACGGATCAGACCGCGGACATCGATGAGAATGGAACGCCGCGCCCGATCAAGGTACGGGTACTTGCGAGCGCGATCGTCTCGGTTGGCGAATCGGATGCACTGATCAAGACGGCCGCGAATCGCTTTTTCTCGAAGAGCGATGCCGATCAACTCAGCACGTTGACGGATCTGCTCTCGAGCTCCGGTCGACGCGCGATGAACTTGCTCACGCACGACCAACTCTTCTCGGCGAAGGCGTCGCCGGGCGCGTCGCGTGCGCTCTTGCCAGCGGGAACCGGTGGAACGCTTCCGGCGCGGGTACAGCACGAGCCGACCGCGATCGTTCCCGCCGAGTCGACAGCACTCGAGGACGAAGATGATCCGCTGGCCGTGATCATCCGAAAGGCGTGCTCGCGCGAGCTCACCGATCTCGGGCTGATCTTCAACTCGCTCAACATCAAGGTCGTCCAATCGGAAGTCGCAGAGGCGCGCCGGCGTCAGTCGGCGGCGGAAGCGCAAGCGAACGCCGACATCGTTGCGGCGAATCAGTCGCGTCGCGCGAAAGAAGCGCAGCTCGAGGCCGAGCGGGCGATTTCAGACAAGCAGCGAGAGCTGGAGCAGACGAAGGCGTCCAATGCCGCGTTGGTCGCGCAAGCGGAAGCGAAGCGTCAGGAAGCCGCGGGTTTGCAGCGGACTGCCGAGTTGGACGCGACGCAGATCGCGCAAGCAAAGGCCGACGCAGCAAAGGTTCGTCTTGCCGCGGAAGCAGCGGCCGACGCCGAAGCAATTCGCATTCGCCGCATCGCTGACGCGACCGCTGAGAGCATTCAGAAGGTGAATCAGGCGATTCAATCCGGCGGCGAATCGTACTTCCGCTATCGTCAGATCGAGATGCTGCCGCAGATCGCGCCAGTGATCGCGGATGCGCTCTCGCAAGCGAAGCTCGTGACGATCTCCAACGACGGTACCGGTGCGCCGGAGACGACGACGAACAACATCTCGAGCGTGATTCAAACCGTGCTCGCGGCGCAACTGGTCTCGCGCGGCTTGCTCGACGGACAATCGTCGAATGGCCAGCAGCCGCCAAGTGTGGTCGAGGCTCCGCCGGCGCCTGCGAATTCATATACGCCGCTCGTTCCGCCGCCAATCAGTAAACGCATCTGACGCGCGGCAAGTAGGCCGCGCACCCAACCTCGAGGGGAAGGCGACAGAGTAGCAGCTCTACGGCGTGCTCGCGGGCAGCGTCGCCGAACGGACGCGAGAGATCGGCGTGCGCGCCGCGCTTGGCGTGGCCGGCTCGCTCGCGCTCACGCGGTATCTGCGAACGCTGCTGTTCGGAGTTAGTCCGAGCGATCCGGTGACCTTCGCGAGCGTAGTGTTACTGCTCGGTTTCGTTACGATTGCTGCGTGTCTCATTCCCGCGATGCGCGCGGCTCGCGTCGATCCGAGCCGCGCGTTGCGGAGCGACTAGCCGACGCTCGTTTACGGTTCGCTCACCTTCGGAACCACGTACGTTTTTTTCAAGTCTTCGACGTACTGTGTGTGCAGCGCGCGGATCGTGTCGAATTCGCGCTTGACCGTCGCGCGGTAATCGGGTCGCGTCGCGAAATCGAAGAGCAGCGCCGCCATTGCCTGGGCGTCCACGACGAAGCCTTGATGCCCGACAGCGCCGAGCGCGTCCTGCTCCATTTCATATGTGTGATTCGGTGCGTTCGAGGTTTTCGCGCTGAAGCCGATGCCGGGGATCGCACTCGAAACGCTGCCGGTCTCTTCATAGCCTTGCGGCTTGCCCGGTTCGGGGGCGATTCCCGTCGCGCCGAATTTCTTCATGTACGCAAAGGCGACTTCATTGAGTGATCCAACACCGACGCCGTCGCGGTTCTGCCCATAGTGATCGATCTTCACCTTCGTTCCGGTCGCGAGCGCTGCCGCTCGCGCCGCATCGTCGACCATCTTCGAGACTTGCTCGAGATAGACTTCGTCGGGATAGCGGACGTAGAAGTCGGCGGCGGTGCGATCCGGTACGACGTTCGGCGCGGCGCCGCCCTCGGTGATCACACCTTGAATGCGCGTTTCCGGACGCATGTTACTGCGCATCGCGTCGATGTTCTCGAACAGATGGACGACGGCGGTGAGAGCGTTCCGTCCATTCCACGCGGTGAGCTGATGCGCCGGCGCGCCGCTGAAGGTGAACTTCACGCCGTCGATGTTCATGCAGCACGTGCCGAAGCCTGGCGCGGGACGACTCGTCGCGCTCGACGAATGACTTCGCATGAGGACGTCCATGCCATCGAACACCTTCGACTCGAACATCACCGTCTTCGCGTTGGGCGGCATCATCTCTTCGCCCGGCGCGCCGAATACCACCACCGTGCCCGGCGTCTTCGTCTTCGTCAGATACTCCGAGATGGCGATCGCGGCGGCGATGCCGATCGGACCTTGCGTGCTATGCTGGTCGCCGTGAAACGCGCCTTTCGTTCCGCGAAGCGCATCGTACTCGGTGATGACGCCAAGATGCGGACCGCCGCTGCTCTTGGTATACGTGGCGACGAACGCGGTCGGGAGATTGGGCGTCCCCATTTGCACGGTGAAGTCGTGCTTCTTGAGATAGTCGGTCAGGATTTGCACTGACCGTTTTTCTTGAAAGCCGACCTCCGGGTGACGCGTGATGTCGTCGCCCATGGCCAAAAGCTCGGTCTCCATCAATTGCTTCGCGCGCGCGACCACTTGATCGCGCGCCGCGTCGGGCCCGGTGAGTTTGGCGACGAGGGCGTTCAAGTCGAGCGAGCGCTCGAGCGAGTCCAGCTTGTGTACGACGTCGCGAGCCGATTCGCGTTCCGTTGGGGTTTCCTGCGCGACGATAGCGGCAGGCAGAAGTAGTGTAAGCGAGATGAGTGAGAGTGCGCGCATATGTCTGAGCTTCTGAGGTGAGGACGGAGAAATAATCCCCACCGCGCGCGGCTGCCGCTAGTCCGACCGAAGCGCTGTCAGCGGATCCACTCTCGTGGCGCGTCGCGCCGGCAGGTAGCTCGCGGCAAGCGCGACGGCGCACAACGCGGTCGTTACGACCGCGAACGTCGTCGGATCGGTTGGGCCGACGCCGAAGAGCAACCGACCCATGAGCCGGGTGAGCGCGAACGCGGCGACGAGTCCAACGCCGGCGCCGACGAGTGCGACCGTCATCCCCTGCCGGACGATGAACCGCAATACCGTCGCTTGCTCGGCGCCGAGTGCGATGCGAATTCCTATCTCATGAGTGCGCCGCGAGACGGAATAGCTCATCACTCCATAGATGCCAACCGCGGCCAGCGTCAATGCAATCGCCGCGAATGCCCCGAGCAATACGAGGTAGAACCGGGATTCCGCCGTTGCCTGATTGGCGACGCTACTCATCGTTTGCACGTTGGAGATCGGTATGTTGCGATCGATCTCGCGAATGGCGCGAACGATTGGCGTCGTGGAGGCGGCAGGATTGCACCGCTCACGCGCACCGCAGGCCACACGCGCGACGAGCGTGAGATACGCGTACCTCGAGGCAGCCCCCGTCAGAAACGCAGGCTGCTGGGCATACGGAAGGAACATCTCTGGTTCTGGCAATGCGCCCCAATCTGTCTGCACCGTATTCTTCGACACCCCGACAACCGCGACCCACGTCGAATCGTCGAGGCTGATGCGTTTTCCGAGCGCGTCTTCGCCGGGCCAATAGCGCTTAGCCATGACCTCATTGACTATGACGACGGGTGCCGCGTCCACGCGATCAAAGTTCGCGATATCGCGCCCGCGCAACAACGGAATGCGCATCGCGTGAAAATATCCAGGAAACACCACGCGATAGGTTGCACCCGGAGATTCACCCGGCCCTGGCTTGGGCCGACCTTCGATTCTGAACGAGAAGCCCCAACTGTCGCCGGCGATTGGCAGATGATTGATGTAGCTCGCGGACTCGATGCCTGGTGTCGCCCGGACCCGCTCGAGCGCGTCGGTGAAGAACGCTTGGCGGAGGCGCGGGTCGGCCTCCTTCGTTCCCGATGTCGAGACGATCATCGTCAGGACATTTTGCGGGTCGAGCCCGGGATCGATCCGCTGCAATGCAACAACGCTGCGAATCATCAACCCCGCGCCCATGAGCAATACCAGTGCGAGCGCGAACTCCGACGCGACGAGCGCGCTGCGTAGGCGGTGCTTTCCATGCCCCTCCGTCGAGCCGCGATCGCCATCTCTGAACGTCTCGGCGAGATCGACGCGCGCAGATCGCAACGCGGGCAGAAGGCCGAAAAACATCGCCGTCGCACCTGTAATGCCAAGTGTCATCAGCAGCACGCGTGCATCAACGGTAACGTCGGCGACGCGCGGAATGATCGCCGGACTCGCACCGATGAGTGCGCGTACGCCCCACACCGCGAGCAACAATCCCGCGATGCCGCCTCCCAACGCCAGCAACGCGCTCTCAATGAGCATCTGTGAGATGAGACGACCTCGCGTTGCGCCGAGTGCCGTCCTGATCGCCAGCTCTTTTTGGCGCGATGCCGAGCGCGCCAGCAGCATGTGTGCGACGTTCGCGCACGCGATGAGCAGCACAAACGTAACTGCGCCGAGTAGCACGAAGAGCGGCGTCTCGATGTCGCCCACCACGACGTGCTTGAGCGATTCGAGGTTGACGTTGCGGTTGGTGCCAGGATACTCGCGCTCGAGACGCGCGGTCACCGCCGCGAAGTCGGCGCGCGCTTGCTCGAATGTCACGCCGGGGCGGAGCCGCGCGAAAACGCGCAGGCTATTGCCGCTGCGACTCGTGGCTCGCGCACCTAGCGCGAGCGGCGCCCACACTTCCGCGTGCGTCGCCCAGAAGGGTGCGAACTGAAATGTCTGCGGCATGACGCCGATGATGACGAACGGATCGCCGTCGAAGAGCACGCGGCGACCGATCACGCCGCGATCGCCGGCGAATCGGCGTTGCCACAATCCATAGCTGAGTACCGCAACACGCTCGTTGCCGGCCACTTGTTCCTGCGCAGTGAACACGCGCCCCAAGAGCGGACGAATGCCGAGCATCGGCAGCATCCCGGCAGCGAGTCGGAGGCCGGTGACGCGCTCCGGCCCGTCGGTCCCCGCGAGATTCACCGACCAGTATTCAGCCGCCGCGACGTCGGTGAAGCTACGGGTCTGCGCTCGCCAATCGAGATAGTTGGCGGGCGACACCGGGTTCCGCCCATTGTGCAGCAGCACGACCAGGCGGTCGCTGTCGGCGTATGGCAGCGGTCGCAGAAGGACGCCGTTCATGACACTCAGGATCGCCGTCGTTGCGCCGATTCCGAGGGCGAGCGCGAGCGTTGCGGCGATCGTGAATGCCGGCGTCTTGATCAGCGAGCGGATGCCGAAGCGAAGGTCGCGTCGTACATCGGTGTGGTGCGCCGCGACAATGTTGCGAGATGGCGAGAACATGAGGGCCTTGTCCGGTGTCCTGGAGAGACACCAGGCCCGCGAAAACCGTTGTCACTCGGCCATCAGAGATATCGCGCGACGGCCATGGCGGCCGCGGCGACGAGCAGCAGCACCCACGCCACCTTGTTTCCTGTTTCGATTCGAGCGCGCAGAATGCCCATTCGTCGTCCCTGTTCGCTCGACGGCGGACCGCCAGATTGGCCAATGGCCGCTCCGATCCGACCCATCTCACCTACGGGCCGTCCAATCATTACGATGCCGACGATGAGCGCGATGATTGCAGCGAGACCGCCCGCGCCATACGTCATTCCGGGGACAGACGAGCCGAACGCTCCAGCGCTGATCGAAGCGTTTCGCCAGTACAAGCTCAGGCCCGAAAGAACGGTGAGCACGCCGAGGACAGGCATGTACACCGCCACTTTCGTGTGCCGCATCAGTTGTTGCATGAATTGCTGACCGACCGGGCCGCTCGCATCGATCGCCGGCACGATGAACATCACCAACATCGTGAGACCGCCGAACCACAAGATGGCGGAGACGACGTGGGCCAAGCGCAAGACGATTACAAGGATCTGCATTTGGTTTCAGTTCCTGGTCAGATGGTTGGCGGAGTGATGCCGCGATCTAGGCTCGCTCGAGGAGCACACTCCCGGCGAACCGCCGAAACTCTTCGCGAACGTGCTTGGAGCGAAGGCGAGACATGAGCCGAAACAACCACATCATTCGCATCTCGCGACCGAGCCGGCGCGCCTCGTCCATGTTGGACCGAAACTCTCGCTCACGCCACCCGAACCGCTCGAAGAACTTTGTGCCGTCCGCTGGTGCGAACTGAAACGGAGCGTTGCCGGCCTGAACGCTCTTTCCCCACATCTTTCGCATCATGACCAGCAGGCGCGGGCTCGCGATGTCCAGCACCCACCACTGAAAGCTCGGCGCGGCGTGCAGGTCGCTCGCCAGCGCGCCGACTTGTTCCGCGGTCAGATAGATGACGAGCCCCTCGGTCACGACGAGTACGCGCGACGACTGTGCACCGATCTGCGAGAAAAGGGCGCGTCGCTTTGCCGCATCGGTCAGATCAACCTTGACTGCCTCGTACTGACAGGCGGGCTTCTCGCCTCGCAGCGTCTGCACCTTGTACTCGAGGATCTCCGGTAGATCGACGTCGATCCAGCGCAGCGTCGGCGGCAACGGCATTCGCCAGGCGCGAGCATCCAGGCCGGCCGCGAGATTCAGCACCGTATCGACACCGCCGTTCCTGATGCGGTCGAGGATCGTTTCGTCGAACACCGCGGTGCGGACGATCATCGCCCACGCCATTGCTCGACCGCGCTTCATGTTGTCGACGATCGCCTCGCCTTTTTCGCCGGCGAGCCGAGCCGCAAAGGGATCGCGGAAGATCGCGTCAGGGCGAGCCGTCTCCATCGCTCGGTAAACCGCAACCCAGCGGGCGGTGTCGGAGATGTTTTCGATCTGAGACATCCCGGTACTTATGAGCCTCGAGGGGTCACGTCAATCCGCCATATGGGTGGGCCTAGCCGAATGCGGTCCCCGGCGCAATTCTCCATGGGCTCGGCCTCCCGTCGACCGGCCGACAATCCGTCTCACCTCCTCTTCCCGCCCACTGATGTCAACACCTCGCGCGTTTCTCGGAGTCGCCGCCATTGTCGCGGTCCCGGCACTCGCGCATGCGCAAACGCGCATGCTTCGCACGCCAACCGTCAGCAAGACACAGATCGCATTCGCGTACGCGAACAACATCTGGACCGTCGACAAGAGCGGCGGCCTCGCCCGACGCATCACGAGCTTCCAAGGGCTGACCGAGAATCCAAAGTTCTCGCCCGACGGAAAGCTCCTCGCGTTCAGCGCGCAGTATGCGGGCAACGAAGACGTCTATGTCGTCGCCGCGGAGGGCGGAGAACCGAAGCGTTTGACCTGGCATCCTGGCGCCGACGTCGTCCAAGGCTGGACGCCGGATGGTAGGTCGATCGTATTCGCGTCCGCGCGCGCGACTGCTGCGCCAACCGCCGCGCCGCGATTCTGGACAGTGCCGGTCGAGGGCGGAGTCGAAACGCCATTGCCATTGCCGCGCGCGTATCAAGGAAAGATTTCGCCGGACGGACGGCGCATCGCGTATCGCATGAACAACTCGTGGGACGAAGAACGCCGCAACTATCGCGGCGGACAGAATCGTCCGATCTGGATCGTCGACCTCAAGACCTTCGACCTCGAGACGACGCCGAACGGCACGACGGATCTGGTCGTCGCGCAGGCGGGATCGCCGCGCGGCTCGTCGCACTTCTCCGCGCCGTCGACGCCCGAGTCCAAGAACATGGATCCGGTCTGGATCAACAATGACGTCGTCGACTTCATCTCCGATCGTGATGGCGTCGCGAACGTCTGGACCTACGACACGAAGACGAAGAAGATCGGGCAGGTCACGAGCTTCAGCGACTTCGACGTGAAGGCGCTCGACGCTGCGTCCGACGGAAGCGCGGTCGTCTTCGAGCATGCGGGCGACATTCACCTCCTGGATCCGAAGAGCGGCAAGGATCACGTCGTCAACATCAC
>JAICYT010000107.1 GCA_025934075.1 Gemmatimonadaceae bacterium
CAACCGGCGGCCGTCGCGTCGGGCACGCGGGAGACGCGTGAGAAGATGACCACGCGTCGCAAGCGAATCGCCGAGCATTTGCTCGAGTCGCAGCACGCGACGGCGCATCTGACGACGTTCAACGAGATCGACATGACGGCCGTGATCGCGGTGCGCGAGCGGCTGAAAGAGCGGGTCGAAAAGGAATACGGCGTCAAACTCTCGTTCATGCCGTTCTTCGTCAAAGCGGCGTGTCTCGCGCTCAAGACGTACCCCGTCGTGAACGCGCAGATGGACGGGGACGCGATCGTCTATAAGCATTATGTGAACATGGGTATCGCGGTTGCGTCAGATGCCGGACTCGTCGTCCCCAACATCAAGGACGCCGATCGCAAAGGCATGCTCGACATCTCGCGTGAGATCACGGCGGTCGCAAAGCGCGCACGCGACGGAAAGTTGAGCATGGACGATCTCACCGGCGGAACGTTCACGATCACCAACGGCGGCGTCTTCGGGTCGCTCGTGTCGACGCCGATTCTCAACTATCCGCAAGTCGGCATTCTCGGGTTGCACAAAACACAGGATCGGCCGATCGCGGTGAACGGGCAAGTGGTGATTCGCCCCATGATGTATGTCGCGCTCTCGTATGACCATCGGGTCATCGATGGGCAGCAGGCCGTGCTGTTTCTCGTTCGCGTCAAGGAATTGATGGAAGACCCGGCGTCGATGCTGCTCGACTGAGCGCCGCAGAGCGCGCCGCATGGCGCGCAGCGTGCTGTAGCGGAGCCGGACACGGACGTGTCCGGCTTTTTCGTACCCGGCAATTACCAGCACTCAGAACGGAGAAACATCGTGAGGCTCACTCTACGATTGTTCGCAGTCACGGCATTGGCTTGCGCGGTGCTCGCGCCCGCGGCGCACGCCCAGCGGCAACAGAACTCGATGCTCGTCGAGCTCGGGATCGACGCATCCTTCGCACGCCAATCCTTTCATTCGGAGCCAAATCGCAACGGCCAGGAAATCACGACCAACGTCAACACGATCGACATCCCGCTCGGCGTGATCCGCGCCGGGTTCTTCTTGACGCCGAACATCGCGCTCGAGCCGGCGTTCGGGCTGCACTATCAGCACGTCGGTGACGTGAGTACGTCGAGCACGGTGTTCGACATCGGGCTGCCGATCTACCTCACGGGCACCCGCCGAGAGAATCAGATCTTCATTCGCCCGGTGGTTGGGCTCGACTACATCTCGAGCGACGTATCGGATACTGAGGGAAACGGCAGCTCGGATACGCAGGTCAACGTTGGCGTCGGCCTGGGCATCAAGATGCCGCTGAGCGATCGTTTTGCCGCGCGATTCGAGGCGCAATACCGGCACGCGCCCAAGAGCGGAGCGCGGTCGGCGTACGATCAGATTGCGGCGTTGGCCGGCATCTCGGTCTACGTTCGCTAGGCCCGTCGGCCCCGCGGCGCAGAGCGCCGTGAGTACTGGGAGAGCGGGTTAGAATTCGGCTAGCTCGCTCTCCCTCAAACGGTCATGGCAATTCCTGTCTTGGGCTCCGCTCCCGCCAATCCGTCCGCTCCGACCCCCGCTGACGTCGTCATCATCGGTGGCGGCCCCGGGGGGTACGTCGCCGCCATTCGTGCCGCCCAACTCGGGCTGAGCACCGTTTGCGTCGAGATGGACAGGACGCTCGGCGGGACATGTGTCAACGTCGGCTGCATTCCCTCGAAAGCGCTCTTGACGTCGACGGAGCATTACGAGTTTGCTCAACACTCGGCGGCGGCGCATGGCATTGGCGTCGGCCAGCTCACGCTCGACCTCGCGACGATGCTCAAGCGGAAGGACGACGTCGTCGGTCAGAACACCAAAGGCATCGAGTTCTTGTTTCGGAAGAACAAGATCACGTGGGCTAAGGGGCGAGGGACATTGAGGGCGGGAAACATCGTCGAAGTAACGACTGGCGGTGCGTCGGGGGGCCCCCCCGCTGAGAATATCGCGACTTATCAAGCCAGGAACGTCATCGTCGCCACCGGCTCCGTACCAATCGAGCTCCCCTTCCTCGCGTTCGACGAAGATCGGATTCTCTCCAACGTCGGCGCACTCAAGATCCCCGAAGTCCCAAAACACCTCATCGTCATTGGCGGCGGCGTCATCGGCCTCGAGCTCGGCTCCGTCTGGAGACGCCTCGGCGCCAAAGTCACAGTCATCGAGCTGTTGCCCACGATTCTTCCGGGGATGGATGACGACGTCATCAAAGAGACCGATCGCGTGCTCCGCAAACAGGGGCTCGAGATCCGCACCAACACTCGCGTGACCAATGGCGGTCGCACCGAGGCGGGCGTGTTTGTCGTCGTCGAACAAGATGGAAAACCCGAACGCATCGAAGGCGACTACGTGCTCGTCTCCGTCGGGCGACGTCCCGCCACGACCGGCATCGACACGAAAGCGTTGGGTCTCGGCGTCGGGCGCCGCGGTGAGATTCTCGTCGACGACCAAATGCGCACCAACGTGCCCGGCGTGTTCGCGATCGGTGATTGCGTACCGGGGCCAATGCTCGCGCACAAGGCCGAGGACGAAGGTGTCATCGCCGCCGAGGTGATCGCGGGGAAGCCTGTGCACATGCACTACAAGTCGATTCCGAACGTCGTGTACACATGGCCCGAGATTGCCGCCGTCGGACTCACCGAAAAGCAAGTGAAGGAGAGCGGCCGCGAATATCGGACAGGGAAATTTCCATTCTCGGCGAATGGGCGTGCGCGATCGATGGGTGAGAGCACCGGCTTCGTCAAGTTCATTGCCGATGCAAAGACCGACGAGCTGCTCGGTGCTCATATGATCGGTCCCAATGTCTCCGAGCTCGTGTCCGAGGTGGTGTTGGCGTTCGAGTATCGCGGCTCGTCGGAGGACATCGGCGTGACCGTGCACGCGCATCCGACGCTGAGCGAGGTCACGAAGGAAGCAGCGCTTGCGACACTCGGCCGGGCGCTGCACATCTAATCGTGTCCGGTTACTTCGCGCTCGACCCACGATCGCTGCTGCCCGAGGACGCTCAGGGCACGCGAATTCTCCTCATGGGCGCGCTCGGCGTGACGCCTTACATCGATCGTGCGCTCGAGGTGTTGGCATTCGCGGAGCGTGGCAATGATCCCGAACATCGCGGCATGGTGATCGCACGCGACGGGACAGTCGCGGGTCTCGCGCTGTTTGGAACGATCGCGGGAACGGCCGGCGGCGCGAGGCTGCACGCGGCAGCCCTTGCACCTGGAGTTCAGGCCGACGATGTCGGCGGACGACTGATGCGAGCGGTGAGCGACTCGGCACGCGCCTTTGGCGCGCGCTATGTGCTCGCTGAGATGCCAGACGATCCGGCGCTTGGCACCGTGCTCGCGCTGCTGCGCGAGCACGGTTTTCGTGAAGAGGCGCGCGTCCCGGATTTCTATCGAGAGGGCGTCGCGCTCACGTTCCTCCGTTTGGATCTGTAGCCGGCAGGGGCTCGTGCCGCGAACGAGTGTTCTTAGATACCGCCCCGTCCACGGCCCATCGCGCCCATGTCCGTGTAGCCGTCGGGAATCTCGAATGCGCTTGCCGGAACGGCGCCTTTGTCGACCGATGTGACTTCCACCGCGACCTTGCCATCGCCCGTCACGACTTTGAGTGGGAACGCCGGACGATTGCCAAACGCCTTGGCCCACGCCGGCGGCGCCGAGGCACCTCGTCCCATCCCGCCGCTTCCTTGCGGAAAGACGAATCGGCCCAACGACTGAGTGATGCACGCCCGCGAGATGTCACCGTTCGGTGAGGTGATCTCATAATCGTCGCAGTCGAAGCCGGCAACCTTCTCGCTGGTTCCTAACTTCTTGATCTGCGCCTTGGAATCGGATTGCGTGCTCTCACCAATCTTCGACAAATCGGTGACCATCTTGAATCCCTTGGCGCCGGCCATTCCCGCCATCGCGGACATGCTGGGAGGAAGCGGAACGAGTGTCGTTACCGTATTGGTCTTCGGGTCGAGGATGGATCGCATTTCCAGCCCGGCCATTGGTCCAGCCGATGCCGGCATCTTCATGATTGTCGCCTGTTTGTCGCCTTTCATCACGATCTTCACGATCATTCCATCTACGTTAGCGCCGTCGTAATTCGACAGCTTCATGTTGATCGTGCCCTCGAACTGCGCGGCCAGTGGAGCGGCCGCAAATGCGCTGATCAATAGGGCTGTAAGAGCTCGACGCATCGATGGTTCCTCGTTGAGATAGAGATTGTCAGCGTCTCAGGGACGCGCCGCGCCGGCCTGCAAGGCACCTGGCTTTAGGTATTTGTCATACCACGCCAGGTAACGCTGCAGCCGGTCGTAGTTGAAGCTCGGCAGCGAGAGACCGTGATGCTGATTCGGGTAGACGATGAGCTCTGTCGGAACGTTGAGGCTCCGCAGCGCCTGATACATCTGCTCGCCGCCGATCACCGGGACGTTGAAGTCCTTGTCGCCGCCGAGGAAGAGCGTCGGCGTCTTGATGCGATCGGCGTGGAAGAATGGGTATGACAGCTTGATCCAAAGCTCCTGCGCCTTCCACGGCGGTCCGAGCTCATTCTCATATTGATAGATGTACTGATCGGACCCGTACATCGAGAGCTGCAAGGCGCTTCCGGCGCCAGCGATCGCCGCCTTGAAGCGATTGGTCGTCGCGATGGTGTAGTCGGTGAGAATCCCGCCGTAGCTCCACCCGCCGATGCCAAGGCGCGCCGGATCGGCAATGCCCGTCGAGACGACGTAGTCGACGCCCGCCAGCAGATCGACGACTTCCTTATTGCCCCAGTCGGCGAAGATGGCTTGCTGATACTTCTCGCCTCGTCCGTTGCTGCCGCGATAGTTCACGTTCAGCACCGCGTAGTCGTTCGCCGCGAACAACTCGTTCTCGAGATTGAATGAATGTTGATCCTGGCCGTTTGGACCGCCATGAATACGAAGCAATAGCGGATACTTCTGGCCGGCGACATATCCCACCGGTTTCACGAGCAGACCGTGGACGTCGGTGCCGTCCTTGGTCTTGAAGGCGACGTCCTCCGTGGTCGCGAGCTGCACGCCGGCGAGCCAGGCATCGTTCTGATGCGACAGTTGGCGCAGCGTGCCGTTCTCGAGTGCGAACACTTCCGACGGCTGTGTCGCGGTGGACTCGAGCACAGCGATCCTTCCATCGCGAGTCATCGACATCGACCCGATGACTCGCCGACCATCGACGAGCTTTTCCACAGCGCCGCCGGCAACGGAAATCTTTCCGATGAAACGCGCGCGGTCGTCGGTATAAAGAAATAGAATCGACTTGCCGTCGATCGTGAACCGTGGCGACGATACTGGGCGGTCGAGCGCTTCAGTCAGAATGCGCGACGCCCCGCCGTTTGCCGGGACGACGGCGAGACGCTCTTCATTGTACGCACTGAACTTCGCCTCGCTGCCGCGAAGATAGGCAATCGTCGATCCGTCCGGACTCCACGCGAGTGGCCCACCATCGGGCCCATCGAACGTCGTGAGCTGCTTCGGTGTCGCACCGGCGCGGGCCTCGATGACGAACACGTCGGAATTTGTCGAGCGATCGAGATCTCCGGCAACGCGCTTGCTCTCGAAGGCGATCCATTTTCCGTCGGGCGACCACGCGGGATTGCTCTCTTCGTACAAGCCAGGCGTGAGAATCGTTGCCTTTCGACTGTCGAGGTCGAACAGATACAAGTGGCTGCGAGTCGAGTCGAGGTAGCCGCCGGCGTCGCTCTTGAAATGGTAGCGATCGAGGACGATCGGCTTGGGCTTCTTGTTTGCCGAGTCCGGCTCAGGTACGACGTCGTTCATGATGAGCGCAATGTGCTTCGCGTCGGGCGCCCATTCGTATCCTCTAATTCCGGTCTTCAGCTCCGTCACTCGTTTTGCTTCACCGCCCTGTCGCTCCAGCAACCAGAGCTGTGATCCCTTCCCACCCTGACGCGACGAGAGGAACGCGAGGTACCGTCCGTCGGGACTCCAGCGCGGCGAGCTCTCGCCATCGGGTGACGACGTCACCTGAATCGTCTGTGCGCCGTCCCAGCTCGTCATCCAGATGTCGCTATCGGTCTTGTCTTTCGCGGAATCGGTCGTGCTAACGACGTACGCAACCCACTTGCCCTCGGGTGAAATCTGCGGGTCGACGACGTTCTTCAGCCGATACATGTCGCCGATGCGAATCGGACGTTTTGCCGCCGATGACTGCGAGGTTCCGACAGCGCCGACGCACACGATGAACGCGAACGCAATTCGAACGGAGCGCATTGGTCTTTTCATTCCTGCGATGCGTGGATGAAATTCAGAAAACCGCGTCAGGTCTTGCGGGCGAGTGCGGTGACGCGGTCGAGCAGCAATTGCTCGAGTCGTCCGGTCGTTCCACACGGGATTCGGTCCGTGCTTCCGCCGGTGACGTCCTGTCCCATCGGAACGAAGGTGACCTGAACCTTGGTGCCGCCGTTGCCGTCAGGTATGACATCGCTCAGCAACGATATGTAGATCCGGTAAGTCGCGGCTTTGGCTCCAGTCATGCCGCTGCCACAATCGACGAAGTCTGTCATCGACCTGCCAGCAATTTGCCGAGTCTTAAAGAAATTCTGGTTGCCGATCTGGTGGGTCGACGGATTCTCGACCGTGAGCGGAATGTCCCAGTCGGCGTAGACTTTCTTGACCGCAAGCCACACCGTGGCTGGCGGCGCCGCGATCGCCGCGACGCTTGCGCGCGGACGCTCGGCGAGCAGCACTCCCGTCTCTGGCGACGAGTAGAGGGCGGCTTGTTTTGGCGTGCTGTTGCTGGTCTCACTCGTTGAGCCGGCGCTGGCACAGCCGGCCAGCACGAGCAGGAAAAGGACGCGACGCATGGAGGTTCCGCGAAGAGAAGTTCTCTCAAGATGGACGCCGTGCAGAGACTTGAACAGGCCCCTCAGCCGAGGGCGGCAATCGCCGTCGGAGCGATGGCGCGAACCCATTCCGCATACATCCGGGCCGACGGGTGAAGCTTGTCGGCAACGACGAGATCGGCCTCGTCGGCCGCTCGGCGCGAGATCGTCGTGACGTCGACGTAGCGCGAGCCGGTTCGGGCGGTTTCGTCGCGATTCACTGCGGTGAATGCATCGATGTCGAGACCGATTTGCCGTCGGTTGCGGCGTGCGCCAAAAGGAGTCTGGCCCCAGTCGGGGATGGAAACGACGATCACGTGACTCGCTCGCCCACCGGCGAAGCCGATCGCGCGCGCGAGCAGCGCCCCGAACTGCGCGCGGTACTCGTCCACCGAGCGGCCGCGAAACTGATTGTTCACCCCGATCTGCACGGTGACGAGGTCGTAGTGTTCCTCGACACCGGTATTTGCGATCGCCGCCGCGAGCTCATCGGTCGTCCATCCAGTTCGCGCGATGATCTTGGGCTCCGCGACGTGCAGTCCGTGTGTCCTGAGCAGAGCGGCGAGCTGCATGGGCCAGCGGTCCTCGGCCGCTACGCCTTCGCCGATCGTGTAGGAGTCGCCGAGTGCAAGGAGGCGCACCTCGGCGGCTGGTGTTGCGTGCTCTGCAATCACGGTGTCACGTAGCCGTTGAACACCAGATCGGGATATGTGCGGATTTCCCCCGCAGCGAAGGCGCGTAGAAACGTGTCGATTGGTTCGATCATCGACGTGCTGATGTTGCTCACGCCGGGGACGAACAATGGATGCGTTCTACCGAATCGGCCGAAGTAGCTGCGAATGATGACGCTCGTGCTGTCGTGCGGAAGCGTTTTCACGTTTCGAGCGTACATGTCGAAGCCGCCGTCTCGCGTGAGCAGGTACTGCTCGACATTCGAGAGATAGAACGCCGACACGTTGAGTGAATGTTCGCTCGCGTATTGTCCGATCGCCTTCACGGCTTTGTCGCCGGCGACGTTGCCGACGACCGGAATGATGCGATTCGCGATCTGCATCGAGCGCACGAACTGAAATGCGTCTTCGTCGGCGAGAAAGCTGATCTGGCGTCCGGCGCGGTCCGTCGCGAGCATCAATTGGCCGAACGTCGGGTAGTCCATCCGATTGTTGCGGCCCAGGCTCGAGTAGCGCGTGTCGAGCCCATCGGCGATGAATTCGGCGCGATAGCGGTCGATCATCTGTCGGTCGTGCGCGTCGAGTGCGACCCCGAACTTTGCGATGCGCTCGTTCGACGCTTTGCGCGCGCCGGCAACCGCCTGAGAGTCGGTGCGCGTTTGGTTGAGATACGCGATGATGAAGCCGACTTGACGTCCGGTCCACGCGTTGATGTCGGCCGGAACCGGCTTGCCGAACAATAGACACAAGTACTCCATTCGGTTGTGCGACATCTCGAACAACGCTTTGAACAGCAGGTGTTCGAGCATGTTGTCGCGCCGAATGTCCAGCATGAACGCGATCGACGGGCGAATGAGCGCGATGTAGGAGAAGTTTTGGTCCGGCCCGACGCCGATATATACGCCGCCATGCACGCCGGTCTTGGTGAGCTGACTGGCGATTTGCAGGTATGATGCTTCGTTGGAGATGATATTGTCGGAGTCGAATACGCCGCCGGTCTCGGAGAGCCGGGCGACCAGCGCAGCGAATGATGAGTCAGCGAGTCGCTGCGCACTGAGCCGCGCGTGTAACGGCAGCGCGCTGCACAGCACGAGCAACGCCGTGGCGAGCCACGCGCGGCTGGGGCTACGCTGACATCGGTGTGTCTTACGCGGAATCGCGACCGTGGCTGCCGTGGGTATTGTGGGTGTTGTCCTCATCGGCGCCGACGGGGTGCGTCATGACTACTCGAAGCTGCGAGAGAAATGCCGCTGGGCCGGCGCCGTCCGGAAGTGCGGACAAGGCACGTAGCACATCGTCCTGCCGGACCGCAAGCCCGGCACTGATCGTGTTCGGGTCGACGCCGACACGTTCGAATTCTCTGAGCAGATTCGCGAAGCGTTCCGCTTGTGACATGCGTCCCTCGGGTAACCGACCACACTGCATGACGTTCGGACAACCCGGCCGCTGTTCGATGAGCCCGCTGAGCAAACTGTGTTCCACTGGGCGGCTTGGGAAGGGGGTAACCTCCCAACATGCGAATGGCCAGCCCTTTCGGCTGGCCATTCCAAAACTGTGACATCAGGACCAGCTACTTCAGAAATGTCTCAGCGCATCACCGCGACGACGACTGCCGTTGCAGCAGCGGCGACAACCACGAGCGCTGCAGCCGCTCCAACCGCCATTGCCGGCGTGAGGACGAACTCGCGGCGCCACCACGGTGTGATGACTTGCGGAGCCGTTTGCGGCAAGGCTTCCATGATGCGGGCTTCGAGATATTGCGGCGTGTGCATACGGCGCCGACGCTCGACGTCCACGTTGATCTGTTTCCAGAACTCGACGTCGCGCGCGGTGTCACCCTTGCGGACGCTTGCTTCCGGAAGTTCGCCATCCAACCACGCGTGCACAGCCGGCGAAAGCACGCGGACGTGATCCTGATGACCTAGCGGGACTTCCCGATCGGCGAGCGGACGCTCCTTTTCGGTGCGCCGTACTTGCCGTTGGTGGCCGTCGAACCCGCCGAGGCCGTCGTCGGACCGGAGATCGTCTACCATTAGGTGTACTTTTCCTCGAGGAGTGCTTGGAGAGCTTCACGCGCGCGATGTACGCGCATCTTCAGCGCTCCGACTGTGGTACCGAGCAAATCGGCCATCTCTTCGTACGAGCGGCCTTCGACGTGTTTCATCACGAACGCCTCGCGCAACGACGCAGGCAGCGTCGAAAGCGCTCGGTCCAGATCACTCCGGAGTTCGGTGCGATCCAGCTCTTCGTCGGGGGTCGCGTATGAAGACGGTTGATCGTCTTCATCGTAACTGAGATGTGACCGACGGATGTTCTTGAGCCAATCCTTACATCCATTGGCGACAATTCTGAACACCCAAGCATCGAAGCGTCCGCGAACTTCCGCGAGGTGCTGATACGCTTTGATGAAGCTCAGTTGCAGGATGTCTTCAGCAACGTCCGGACTCCCCGTCATGCATAATGCATGACGGTAAAGGGGGTCGCTGTAGCGCTGGATCAGAGTCTTGAATGCGTCCCGATTTCCACCGAGGACGCGCTGAATGATGAGTTGATCCGTGTTGTCCAGATCAACCACGTTCTGATCCGCCCGCAGGGCTGCCTCCGTCGTCTTCACGACAACAGAGTAACGCTCTTTCCGCACTTCGGACAGGGCGCGCGGCTTGGGCCGTTGTTGCGCAAGGATTGGCACGGTGGTGTGACGAACACCCCCGTCGTCAGGTAACACCCCCGAATACTGACCACCCTCCCTGACGGATGGCATCCCCATGTTCGTCGAGCCCAGGCGGCGGAAACCGCACCTTCCCGCCGACGCTCGACGGCATACCGGTCAGCGCGGACGCATTCGCGTCCCGTAACGCTTCGAGCACTGATTTGACGATGCCGTTCGGCACACCGGCGGCGTCCAGCCGTTCGCGCCACACACTCGCCGGCGTCGTCGACAACCGGCTCGAAAACGCATCGATGATTCGGTCGCGCTGCGCGATTCGTCCGGCGTTCGTCGCGAGCGACTGGTCCATTGCGAGATCTGTGAGCCCGATCGCGTTCGCGCACGCAACCCACTGCGAATCGTTGCCGACGGCGATCACGATCGGTTTGTCAGCCGCACGAAACAGCTGATACGGAACGATGTTGGGATGCGCATTGCCCCAGCGTACTGGCTCTCGACCCGTAATGAGGGCACCCTGTGCGACATTCACCAGCGCGGCTCGGGCGCTGTCAACGAGAGAGATGATGACGCGCCTACCGATCCCCGTTCGAAATCTCTGAACCAGCGCGCCCAGGATCGCAATGGCCGCATCCTTTCCAGCGACAACGTCCGCAAGGGCAATTCCCGTCTTCATTGGATCGCCACTCGGCTCACCAGTCACGGCCATCCACCCGCACTCCGCCTGTGTGACGAAGTCATAGCCGGGACGGCCGGCGTCGGCCCCGAAACCTGTGATAGTACACCAGATCAGCTCGGGCCGGCGTGCGCACCAGTCCGCCGGCGAGAAGCCTTTTCTTTCCAGCCTTCCGTGGCGGAAATTGTCGACGACCACGTCGGCTTCAGCGAGTAGCTGCTCCAGGAACGCGTGATTGCGGTCGAGGTCGGCGGCAACACCGAGCTTGTTTCTATTGAGACTCAGATAGTAGGCGCTGCGACCTCGATCGTCGAACGGCGGCCCCCAACTCCGGGTGTCGTCGCCACTTCCAGGTCGCTCGACCTTGATGACGTCGGCACCGAGGTCGCCCAGCAACATCGTGCAGAGCGGACCGGCGAGGACACGTGTGAGATCTAGGACTTTCACACCGCTTAGCATGAACTGTCGCTATAATGTGTATGGTAGTGGCTCATGATGCCGCGAAGGTCGACTGTGGTGCTGACTGCCGTCGGACATACGACAGCATGCTGACTCCGCCTTGCGTAGCTGCTGTAAAATCATATACTTCCGCCACCAAATACCTCGGGCCGCGCGAAGATAGCGCGTCCAAACGCCCGCAACAACGCGTTCCTGCCACTCCCCGCCCCCTCGCGTTACCACATATGGTGGACAAGCCTCAGCCCAGCGACGGTCTCGCAACGCCTTCTCCCGATTCCGCTCCCGCACCGGCGACGTCCGTCCCGGCCCGACGCGGACCGGGACATCGCGGCGCGGACATGCGCGACACAGTGGCGGAGATGGCCGAGCGCGCTCAAATCATTAGCCAAGAGGCGGGGACGAAGGTCGCCGCCGCAATGCGGGACGTAATCAGCGCCGGCGCCGGGATCGCTGGGTTCGCGATCGAGAGCGCGCGCGACCTGGTGAACTACATGGTGCGACGCGGACAAATGACGCCCGAAGAAGCGGACAAGCTGATTCGCGAAGCCGAAGCGGCGCACGAGAAGCGGCCGGCCAGCGAAAAGGTTCGCCCGACCGCGTCCAAGATTGCGGCCGAACGCGCCGCGGTGGCGAAAGCCGAGGCGGCCGCGAGAGCGGCAGCGCAAGCCGCCGCCATGCCGCCGTTCCGACCGACGCCTCGTCCGACAATTTCCGCGCCTGTTGCACCGGAACCGGAAAGGGCAAAGCCGGTGGCCAAAGGCGCCACGAAGCCGGCCGCGAAAAGCGTCGCGTCGGCCAAGGGGCCAAAGCCGCCGAAGCCTGAGGCAAAGCCGGCGAAGGCTGCGGCCAAGCCAACGAAAGCGGCGAAATCCGCCAAGGTCGCCAAGCCGGCGAAACCGGCGAAACCGGCAAAGAAGGGCGGTAAGCGCTAGCTCTCGCGCGCTCCGGCGCGACGCTCGGCGAGGATCTGCTCGAGCAGCACTCGCATCTCGTCCGTATTTGACACCGAGTATTCGGCCGACGTATCCGGTGCGGACCGGTCGTCTCCGACTCGCACCGTCACCGATCGAGGCTGCGCGCGCCGCACTTCGCGGAACATGTCTTCGTCGGTGCGATCATCGCCGGCGCAAAAGAGCGATGCATCATCATCGAGCGCACCGAGTCGTGCCGCCAGCTCCACCGCCGCGGTGCCTTTGTTGACATCGAGCGGCGGCCGGAGCTCGAGCACTTCCTTGCCCGTCGTGAGCCGAAGACCCAAATCGCGCGCGATGTTTTGCACTTCCTCGGTCAATCCCGGCACGATGTCGTGGTTCGCCAAACGATAGTGAACGCTCAACGTCCACTGCTTGTCCTCGACGATCACGCCGGGGATGTCGCGCGCGTACTTCGTCGCCCGAACCGACGCCTCCGCGACGCGCGGTGCGAAGGGCGCCACCTCGGCGCGCGGAACCGGAGGTGCCATCGGCGGCGCCACCTCGATGCCGTGATTGCCGATGATCCACGTGTCGTCGAGATGAATGAGTCGTCGCGAGTCTCGAGCGCTGCGTCCGGAGACCGCGACGACTTCGACCCCCGGCGTTCGCGCGAGATCATCGATCACGAGGCGAGTCGCGGCTGGCAGCGCGGCGTCGGCCGGCCTTCCGGCGATCGGCGCGAGCGTCCCGTCGATATCGAGCAACAACACGAGAGGAGAGCCGCCCAGGCGACTCGCCAACGCCGGCGTCATCGGCAGCGCGGGAACGGTCACGCGCGTCACGAGGTCAGACGACCGCGTGCAATTGGTGCTGCGATCCCATGATCTCGGTCGAACGCCCGAGAATCGAATCGAGCCAATCGAAGATCGTCGAGTTGTGAAGCTGGCGACGCATTCGGTGCATTCGCCGCTTGCGTTCTTCGGGCGACATCTCGAGACCAGTGCGAATGGCCGCGACGAAACCATCGATGTTGAATGGATTCACGAGCAGCGCTCCATCGATTTCCTCCGCCGATCCGGTGAACCGACTGAGAATGAGCACACCGCGTTCGTCGAGCTGGCACGCGACGAATTCTTTGGCGACGAGATTCATCCCATCCTGCAGCGACGAGACGATGCAGAGGTCGGCCGCGCGATAGACCGCGGCCAACAGATCCGAATCGACGTTCTCGTTGATGAGCACGATCGGCGTCCACTCTGGCGTTCCAAATCGTTCGTTGATCGACATGACCGATTGTGTCACGTCGCGTTCGAGCGCGTTATACGCCGGCAAGTCGGTGCGCGACGGCGTGCAGACGAAGATGAACGTAAACCGCTCGCGGAGCTCGGGCGATTCGCTCCACAACGTCTCGAGCGCGCGAATGCGCTCCGGAATGCCTTTGGTGTAGTCGATACGATCGACGCAAACGCCAAGCTGTCGTGTGCCTTTTGCATACCGGTCGCGCAGCGTCTTGACGCGCGCGCGACTGTCGTCCGAGGCAGCCATTCCCTCGAACCGCTCGACGTCGATACTGATCGGGAACGCTCCGACGTGCACGACACGATCGCGAAATGTCACCGTCTGATGCACGTGATCGACGCGCGCATCGACAACGAACTTTTCCACGCAGTCGAGGAAATTCACAGCGTATCGGTCGATCTGGAACTCGACGAGATCGTTGCCGAGTAAGCCGCGGAGAACTGCTTCATGGGTTCCGGCGGGAAGGAGCCGGAGAATGTCCGCCGGCGGAAACGGGATGTGCCAGAATTGGTGAATGAAGAGCGACGGCCGCATCGCGCGAAGGAATTCAGACGCGAGCGCGAAGTGATAATCTTGAATCCAGGCCATCGCGCGGCCCGTGCAACGTTCCGCTTCGTCGGCGACCGCGTGGGCGAAACGCAGATTGACCGTGCGGTAGCGCTCCCAGAATTCCGTGCGGAATTCGAAATGCTGGATGAGCATGTGGCAAAGCGGCCACAACG
>JAICYT010000214.1 GCA_025934075.1 Gemmatimonadaceae bacterium
AGTTTGGAACCGGACCCGTGAAGGGGTTCGCCGTCACCCTCATCGCGGGCATCGCCGCGTCGCTCGTCACGTCGATCTTTGTCGTGCGGACCTTCTATCTCCTGTGGCTGAACCGCTCGCGCGGCGCCCAGACGCTGAGCATCTAATGGCAATGCTGCGCATTCTTCACGACACCAAGTACGATTTCATCAAGTACTGGAAAGCCGCCGCGCTCGGAACGATCGGATTCATCGTACTCGGCATGGCCATTCTTGGCATTCACGCCATGCGTCACCAGAGCGCGCTGAACTACAGCGTCGAATTCACCGGCGGCACGGTCATCCAGCTTACGTTCAAACAGCCGCCCGGGGCCGACGTGGTCCGCGCGGCTGTCGATCAGGCGGGATTCTCCGGCGCGGAAGTCGCGCAATTCGGTGATCCGGTCAACTACATGATCAAGGTGCAGCCCAAGGAGGGCGTGATGGCTGCCGCCAACGCGGACAGCTCCGGTAGCCAGATCGCGCACATTCTCGGGCAGCGACTTGGGGCCGCGAACACAGTGACCGTGGCGCGCGCCGAGGCGGTCGGACCACGCGTCGGTTCCGAGCTCAAGACGAAGGCGATCACCGCCATCCTCATCTCGTTCATCGTCACGCTGATCTACTTGGCGATTCGGTTCGAGTGGCGCTTCGGCGTCGCGGCGACCATCGCGACCATGCATGACATTCTCACGACGTTGGCGTTTCTTGCCATGATGCGACTCGAGATTTCGCTGACCGTCGTCGCGGCAATTTTGACGGTCATCGGATACTCGCTCAACGATACGATCATCATCTTCGATCGCGTGCGTGAGAATCTGCGAAAGCAGCGCAAGGAATCATTGCGCGACGTACTCAACCGATCGATCAATGAGACGCTGCCTCGCTCCGTGTTGACGCACGCCACCGTGCTCGCGGCGACACTCGCGCTCCTCATGTTCGCCGGCGAAGTGATTCGGCCGTTCTCGTGGATCATGGCGTTCGGTGTATTCACGGGAACGTTCAGCTCCATCTACGTGGCCGGTGCCATCCTCCTCTGGATCGAGCACAAGTGGCCGCGCACGCCGGAAGCCGAAAGCAAAGGCACGTCTCGAGCGCTGGCCGAGGGCCGGCGCCGCGAGCGACCGGCTCCGGTTACCACGCGCTGATCTGAATACCACGGACCGCCGCCTCGCGCGGCGGTCCGTGCATCCATGATCAAGTTCATTGACAGTCACGCGCATCTCGGGGATCCGGCGTTCGACGCCGACCGCGAGTCGGTCATCGAACGCGCCCGCGCGGCCGGCGCGATTGCTATTGTCTGCATCGGGGAATCGATCGCCGCCGCCGAACGCGCCGCCAGGCTTGCGACTGTTCATCCGGCATTCCTGTTCGCGACCGCCGGTGTCCACCCGCACGACGCGACATCGTTTGATCCGCGCTCCGATCCTGACTCGATCCGATCGCTTGTCGCGCGCGGCGCGGTCGCGATCGGCGAGTGCGGTCTCGACTACCACTATGACCATTCGCCGCGCGATCTGCAGCGTCGCGCATTTGCGTCGCAACTCGCGCTGGCCAGCGAGCTCGCGAGACCCGTCGTCGTGCACACGCGCGACGCCGAAGACGATACGGCGGCGATGGTCGCAGAGGCTGGCGCAGCCGGAGTTCGCGGCGTGCTTCATTGCTACACCGGCTCTCACCGCCTCGCCGAGGCCGCTATCAGCGCCGGATGGCACGTCTCCTTCAGCGGAATCGCGACGTTCAAGAAGTGGGACGACGACGCATTGATTCGTCTGGTGCCCGACGATCGACTGCTCGTCGAGTCAGACTCGCCGTACCTTGCGCCGGTACCGAATCGCGGCAAGCGGAACGAGCCGGCGTGGGTTAGCTTCACCGTCGCGCGCGTTGCCGCGGCGCGCGGCGTCGACGCCGTTGCCCTCGGCGCATTGACCGCGGAAAATGCAATCCGATTCTTCGACCTCCCCAAGTCATTGAGGAACGATTCGTGAGCCTGAAAATCGTCCACACGGAAAAGGCGCCCGCCGCCATCGGCCCGTACTCGCAGGGCATTGTCGCGAATGGATTCCTGTTCACGGCTGGCCAGATTGCCATCGACCCGGCGACCGGACAAGTCGAGCCGGGCAACGTTGCCGCGCAAACTCAGCGCGTGATGAGCAATCTTGCCGCGGTGCTCGCGACGGTCGGCGCGTCGTGGAAGGACGTCGTCAAGACGACCGTCTTTCTGCACGACATGAACGAGTTTCCTGTCGTGAACGAGATCTACGGTAAGGCGCTCGGCGACGCTCGGCCCGCGCGATCGACGGTACAGGTCTCGGCGCTCCCGCGCGGAGTCCTGGTCGAGATCGAGGCCGTCGTCGCCATTCCGTGATTGAGCGTTCTGTGATCGGGCAGTGGATTCGCTTGGCGCTCGTGTCAAACACAGCCAAACATAAATGACCGCCGATTCGAGCACGACGTCGAACACGCGTGAGGAGTTGTTCCGCCTCACGGCGTTCGCTCGCTGCGCCGGCTGAGCCGCCAAGCTGGGTCCGGGCGACCTCACGCAAGCGCTCGCGGGACTTCCACTGCGGTCCGATCCGCGCCTGATCGTTGGGCGCGAGACGTTCGATGACGCGGGGGTCTTCGTCGTGTCCGATGATCTGGCGCTCGTGCAAACGGTCGACTTCTTCGCGCCTATCGTCGACGATCCATATCTGTTCGGCCAGATTGCCGCGGCAAACGCTCTCTCTGATGTCTACGCGATGGGCGGAGAGCCGCTCACCGCGCTCAACATCGTCGGCTTTCCCTCAGGGAAGTTGCCGATCGAAGTGCTCACCGAAATTCTCCGCGGCGGCCAGGACAAAGTGCACGAAGCCGGCGCATTCGTCGTCGGTGGGCACACGATCATCGACGAAGAACTGAAGTTCGGACTCGCCGTCACCGGACGAGCGCATCCGAAGCGGATCCTGAGCAACGCGAACGCGGCGATCGGAGACCGGCTGATTCTCACGAAGCCACTCGGCACCGGACTCCTCGCGACCGCGGCCAAGCAAAACGAGATTGGAACAGCGGACGCCGCTGCGCTGTACGCCTCCATGTGCAAACTCAACGCGAACGCAAGTCGGGCCGCATTGTCGGTCGGTGTCCGAGCCGCGACCGACATCACGGGATTCGGGTTGCTCGGTCACGGCTTGCATATCGCGAACGCGAGCAATGTCACGCTCGTCATTGACGCCGAACGTGTCCCGGCGCTCGATGGAACACGAGAAGCATGGGCGCATGGCGTTCGCACCGGCGGTGCTGAACGAAACGCGGCATACCTCGAGCCGCTTGTCGGATGGGGGAGCGCGTCGGACGCGACGCGCGCATTGCTCATCGACCCGCAAACGTCAGGTGGATTGCTCGTCGTCGTGCCGGCCGCTCGCGTGGCGGACTATCTTTCGCTGGTTCCCGAGGGCGTCGAGATCGGCGTGGTGGTCGCGCGCCAGGCGTACGGTCTCGTGCTTGCGTGATGCTCGAACAAGCTCTCGAGGGAGTGGATGGAGCCTGGTGGCTCTCACGGTCTTCAAAACCGTTCGCGACCTGACCATGTCGGGTTGGGTGGGTTCGATTCCCATGCACTCCCGCCAGCTCGAACCCATCGGTTCCGTCGTTGCGTCGCCATGAGAAAACTCCAATACTCGTTCCTCGTCGTCTCGACACTGTGCATCTCGGTTCCGCTGTGCGCGCAAACACAGCGGCCGGATTCCGCGCGTCGAGCGCCCACACCGGAAGTGGCGACGCTGGGCGACTCGTTGCGGCCGCCCCTCACTCCCCGACGCGCGTTCTTCTACTCGTTCCTGGCACCTGGCTACTCGCAGTCAGTGCTCGGGCGTCACAAAGCAGCGTCGTCGTTCATTCTCGTCGAGGCGATCACGCTGGCGATGATTCGTGAATCGGCCGCGGACTTGCACGAAGCGCGACGCATGGTGAATGACACGATCATCGTCTCGTACGTCGATGCGTCGGGAAACCCGAACGTCGTCGCCGCACCGCCGCGGTTCGCGGACGCCAACGTTCACACACGCGCGGCGCACGTCGAAGATTGGATCGCGCTCCTCGTGGCGAACCATTTGTTCGCGGGTGCCGACGCATACGTCGCGGCCAATCTGTGGGACGTCCCCGCGCGCCTCGGCCTTCGCATGCTCCCGCGCGGCGGTGCCGCCCTTTCCGCGTCGCTCAAATGGTGATGCCGCGCTCTGCGCCAGTCGGTGTATTCGATTCGGGAATCGGTGGTCTGACCGTCGCGCATGAGGTGATCCGGCAGCTACCGCACGAAAGCGTTCTCTATTTCGGCGACACCGCCCGCGTTCCGTACGGGCCCAAAAGCCCCGACACCGTGCGTCGCTACAGTCGCGAAATCGCCGGATTTCTGCGCGATCAAGGTGTGAAAAGCATCGTCATCGCGTGCAATACGGCCACCGCGCACGCGCTCAACGTGCTTCGCGATGAATTCGACATGCCTGTGATCGGCGTCGTCGAGCCGGGTGCGCGCGCCGCCGTGTCGGTGACGACGGGCGGACGCATCGGTGTCATCGGCACCGTCGGCACCATCAAATCGGGCGCGTACGAGCGCGCGATTCGCGCGATCAACCCGGACGTCTTTATCACGGCGCGCGCCTGTCCGCTCTTCGTTCCCCTCGTGGAGGAGGGTTGGACCAGTCACGAGGCCACGCGATTGATCGCACGCGAATACCTCGAGCCGCTCGTCGCCGCAGACATCGACACCTTGGTGCTCGGCTGCACACACTATCCGCTGCTCAAGCCGTTGCTGCACGAAGTCCTTGGGCCGGGCGTCCGACTCATCGACAGCGCGGAGGAGACGGCCGCGGAAACGGCAAGAACCTTGGCCGGAGCGCAGCTCGCGGCCGCCGGCGACGCCAAGCCGGCATATCGTTTCGTCGCGTCGGACGATCCACTGCAGTTTCTGCAGCTAGGTCAGCGTTTTCTCGGGGATACGATCGAAGGCGTTGAGATCCGCACTCTCGGCTGATCCATCCCAGTGACGCATTGCGATTCGCTCGCTGGTGATGTGCAGGAAACTTGGCGCGTCGAGCCAGGAGCCGGGATTGCCGTAGAGCGTCCCATTGGGCAAACGCTCCAGCGTGGCAACGTGCGAGTGGCCGAACAACACCACGTCGAGCGATCGATCAGCGTCCGCGGTGCGGATCGCGGCCTCCCGCAGCCCGCGACCTTTGTCGGGCGAACTATAGGTTCGACTGGCATTCGAGCTATGCGTCGCGAGCGGTGTTGCGAGGTCGGGATGCAACCAACGAAACGTGCGAATTGCGAGCGGATGTCGGAGCAGCCGACGCAGCATGCGATAGCGTTTGTCTTCTCGCGGGCGGAGTCCATCGCCATGCTCGATGCGCGTATGCCATCCGGCGATGTCGCCGAGCCACGGGCCAAACCGGTAGTCGACGCCGACGTCTTCGCGCAGCACCTCGCCGCCCCAACAGTCATGATTGCCGGCGATCATCATCACGGGCACGCCGCCGTCGGCGACGTCCGCGAGCGCGGCGATCGTTCGAAAGCCGCGCCGGGGAATGACCGTGCGCCACTCGAACCAGAACTCGAACAGATCCCCGTTGATGACGAGCGATCCGGCATGCGTCGCCACATGACGAAGAAACGAGATCACGGCACGCTCGACTTCGTCTCCCGCGAAGCCAAGGTGCGCGTCCGACATGACGTAACACGGCGCGTGAAGCACGCGCGAAGTCTACCGTCGTCGCGCTCGCTTTACAAACAAACCAGTCCCGACGATCTTCGCCTCGTGACGAATGACTCCTCCGTTGTGGTGCCCGCACCACCGTACCACGACGTCGAGTTTCGCGTTCGGTACGCAGAAACCGACCAAATGGGTGTCGTCTATCACACGAACTATCTCGTGTGGTGCGAAGTCGGACGGACCGACTTCATCCGAGCCCGTGGCATGAGCTACGCCGACATGGAGCGCGCCGGCATCGGACTCGCCGTCTCCGAGCTCTCGGCGCGATTCCACGCGGCTGCCCGCTACGATGACATGATTCGCGTTCGAACGAGCTTGACTCAGGCACGCTCGCGAGGTGTCGTGTTCGACTACCTGATCACGAACGCCGACAGCGGCGCGCGGCTGGTCTCTGCGCGAACTGCGCTCATTGCGATTGATCCGACCGGTCGGCCCGTGTCGTTGCCGGCCGACCTGCGCGCACTCTTCGGACGCGTATGAGGACGCGCATCCGGGCACACGCGGTGTTCCGCGGCATCGCGTGCGCGCTCACCATCGCGTCGGCCGCGTGCACGCCGCGGTTGTCTCCGCTCGCCGGCGCGCCGGTGCCCACGTCCAAATTACCGCGAGCCTCGGTTGCCCCGGGTCATCACAAGCTCGTATTCAACTGGGAGCTTGATGACCGCGAGATGAGCGGCCGCGGCGATGGAGCTGCGC
>JAICYT010000059.1 GCA_025934075.1 Gemmatimonadaceae bacterium
GAACGTGGCGGCACCCGGCACGAGTGGCGCCGGGCTGGAGGACTGGTTCGACGCCCGGACGCTAAACGACATCGTACAACTACCGGTCGGAAGGACGGCGTCCGCTGATGCTGGTGGGCAGACGACGTCCGATCCGCCTGCACCGGCGACGTTGCCGTTCTGGATGATCTCTCCCTGGAACCAGACCTCGCTGAGTGGCGAGCCCGGATTGAAGATCGTGATGTCATATGGAACGTTGGCTCCGCCGATGGCGAGCGACGTGGTGCTCAGCACGAGGTTCGTGATCCCGAGCGTTCCGGCCGAGAGCGTGACAGGTACGCTCGTCTGGTCGACGACCGTCGACGTGCCGCCCGCGCTGAGCGACATCGTCAGCACGAAGTTCGCGGGCCCGGGGACGAGAGTACCAACGCCGTTCGCGTTCGAGGCGCTCGTCGTGGACGTCATCTGGCAGGAGCCCTTCGGAACGACGCCGGTCGTGTTCGGAGGGCAGTTCGCCGCGAATTCGCCTGCCGGATGGTTAACCGCGCCCTGAACGATTGCGCCCTGCAGCGTCACTCCCGAAACGGTGCTGCCCTTGTTTTCGACGGTGACGGTGTAGCCGACATTCGCGCCACCAATGACGAGCGAGCTCGTTGAGAGGTTTACGGCAACGATCGTCAGTCGCCGCTGTCCGCCCCCGCCGCCCCCGCCCCCACCGTTGCCCGGGCTGGCCACATCCGACCGCACCGCCGATGGAGGTGCGGGCAGCAGCGCGGTGTCGGTGCAGGCACCTCCACCGACGAGGAGCGTCGCGGCGGCGAGGAACCAGCGCGTCCTGCTTCGGTCGCATCGAGTCATAACCTTCTCCTTCCACTGAGGGACGGCGGCGGGGATAGCGGATTTCGTCTCTACCCATGTGCGAAATCCATCCGCGAAACCCGACATCTCGAAACGGCCAGATTGTCAAAATGCATAGCCGATCGTGCGCCCGACCGGTATATTCGCGGCCGAGCACATGGTCGCCGATTGGCCAGGGAGTCGTTGTGGCGTCGTCAGCGGAACTGCCGGCAACCGACATCGTAGCCGATGAGGTCTTCGAGTTTGTATACGAGGACCTCAAACGGATCGCGCGGCGACACTTACGACGCTCCGAGTCGCACGTCACGCTGTCGACGACGGAGCTCGTTCACGAATCCTTTTTGAAGCTCAGAACCTCGCCGAAGTTCTCCGACAGCGCCCACTTCTATGGCTCTGCCGCGCGCGCCATGCGAGAAGTGCTTGTCGACTTTGCCCGACGACTCCGCAGCGAAAAACGCGGCGGCCTCTACAAACGCGTCTCCTTTTCAGACGCCGAGGCCACGCTCGAATTTCAGCTCGACGAGATGCTTGCCCTCGATGCCGCGCTCGTCCGGTTGGCCGCAGTTGATCCGCGGCTCACACAGATCGTCGAGCTTCGATTCTTCTGCGGACTGTCGGAACAGGAGATCGCCACGATACTCGGCGTCACGACACGCACCGTCGAGCGCGGATGGCTCAAAGCGCGCCTCATCCTGCTCAAGGCGCTCGAGCCGGCAAACTAGCGGCGGCGACGTGACGAGCGACGACGATCCCCGAGCTCGAGCCGCGCACGCGACGGCGCTGCCATCTCCTCTCCTCGATGCCGAGCGATGGCGACAGGTTGAAGAAGTCTTGGACGCGGCGCTGGCGTGCGAGCCTGAGGAGTGGGATGCGGTTCTCGAGGCGCGCTGTGGCGCGGATGCCGAACTTCGGCGAGAAGTCGCGGAGTACCTCGGCCGCGTATCGGCCGCGGAGCATTTTCTGAAAGCACCACCCAGCGCATTGGCCGCGCGACTCGTCGTGGAAGGCCATGAAGCTGTCAACGGCAACCGGTACGTCGGTCGCCGGATCGGCAACTACCGCGTCGTGCGGCAAATTGGTCGCGGCGGCATGGCTCGCGTTTTCCTCGCGGAGCGCGCCGACGGGCAGTTCGAGCAAGACGTCGCGCTCAAACTCCTGCGCCCAGGCTTCGACTCGGATGTCGATGTCGAACGCTTCCGCGCCGAGCGCCAGATTCTGGCCTCGCTGAGCCATCCGAACATCGCCCGTCTCTATGACGGCGGTGTGACCGACGACGGGCTGCCGTTCTTGGTGCTCGAGTATGTCGAGGGCGAGCCAATCGACTGTTATTGTGAGACGCATGCATTGTCGGCGCGCGCGCGTCTCGCCCTTCTGCTCGAGGTTGCCGACGCCGCGCAGTATGCGCACGACCGATCCATCGTGCATCGCGATCTCAAACCGTCGAACATTCTCGTTTCCGCCGACGGCGCGGTGAAGTTGCTCGACTTCGGCTTGGCGCGTATGCTCGAGGAAGGAGTTACCGGCGAAGCACCGCCCACGCGCACCGGTCATCGCTGGATGACTCCCGAGTACGCGGCGCCCGAGCAAGTCCGCGGATCCGCGATCACCTCGCGTACCGACGTATATCAGCTTGGCGCGGTGCTCTACGAGTTGCTCTGTGGGCACACACCGTTTGCGCATCGCGCCCGGACGCTGCACGAACTCGAGATGGCCGCACTCGATCAAGATCCGGAGCCACTCGGCGGCGATTTCCGCGGCGATCTAGATGCGATCATCCTCAAGGCTCTCAGCAAGCAGCCCGAGGATCGGTACGCGACTGCTGGCGATTTCGCCGCGGACATTCGACGACACCTCACCGGCCATCCGGTGCGCGCGCGTCGTCCAACAGTTGGGTACCGCATGCGGCGTTTTGTCGCGCGTCATCGCGTTCGTCTCGCGGCGGCGGCGATCGTCGTGTGGGTGGCGGGTGCGTCCGTGATCGCGGTTGCTGTTGAAGGGAGTCGAGCCCGGAGTGCCGATACGGCTGCGAAGCTGGTGGGGCAGCTACGCGCGCTGCCGGAGATCATCGGCGACGGACGCCGAGGGGACGCCCAGCGGCTCGTGTCGCGAGCAATATCCGCCGCGCGAAATCTCTCAATCCCCGCAGAATCGCGTGCCCAACTTCTGGCGGCCGCTGGCGGTGCCGCGGTCGGCCTCGGTGAACGCCAAGCGGGCTTCGAGCTTCTACAACAAGGCCTCGTCATCCGCCGCCAGCAGGGGGGATTGCCACGCGTCGACAGTGCCTCGCCGATGGCGATTCAAGTTGCCGGATACTCGCGAAATGCCATGCGGCGAGGAATGCTGTTCAGCAGGCCCGCCACCATCTCCATGATGGACCCGGATGGCACGCACGAGATTCCAATCACGAATAGCATGGACTCCTGGAGTGGCTATCCGTCCTGGGCGCGCGACGGCAGCCGAGTGTTGTTTACCAGAGCTGTCGGCGATTCCCGCGCGATCTTCATCACTACGACCGACGGGTCGCGATTCACACAAATTACGGCGTCGCCGCCCGGTTGGAGGGACGAGCTTCCGGTCCCGCTTGGCGAGGCCCGTGTCGCTTTTCTGCGAATGAGCCCGGCCGGCGATGCCAGGATCTGCGCCGTCAATTTGGACGGCTCCGGCTTGAGTGAGATCACACTTGGCCCTCACGATGGCGACCCGGCGCCGTTTCCGGCGGGAGATCGCTTCGCGTATGTCGGCAATGGTGACATCTACGTTATGCACTTGCGTACCCGTGAGCGCACGCGGCTGACTGATAATCCGAAGCAATACAAGGCGGGGTTGGCCGTATCGCCGGACGGTAAGCAGATTGCCTTCACGCGCATCGACCCGGGGCGCCTGGAACAGATTTTCGTCATGAACGTCGACGGAACGGACGTTCGGCGAGTGAGTCGCGGAGACTACTACGACTTCTTGCCGCGGTGGTCGCCGGATGGCACGCGCATCGGATTCACGAGCTCGCGCGACGGAAGTTTGGGCATCTATTCGATGCGGCTCGACGGAAGCGATGTGATCGACCTGAGTCACACGCCCGGGACGTTGATCATGCGCCCGGGAACGTCCGTCCTTCAAGTCACCGAGACGTTGTGGGCCTGGGCGAAATATTGAGGTCGATGTGCTCGCCGAACTATCGCGTTCGGTCGCTGCTTCCGCGCTTGGTGTCGGACGCTTTGTTCCGGCGTCGTTTCGTCATCATCCGGTAGGCGAGGCGTACGACGATGAAGACGACTGCTGCGATCGCGATGTAGATGGGGATTCGATCCGCGCTCATCTGGCCGATTCGTTTGAATCGTTCGAGACCGTTCTCGCGGTGCAGACAGCATGCCGCGTCCGTTGGCCGTGCCCTTCACTCCGCCCGCAGACTACGCACCGGATCAGACTTCGTGGCTCGTAGCGCCGGCACCACGCACGCCACCAATCCGGTCGCCGCCAGTGTTGCGATCACGACGCCGATGATCGAAGGATCGGTCGGTTGAACCTCGAAGAGCACCGCGCCGGCCAAGCGAGCCGCAGCGATGCCGAGCCACATTCCAATCGAGACGCCGATGACCAGCTGGATGACGGCGCCTCTGACAACGAGCCGTATGACGTCGAGCGCGGCGGCGCCGAGTGCCATGCGAATGCCCATTTCGCGTTCGCGCCGGCTCACGGCGAATGCGAGGACGGCGTACAGACCGATCGACGCAAGCGCGAGCGCGACGATGCCGAACACGACGAATAGACCGCCGAAGACGCGTACGTCCCATCTCGACTGCGCAAGCACGTCGCTCATCGGCGTCAACGAATAGACTGGGAGATCCGGATCGAGCGACGCGATCGCGGCTCGGAGCGGCTGCGCGACGGACGCCGGTTCGGCCTCGGTACGAATCGCGATACTTGCAGTGCCGCGCGGCTCTTGATGAAACGGTGTCAGGACCTCGGCAGGCCATGGCGTGTGCCGATTTATAGATCCTATATCAGTCGCGTAGAGGTTTGGCATGACGCCGACGATCGTCACCCAGTGCTCGACTGTATCGTCGGGGGTGAGATTGATTCGGTGGCCGATCGCATCGCCGCTCGGAAACTGCCTGTCGGCGAATCGCTGATTGACCACGGCGACCGGAAGCGCACCGGCGTGATCCTCCGCGGTGATTGCTCGGCCGCGAGAAATGTCGACGTCGAATGTCTTGAAGAATCCCGGAGTTACGGCGAGATGTCGCACCGTGGGGAAGCGGCGAGTGCCCTGATACGTTCTTCCCTCCGCGGCGACGGCGCCTTCGTTCCAGCCGCTGCCCGGCAGCCCTGTGCTGAGCGAAATGGCCGTCGCGCCGGGGATATGCGCGATCTCCTCTTCCGCGCGTTGAAAGAACGCAGCTTGACGAATGGTATCGCGGGTCGAGAGCGTGATGCGCCCGGTCATTACGCCCTCCGTGCGAAATCCCGGCTCGACCGAGCGGAGATTCAACAGACTCTTCGTCGTCAATGCCGCTACGACGAGCAGTGCCGACGACAACGCGAGCTCGAACACGACGAGACCTCGGCTGAGCTTTCCGCCGCGCAGGGAGGACGATCCGAGCGATTGGTCTTTGAGCACGTCGGTGATGTCGCTTCGCGCCGCCGTCATCGCCGGCAGTAGACCAGAGACAACGCTCGCCACCAACGCCGCGAGCGCAATGAAGAGCAAGACTTGCGGGTGCAAGCGCAAGTCCGTCCAGAACGGTGTCTGCCCGCTGATGGCTTGTCGGAACACAGCGACACCCAATTGTGCGATCACCGCGCCAAGCGTTGCCGATATGGTCGAGAGCACCAGCGACTCGACGAGGAACTGTCGGGCGATCGCTGTACGGGAGGCGCCGAGCGCGACGCGAATCGCCACTTCTTTCGTGCGGTGCGCGGTGCGAGCGAGCAAGAGGTTCGCCACATTCGTACACGCGATGAGAAACACGAGTGCGACCGCACCGAACATCGCGTACAGCAATCCGTATACGCGCGACGGCACGACGGCGCGAATGAATGGTTGCACGACCGGACGCACACCGTCGTTCGACTGGCGGTGCTCATTCTCGATGCGTTTGGCTATCGCCGTCAATTCGGAATTCGCCTGTGCGAGTGTCACGCCAGCGCGTAGACGTCCCACGCCATTCACGTGGGTTCCCGAGCCCCACGGCACCGCCGCGGGGTTGAGTCGAAGCGGCAGCCAGAGCTTGGTCTCGTTGGGAAAGCCAAATCCCGCCGGCATCACCCCGACCACAGTCGCGGGCTGTCCGTTCACTCGCACCGGTCGGCCGATGATGCTCGTGTTCGCGGCGTATCGGTCGCGCCAGAGTGAATGCGACAACACCACGACCAACTGTCCGCCCGGTGTCTCGTCGTCGGCGCGGAACGTTCGGCCGAACGACGGTCGAACGCGAGTTGTGCTCAGCGCTGCGGCGGTGAGGCGCGCCGCCTGCACACGCTCGGGGCGCTCGTCGCCGCTGATGTTGATCGACACGCCCGGCGAGAACGCGCCGAAGGTCTCGAAGGATTTCTGCGCATCCCGATACGCGAAGAAGTCGTGCATCGACAATGCGAGCTCAGGCTCGCCATGCGAGGGATTCGCTTCCATGATCATGGCGATGCGGTCCGACCGCTCGAACGGCAGTCCGCGCAACAGCAGCCCATAGATGATGGTGAACATCACTGTGGTGAGCCCGATGCCGAGTGCCAGCGCAATCACGGCCATCGCAGTGGTCCCCGGGCTCGAGCGCAGCGATCGCCATCCATAGCGAATGTCACGAACGAACGCGGACCATCCCGGCTTGCCCGCGATCGCGCGCGCTCTCGATGACTGAACGCTCACAGCCGGCGCATGACGCGGCCGCACCGATGCGTCGCGAAGCGCCGGATCATCGACTTGTGCCATGATCCGTTCCTGCGCCGCCGCGTCACCGATGCGCGGTCGTAGGTCGTCGAGCTCCTGCTCGAGATGCTGTTCGAGCTCTTCGACGATCGCGGCTTGCTCTTCGGGCGAGAGGGCCCAGCCCGCGACGACATCTCGAAGTCGTTCACGCCAGTCAGCCATAGCGCACTCCCGTGACTTGGGCGACGGCGGCGGCGAACTCGAGCCATCCGTCTCGCATTTCATCGAGCGCGTGCCGGCCGGCCGTGGTGATCGAATAAAAGCGGCGACGACGCTCACCCGCTTTCTCCACCCAACGCCCCGTGATCCAGCCGCGATCCTCCATGCGGTAGAGCAGTGGATAGAGTGACGCGATGTGGAAAGTCAGCACGCCCTTGGAGCGTGATTCGATGAGTTTGTTGAGCTCATAGCCGTGGCGTCGTTCGTGCTCGAGCAACGAGAGCACGAGAAACTCGGCGCTGCCTTTTTTGAGATCGCTGCCTAGCATGGCGCCCACATATGTTGTGACGACGTATATGTAGGTCGTGCCGCTCGATTGGAGCAAGACGCGTCCGCGCGACGTAACCAACTCTTAATCGAACCGCCCCACTTCGATCAAGAAGCCGCGACCGCAAACGCGCCGTTCAAGCATGTGACCGGCCCATCTCTTGCGCCCGTCGAGCCCCGTTGGGCAACGTTCTCTTTGACGGAGGTGAGAGGTGTCTGTCTCGATAGCTCGTCCACTCGTCGCCCTATTCGCGATCTCAGCGCTCGCGGCCAGCGCATCGGCCCAAAAGGGATCGAGCTCGACAGCGTCAGGTACGGTCGACCTGTCTGCGTATCCGATCCCGGCACTGGATGCTTCCGAGCAGCAACTGCTCCGCGGCATGTCGGACGCCGACATCCTCGGCCACTTCATTACGGTGGATTCGATGGAGGTCGCGACCGCGGATTCGGCGATGCGAATCCTCAAGACCGATGACGTTCTGTCCTACGCGCGATTGATGCACGCCGCACACATGGAGCATTGGAAGCACGATCGTGACATTGCGCAGCAGACGGGGATCAAACCCATCACGATTTTCGGTGGCCTCAAGGCCTCCCACGTGGCGGCGTCCCTCGACTCCGTGCACTTCGCATCGGACATCACCCTCGATCGGCACTAGGTGATGTCGCAGGTCCAGCTACATCAGCACGTACTCGCCGAGCTCGAGGCGTTGCAGAGCGTCGCGAAAAACCCGGCGGTGCGTGAGGAGATCGCGAACACGATGCCGATCGTGCGAGATCACCTGTCGCGCGCGCACGCGCTTGCCGTCGAAAAAGGGTTCGAGAAGAAGCGGACGTAAGTAAGCTCGGATCTCAGGGCCGACCAGCCGCGTCGACTGTGTTCGTCGGATCAGCACCAGACCACAGAACGTCGGCGGTCGGCCCATACGTCGCAGGCACTGGGCGGTTCATGACGCGAAGATAAACCGTCAACTGAGTTCGATGATGGGCCGTGTGGAGCACGCGGCGCCAGAACACCCAGATCCGGTCGCGCTCGACGTCGAAGAATCGCACGCGCGTCGTCCACCATGCTGCCGGCTGCCGCGCCAGAAAGGCGAGTCGCGGACGCGCGAGCGCGACGAGCCGCTCCGATGCGGACGCAATCGTCAGCGTTTGTGGCAACACGCCTTCCGGTGGCGGTTCTGGCGCGCCGAGGAATTCGCCAAAGAATCGTCGCTCCGAGAGCAGTTGATGTTTGAGAATCTCGCCAACCGTGCTCGCTCTCGCATGCGGACGGCTGGAGAGATCGTTGTCGTGAAACTCACGCCAGACTGACACGACCTTGTTCGTTTCGCTGGCGTACGTCTCGAGGGCGTGTTGAAGCAATGGCTCGGTCGCCGTGGGGATCTCCGCGTCCGGAATCGCAGTGTACGCGTAGGACAGTGGCATGACGCATTTCCTCTAGCGACGGATGTTTGATGGCGTTGCCAGTCGTTATGGCGGGACTGAAGGCGTTCGGCCGTACAAAGATTGAGGCGCGATACGGCCGATTGCCGGGTGTCAATTCGGCGCGCATTCCACTATACTTAAAGAAACGACGCATACGCGACTTGCGCCGCACAACCGAACGTTCGTACGGGTCCGGCACTGCCCGGGCCTTTTTCATTTTCGGCGTTGCGCGCGCTTGGATCTCTCCCGAGGCTGCCAATGGATCTAGTCGAATTTAAGGAAGGCGAGCGCACGTTCACCTGCCGGGCCGCGTCTTCGCCCGCGACCCCAGGCACGATGTGGTGGTGGGTCAGCGTCACCGGCGAATCGCAGCGATACGCTGCATTCCGAGCTCAGGCCGACGACACGCCGCGGAATCTCCGCACGCGCGTTCTTGCCTACTACGTGCAGCTCGTCGCTGATCGTGAGCGTCCCCGTGAGATCCGCTCGCATTGGGCGCAACGTCGCGCCGCGCCAAAACCTGCCGAAACGACCACAGAGGCGGCGACACCCGCCAAGTAAACTCTGGCGGACGCGGCATGAACGTTCGATCGGCGTACGGGTAGCATCGCTCGGGCGGCAAAGTCTCCTTTGCCGCCCGAGCTCGTTTTCCCCTCTCGCTCCAATGAGACGCCGCGTGACGACACCACTCCGCCGACACGGGTTGTCAGTCGCTCTGCCATTTCTCTCATGGCTGACGCTCGCATGCGCCCGTGAGCCGAAGAAACGCACTGCCGAGCTTCGCCTTCACCCGTGCGTGTCACTGGCGACGCGAGAGTTGGCGCGCTGCGGCACGATGCTGGTCCCCGAACGGCGCGACCGCCCCGGTGGCCGGATGCTCGAGCTCAGGGTCCTGATGCGGCCCGCACGCGGCGCGCGCGTTGAGCCCGACCCGCTAGTCTTCTTTAATGGCGGGCCGGGTCTCTCCACGACGGCGTACGCCGGCTACGCAAGTTGGGCGCTCGACACGCTGCGCCACACGCGCGACCTGCTGCTCGTCGACATGCGTGGAACCGGAAACGACGCGCCGCTCGCCTGCGATCTCTACCGCGACGGCAATCGCCTCGCGTCCTACCTCGAGCCAATGTTTCCGCTCGCCCGAGTCCGTGAGTGCGCAGCCGTTCTCTCGCGACGCGCAGATCTCACGCAATACACCACCGAGGCGGCCGCGCAGGATTTCGACGACGTCCGCGCCGCGCTTCGCATCGAGCGCGTGAATCTCTATGGCGCTTCGTACGGAAGCCGCCTCGCTCTGACGTACATGCGGCTCTTCCCATCGCACGTTCGACGCGCCGTACTGCTGGGCGTGAGCCCGCCGGGCGCACCGGTCGGACGCGTCTTCGCGCGGGCGACGCAACGGGCACTCGATTCGGCGTTCGTGAGTTGCGCCGCAAGCCGCAGTTGCAAACGCGACGTGCCCGATCCGCGAAATGACGTTGCGGCACTTCTCGCCGGGCTGCGTGCGAAGCCCGCCGAGGTGCGTTTGTGGAACTCGCGACGCCTGTCGACGGAGAGCGTTACGCTGACGGCTCACGCGATCGCCGAGCTGCTGTGGGTCGAGTCGCATTCACCGGACGCGCTTCGTCGCGTGCTGCCGCTCGTGCACCAAGCTGTTGCGACGTCAGACTACACTGCGCTCGCTCAAAGGCTCGCGGCGGAATCGCGTGCTCGGCGCGCCGGCCGTCGCGAAGGGCTGATGCTCTCGGTCATCTGTGCCGAGGACGCGCCTCGCCTTTCGCCCGGCGACGCAAGTGACGCCCAGACGCTCCTGGGCGCGCCTGTCGTCATGGACCTGCTCGCCGCTTGCAGTGTTTGGCCGCGCGGATCGGTCACCCCGGACTTCGCCAAACCATTCGTATCGTCGATACCGACGCTACTGATTTCCGGCGGTCGCGATCCGGTTACGCCGCACGAGCTCGCCGATTCGACCGCCACAACGCTGTCGCGAAGTGAGCGCTACCTCGATCCAACCAAGGGGCACGCTGCGCTCGACGACCAAAGCCGCACGGCGATTTCCGTCTTCATTCAAGCGTTGAAGCCAGAGGCGAAGCCAGAAGCGGAATGAGTTGCGCACCTGCCGCGCGTCACCAGATTGACTCGACGCCGCGTCGATCGCAGCCATCGCCATCTTTCCAGCCGACATGAACGACGAACGCAATCGCCTCGCCGCCGCAAACGCAGACCAAGAGCCGTGGCGCTTGTGGGGTCCGTATCTCGCTCAACGTGCATGGGGAACCGTGCGCGAAGACTATAGCGCCAACGGCGACGCGTGGGCCTATCTCACGCACGACCAAGCACGCAGCCACGCCTATCGCTGGAACGAGGACGGGCTGTTGGGAATCTCGGACGACAGCCAGCGGCTTTGTTTCGCGCTCGCGCTCTGGAACGGGAATGACGAAATCCTCAAGGAGCGCGCGTTCGGACTGACAGGGCATGAAGGGAACCACGGCGAGGATGCGAAGGAGTATTGGTTCTATCTCGACAATGTCCCATCGCACGCCTACATGCGGGCGTTGTACAAGTATCCTCAGAAAGCCTTCCCATACGACCAGCTTCGCGACGAGAACCGCCGGCGCGGTCGCGGCGATCCGGAGTTCGAGCTGCTCGACACGGGCATCTTCGAGGAGAACAGGTACTTCGATGTCGTGGTCGAATACGCCAAGGCCGCGCCCGCCGACGTGCTCATTCGAATTACGATCACTAATCGCGGCCCGGACACGGCGCTTCTGCATCTACTTCCCACGCTCTGGTTTCGAAATACCTGGTCCTGGGGTTCGAGCGGATATCGTCCGTCGCTCACGAGCCTCACGTCGGCTCCCGGCACAACGCAAATACTCGCGGATCACGAGTCGCTCGGCCGCTACCACCTCACGTTCGAGGGCGGGCCGCAGCTTCTGTTCACCGAGAACGATTCGAATAGCGAGCGTCTCTTTGGTGCGCCGAACGCGTCGCCCTATGTGAAGGACGCTTTCCATGAGTATTTGGTGAATGAGCGCACCGAGGCTGTCAACACAGCGGCTGAAGGAACCAAAGCCGCCGGCGTATATCGCTTGACGCTCGCATCGAATAGCGAACAGGTCGTCCGCATGCGGCTCTCGACGGATGTGAGCGGGGCCGCGGCATTCGGCACGGACTTCGACGAGGTCTTCGCCACGCGCTTGCACGAGGCGAACGAGTTCCACGACTCGCTTGCGTCGCCCGAGATCTCGGCGGACGAGCGACTCGTGCAGCGACAGGCGATCGCAGGTTTATTGTGGAACAAGCAGTTCTACCACTATGACGTCGAACAGTGGCTCACGGGCGATCCTGCGTATCCGCCGCCGCCCGTCGAACGTTGGTGGGGACGCAACCACACCTGGACACATCTCAACAATCACGATGTGATCTCGATGCCCGACACCTGGGAATATCCATGGTACGCCGGGTGGGACCTCGCCTTTCATGCGATTGCGTTGGCGATGGTCGATCCAAAGTTTGCCAAGGACCAGCTTGTGCTGCTGCTGCGCGAATGGTTCATGCACCCGAACGGGCAGCTGCCGGCGTACGAGTGGAACTTCAGCGACGTGAATCCGCCCGTACACGCCTGGGCCGCGATGCGCGTGTATCAAATCGAGCGCCACGCGACCGGCGTCGGCGATGTGAAGTTCCTCGAGCGCGTGTTTCACAAGTTGCTCATCAACTTCACCTGGTGGGTGAACCGGAAGGACATCGAAGGGCGAAACGTCTTTCAAGGCGGATTTCTCGGCCTCGACAACATCGGCGTATTCAACCGGAGCGAAGATCTGCCCAACGGCGCCCGGCTCGATCAAAGCGACGGCACGAACTGGATGGCGATGTTCTGTCTCAACATGCTGGCGATCGCCCTCGAGCTGGCGCGGCAAGACGACGCGTACGAAGACGTCGCGACGAAATTCCTCGAGCATTTCTTCTACATCGCGCATGCGGTGAACTCGCGTACCGGACCCACCGGCGAATCGGAAGATCTGTGGGACGAGCAGGACGAGTTCTACTATGACCTCCTTCGACTCGCCGACGGCACCGCTGCTTTCATGCGCGTTCGTTCCATGGTCGGTTTGATTCCGCTGCTCGCCGTCGAAACGCTCGATGCCGATTTACTCCAGCAACTGCCGGGATTTCGGTCGCGACTGGAGTGGTTCCTTCGCTATCGTGCCGACATGGTCGGAGATGCCGCCTCGGTCACTCGCACGGGCGAAGCGGATCGACGATTGTTCGCGGTCGTGAGTGAGCCGCGATTGCGCGCCATCCTTCGTCGCATGCTCGACGAAAATGAATTCTTGTCGCCGCACGGCCTGCGATCGCTGTCGCGATGGCATGCCGAGCATCCGTTTCGCCTGACGGTGAACGGACGTGATTTCGGAGAGATCACCTACGAGCCAGCGGAGTCGTGCAGCGGGTTGTTCGGCGGCAACTCCAACTGGCGCGGACCCGTGTGGTTTCCGCTCAATTATCTCATCATCGAAGCGCTGCAGAAGTTCGACTGGTACTACGGATCGACGTTTCTCATCGAGCACCCCGTCGGCTCGGGGCGTATGCTCACCCTCTGGGAAGTCTCCGTCGAGCTATCGCGCCGATTGATCGGACTCTTCGTTCGGCACGAAGGCCGCCGTCCAGCGTATGGCTCGTCGGATAGGTTTCAAGATGATCCGCATTGGCGCGAGCTGTTGCTCTTCCACGAGTACTTCAACGGCGACACCGGCGCCGGACTCGGCGCATCGCACCAAACTGGGTGGACGGCGCTGGTGGCGAAGCTGATTCAACAGAGCGGCGTGCCGGCGGTGACGTGAACGCTCACGGAGCGGTATCATATTGCGGGACCGCTCTCCTCTCCCGGAAGGATCCATGACATCGAAGCTTCGTCTCGCGCCAACTGTGGCCTTCGCTTGCGCGATCGCAATCGTGCTCTCTCCCGCGCGCGTCGCGGCTCAGAAGCCCACCCTGCCGAGTGAGACGCCGGCCAAGTTCACTCCGACTCGCTCGTCCTTCGACTACGAGCGACGCGACGTCATGATCCCGATGCGCGACGGCGCCAAGCTTCACACGGTCATTCTCGTTCCCAAAGGCGCTCGGCGCGCGCCGATTCTGTTGACGCGCACACCGTACGACGCAAGCGCTACGACCACGTACGCGCAAAGTGCGCACTTGGCGCCGACACTCAACGGCTACGACAACGCACTCGACGTCATCATTCCCGGTGGCTACATCCGCGTCGTGCAGGACATTCGCGGCAAGTATGGTTCGGAAGGCGACTACGTCATGAATCGTCCGCTCGTCGGCCCGCTCAATCCGACCACGGTCGACGAATCCACCGACACCTACGACACGATCGATTGGCTCGTGAAGAACATTCCCGAGACCAACGGCAACGTCGGTGAGCTCGGCATCTCGTACGATGGCTTCGAGCCGCTCATGGGACTCGTCAACCCGCACCCTGCGCTCAAAGTCTCGGCCCCGATGAACCCGATGGTCGATGGCTGGATGGGCGACGACTGGTTTCACAACGGCGCGTTCCGTCAACAGAACATCCCGTACATCCTCGAGCAGGAGGCGACACGCGACAATTCAGCGAAATGGTGGACCGATCACTTCGATGATTACGATGTCTACATGAAGTCGCGATCAGCCGGAGACCTCGGACGATTGCACGGACTCGAGCAAGTCGGGTTCTGGAAGAAGGTTCTCGAGCATCCGAATTACGATTCGTGGTGGTCCGGGCAGGCGATGGACAAGATTCTCGCCGCGCATCCGCTCAAGGTCCCCGTCATGCTCGTGCACAGTCTCTGGGATCAGGAAGACATTTACGGTGCGATCGCCGTGTACAAAGCGATCAAGCCCAAGGACGTGAACAACGACAAGGTGTTCCTCGTCATCGGCCCGTGGCATCACGGTCAAGAGATCGAGAACGGCAGCACACTGGGCGCACTCGATTTCGAGAGCAACACGTCGCGCTACTTCCAACAGCAGATACTCGGACCGTTTCTCGCGCACTACCTGAAGGATGGTGGGCCGCCGGCGGACATCGCGCCGGTCAACGCGTACGTCACCGGCGCGAATCGCTGGGAGCGGTTGACGTCGTGGCCATCGGGTTGCGCGGCCGGCTGCACGATTCGTCCGACGCCGCTGTACTTGCACAGCGGCTTTGCCGTCGGATTCAGCGCACCGGCCGCCAACGGCGACGCGTTCGATTCATACATCTCTGATCCCGCGAAACCCGTTCCGTTTCGAAAGCGCCCCATTCAGCCGATCGGATACGACAACGGGTTGACATGGCCCGAATGGCTCGTCGACGACCAGCGTGAGGCGTCGGGTCGCACCGATGTGCTATCCTATGAAACCGACGCGCTCGCAGCCGCCGTCATGATCAGCGGGCAGCCGACCGCGGACATCTTCGCGTCGACCACTGGCACCGATGCCGATTGGGTCGTGAAGCTGATCGACGTCTATCCAGACGAAGTCGGCGGCCAGCCGAAGATGGGCGGCTATCAGCTTCCGGTTGCCATGGACATTTTGCGCGGCCGTTTCCGTGAAGGCTTCGAGTCCGCAAAGCCAATCGCTCCGAACACGCCCCTTCTCTACAAGTTCGCGCTGCCGACGACGAACCACGTTTTTCTGCCCGGGCATCGAATCATGGTGCAGATCCAATCGAGCTGGTTCCCACTGTACGATAGAAATCCGCAAACGTTCGTGCCGAACATTTTCTGGGCGAAGCCAGCCGACTACAAGAAGGCCGAGCATCGAATCTTCCACGAGCCGTCGCACGCGAGCTTCATCGAGCTGCCAATCGTGACAACCGGAGGTCGGTGACCCGGCGGCCGCCCACGTCGTGCTCGGCAGATAGCGGGCGCGTCACGTCACGGTCCTCATATTGCCAAACGCTTCGGCAATGACCGCCGCAGCGAAGCGTCCGAGCATCGGTCGCGCACTAAAGCATCGGAACTACCGCTTGTTCTTCAGCGGACAGAGCGTCTCGCTGATTGGAACCTGGATCACGCGCATCGCAACGAGTTGGCTCGTCTATCGACTCACGAACTCGGCGCTGCTCTTGGGCCTTGTCGGATTCTGCGGACAGATCCCGACCCTGCTGCTCGCGCCGTTCGCCGGTGTCGTCATCGACCGCTGGGACCGCCATCGGATTCTCGTGTGGACGCAGGTGCTCTCGGCCTTGCAATCGCTGGCGCTCGCCGTACTCGCGCTCTCGGGCACGATTACGGTCGAGTGGGTGCTGTTCCTCCAGATCGTGCAAGGCGTCATCAACGCGTTCGACACGCCGGCGCGACAAGCGTTCGTCGTCCAGATGATCGAGGACCGCGCCGACTTGCCAAATGCAATCGCGCTCAACTCGACGATGGTCAATGGCAGTCGCATCATCGGTCCGTCGATCGGCGGCATCATCATCGCCCTCGTGGGCGAGGGATGGTGCTTCATGATCGATTCGATCTCCTACGTCGCCGTGATCGGATCATTGCTCGCGATGCGCGTGACGCGATCGGCGCCGAGGACGTCGTCGGAAAGCATCCTTGGCGAGCTGCGTACGGGATTTCGTTATGTCACCGGTTTTCCGCCCGTGCGCACCGTGTTGATTCTGCTCGCGATCGTGAGCGCGATGGGAATGCCGTACACGGTGCTCATGCCGATGATCGCGTCGCAGGTCTTGCACGGAGGCCCGCACACACTCGGCTTTCTCATGACGGCGACCGGCTGCGGAGCGGTAGCCGGTACACTCTACCTCGCCTCGCGCACGAGCGTGCTTGGTCTCGGACGGGTGATGATCGTCGCGACGCTTGCATTCGGGCTTGGCATCATCGGGTTTGGACTCGCACGCTCGCTCTGGATCGCTCTACTCCTGCTCCCGATCGCTGGCGCCGGCTTCATGGTCGAGATGGCGTCGACGAACACGATCCTTCAAACGATTACCCAAGAGCACTTACGCGGTCGAGTGATGGCGTTTTATGCAATGGCCTTTCTCGGTACCGCGCCGATTGGCAGTTTGCTCGCCGGCGTTGTCGCGGATCGCATCGGTCCATCGGCGACCATCGTCGCTGGCGGTGTCGCGTGCATTGCAGGCGCCGTGTGGCTTGCGTTCAAGCTCCCGTTGCTGCGAGAGCACGTGCGGCCGATCTACATGGAAATGGGCATCATCGCCGCTGTGCAAGCGGACGTCGGCAAAGCGCCGGGCATGCCATAGTCGCGGCCACGACGGCAATCCGTTGCGTCCGTCGCCGACGTGACGCAGTTTCTCCTTGGGTCACCCAATCGCCACAGTCATCCGCAACTTTCTCTCGCCATGCCTTCGACGTCGTCAATCAATGACGGGAAGCTCGCTCCCGGGAGCACGCTGATTCTCGTCGGCACGACCAAAGGTGCCTTCGTTCTCGCGTCGGACGCATCGCGCAAAGCGTGGACGCTCACCGGTCCGCACTTTCCAGGCGAATCGGTGTACGCGCTCGCGTACGACGAGCGAAACGGTCGCCAGCGAACGCTCGCCGCTACCCGCAGCTTTCATTGGGGCAGCACGGTCCGGCTCAGCGACGATTTCGGAAAATCATGGACCGGCCCGGAGCGCCAGACTGTGCGCTTTCCCGAAGCATCGGGACTGTCGCTCGTCCAGATTTGGCAGATTCTACCCGGGCCCGCCGACGATCCCGATTTGATGTGGGCCGGTGTCGAGCCGGCGTGCTTGTTCGAATCGCGCGACGCCGGCGAGAGCTGGACGCCGGTTGACGGATTGCTCAACCACGAGCATCGACAAAAGTGGCAGCCAGGCGGCGGTGGACTGTGTCTGCATACCATCGTTCCGCATCCACACGACAAACAACGCATGCTGATCGCGATGTCGACCGGCGGCGTCTATCGAACGGAAGACGGCGGAAAGAGCTGGCGCCCCCGCAACCACGGAGTGCGTGCTGAATTCCTGCCCGACAAGTATCCGGAGTTCGGGCAATGCGTGCACAAGGTGGCGAGCCACCCCGCGAAACCCGAGCGTCTCTTCCTGCAAAATCACTGGGGCCTGTATCGCAGCGACGATTGGGGCGATACGTGGCACGACGTGGCGAATGGCGTTCCGTCGGATTTCGGATTCTGCATGCAGATGCATCCGCATGACCCCGACACCGTCTACATCGTGCCGATGCAATCGGACCAGTTCCGCTGTGCGCCAGACGCAAAGCTCCGGGTCTATCGTACGCGCGATGCTGGCGCCTCATGGGAGCCGCTGACGAACGGATTGCCGCAAGAACGAGCGTATGAGACGGTGGTGCGTGATGCGTTGACCGCCGACTCGCACGAATCCGCGGGTGTCTACTTCGGGACGCGGAACGGAAAAATCTTCGGCTCGCGCGACGGCGGTGACAACTGGACGGAGATCGCCGACAGCTTGCCGCCGGTGTGTTGCGTGAAAGCGGCCGTCGTCGGCGGAAACCACTGAGCAAACGATGGCCATCTCGATCGTTCTTCCGAGAGCGCTCCATCAATACGCGCGCGGCAGCAATGTCGTCTCGCTCGACGAACCGTGTCCGACCGTCGCTGATGCGCTCGCGTCGCTCGGCGCGCGGCTTCCCGCTGTCACCGACCGCCTGCTCACTGAACAGGGCGAGCTGAGACCGCACGTGAACGTCTTCGTTGGCACGGAAAGCGTTCGGTTCCTCGACGGGCTCGAGACGGAGCTCGCCGATGGTTCCACGCTCACCATCGTTCCCGCGGTCAGCGGCGGATAGCGGCACAGGAACGTCGCTACACTTCTCTCCATGACGCCGACCCTCACGACCGACGAGATCCAGCGGTACTCCCGGCACCTCATACTGCCCGACGTCGGCGTGGCGGGACAGCAGAAACTCAAAGCCGCGCGCGTCTTGACCGTCGGCGCTGGCGGACTCGGCTCACCGGTCGCGCTATATCTCGCGGCGGCCGGCGTCGGCACGCTCGGCGTGATCGACTTCGACGTCGTCGACGTGAGCAATCTGCAACGCCAGATCTTGCACGGAACGAAAGACGTCGGGCGCTCCAAGCTCGAGTCCGCGCGGGCACGACTGCACGACCTCAATCCGCATGTCCGAGTCGAGACGTATGAGACGCGGCTGACATCGGCCAATGCCCTCGAGATCATCGGCGGTTATGACATCGTCGTCGACGGCACGGACAACTTCGCCACGCGTTATCTCACCAACGACGCATGCGTATTGCTCGGGAAGCCCAACGTCTACGGCAGCATCTTTCGCTTCGAGGGCCAAGCGTCGGTGTTCGGCATGGCCGATGGCCCGTGTTATCGATGTCTCTTCCCAGAGCCGCCGCCGCCGGGATCCGTGCCGAGCTGCGCGGAAGGCGGGGTCTTCGGCGTGTTGCCCGGGATCGTGGGAACCATTCAGGCGACCGAAACGATCAAGCTCATTCTCGGAATCGGTGAGACGCTTGCCGGCCGCTTGTTGTTGATCGATGCGCAATCGATGCAATTCCGCGCGATGACGCTGCGCAAAGATCCCGCCTGTCCTGCGTGCGGAACTCGAACGATCACCACACTCATCGACTACGACGAGTTCTGCGGTTCACCGGGTGCCGAGACAATGGACGACATCGACGATGTGCTCGAGATTACGCCACGCGAGCTTGCCGCGCGTCTCTCGGGCGGCGACGACTCCCTCGATCTGATCGACGTGCGCGAACCATATGAGTGGGCGATTGCGCACATCGATGGCGCGCGTCTCGTTCCGCTCGGTCAAATCCCAAAGTCGTTGTCCTCGCTCGACAAAACGCGCGAGATCGTCGTGATGTGCAGATCTGGCGTCAGAAGCGCGGACGCCGTGCGCTTCATGCAATCGCAAGGGTTCGCGCGCGTGCGGAATTTGGCGGGCGGCATCTTGCGTTGGAGCAGCGACGTCGATCCACGAGTGCCGCGCTACTGACCGTCCGCTGGGCACTCCTTTGCCTGCGCCCGCTTGACAGGTGGCTGCTTCCATTGGATGCTTTGCGCTCCCCCCAAATAGAAGGAGTCGTGTATGTCGCTTCGTAGACAGCCGGAGACTCGGTTGCTCGCAGTCGGTCTCACCGCGCTCGTCGCACTCACGTCGCTGAGCACCGCTCCGCTTAGCGCGCAAGCCAAACAGCAAGGAGCCCCTGCGGCCGCGAACTCCGCCGCGATCAACGCCGTCAAGGCAGCCCTCGACAAGTACAAGGATCCAATCGTCGCCGTGCGCGAAGGGTATTTGTCGACAATCGGGTGCGTCGATTTTCCCGGCGGCAGCTCCGAGGCTGGCGCCATGGAATACAAGCCGGGCGCAATGGGGGTGCACTTCATCAACATGGGACTCGTGGGTCCGAAGCTCGATTCGACGAAACCGCAGGTCCTATTGTACGAGCCCGTCGGGGACAAGCTCGTGCTCACCGGCGCCGAGTGGTTCGTTCCAACGGATCTGGCCAAGACGCCGCCGACGGTGCTTGGCCATAAGCTGATGGGCCCTATGGAAGGGCACGCGCCGATTATGCCCGCCGAGCTCCATCATTGGGATCTCCATGTCTGGCTGTACAAGGCGAATCCCAATGGAATGTTCAGCCCGACCAACTCCGCCGTGAAATGCCCCAAGTCCGGCTACGGCTATTCGTTTGCCGATGCACCGCCAAAGATGGTAAAGCCCTAGTCTAGGCGAGGTGGCGGGCCGCCGAAATAGCCGCGACC
>JAICYT010000168.1 GCA_025934075.1 Gemmatimonadaceae bacterium
CGCGGCAACGCGCGGAGCGGCGCGGGATCTCATTGCCGAGTAGTTGCGATGGCTCGCGAGCGTTGCCGCCGCAAGCTACGGCCTGTCGTTCGACGTCGACGCAATGGTCACGTCGGACATCGAGGATCGCGCGAAGTTCTATCCCCCGGGCGGCCGCTTCTACGTGATCCGCCGCGCGGGCGCGAATGTCGGAGTCGGATGTCTCAAACGCATCACGCCGTCCGTCGCCGAAATTCAGCGGATGTACGTGCAGCCGCACGTCCGCCGCGTTGGTGCGGGCCGCCTGCTCCTACAGCAGCTCCTGTCGGACGCACGGGCGATCGGCTACGAAGCCGTGCGGCTGGAAAGCCTCAAATTGCTGTCCGCGGCGCACGCGCTCTACAAGTCGGCCGGTTTCGCTGAAATAGCGCCGTATGCCGAAAACAGCATGACGACGTATCAGCCACGCGACACCCTCGACCGGTATCGCTCCAGCGCGGTCTTCATGGAGCTCCGCTTCTGACGGCAGCGAAATGGTCCCGAAACTCTTTTTGGAGAAATGCCGCCGCAGGTTCGAGCCGGCCCAAATGGGCGGCTTGCACGAACACGATCGACGCTTCAATGCTGACGCCGGTCCGCGTGATACGCTCCAGCTGCCGGCGCTTCGGATGCGAGGCAAGAAATCGTGACGGGATAGCCCCGAACCCGATCCCGCTCGCCACCAGCGACAACTGCATGTCGATGTTGTTGATCGCGGCGGCGAGCTCGAACGGAGAGCCGAGCTCGCGCAATCTCGCCTCGATCGCGGCTCGAATAAAGCAGCCGGTCGGGTTGAGCACCCAGCGTCCGTCGAGCGCGTGATCTTTCGACTTGCTGCCGCGCCGTGGGCGACGTTGCGGTCCTCTCGCTTTGACCAACACCAGACATTCTGCGGCTATGACGCTGCTGGCCAAATCGCCGGGCATCGAGTCGTCCGCCGAGAGGAACGCCAGTGCCACATCGAGCTCGCCGGTGCGCAGCTGCTCGACGAGCTGTGACCTGAGATGGGTGCTCAGCACCGGTTGAAGCTTGGGGAAGCGACTCGTCAAGCGCTCGATCGACGAGACGAGGCTCGGTTGTGCGAGCATGAACGACAACCCGACGCGGAACATTCCGCTCGGCTCGGCCTCCTTCGCGCTGCTCGCCTTGAGATCGTCCATGATGCGCAGCATCTGCCGCCCGCGGTCGAGCACCGCGCGGCCTTCGCGGGTAATCCGTCCCGGTTTCACGCGGCGATCGAGGAGGGGCGTCTTCAAGGCCGCCTCGAGGCGCTGGATCTGCCGCGTGACCGCCGACGGCGTCAGGAACAACCGCTCGGCAGCCCGTTGCAACGAACCCGACTCGGCCAGGACGACGAACGTCCGCATCTCATCGAGCATGACTCCCTCCTACCGATCCGAAGAATCGTGCGAAAGCAGCAACATCATCGTGAAAATAATGAAGTTGTGGAATTGTTGGTACTTCTATAGAGTCTGGTGGCGTGCACGCGGGAGCGCCGGCCTCTCATCCAGCGGCGTATCCGCTCACCACACCATACAGATACGGGAGCTCCACATGAAGAGGATTCTGAGTCGAATCGGGTTGTGCGTGTTCGCGATTGCCTCGACGGCGCCGTTGGCGCAGGCGCCGAGGCAGGCGACAGGACTGCAGGCCGCCCTGGCGCAAGATGCCGGAACACTCTCCGACAAATTCACCGGACTGGCGCGTGTCATGGCGGGCAAGTACGACTGGAAACCGGGACCGGGTGTTCGCTCCGTCGCCGACGTCTTCAACCTGATCGTGTTCGAGAACGGTCTGCTCGCCAGTACGCTCGCGGGTACCCCCGCCGCGGCCAGGCCAGCGCCCGTCACCGATCCGGAGAAGCTGCAGGAGGCGCTCAAGTCATCGTATGCCAATCTGCAAAAAGCGATAACGGCACTCTCCAACAACGACCTGCAGACGACGGTGAAACTGTTCGGGCAAGACTGGACGAAACGGGACGCAGTGTTGCACGTCCTCGAGGATCAACACGAGCATCTTGGACAGTCGATCGCGTACGCGCGCACCAACGGCGTGGCTCCGCCCTGGTCCAAGTAGCAGCGTCCGTCTTCGGTACGTCCCTCTCGATGTCTTTCGACTCAGCCGTTCGCCGGCATCCAACTGGCTGTGTTCGCCGATGGGACTGAACGTCGAATCGGGCGTTCAGTCGCCGGCGATCATCTCCATCTCGACGATGGCGCCGAGTGGCAGAGCCGCGACGGCGATCGTCGTGCGAGCCGGATAGGGCGCGGCAAAGTGTCTCGCGTACACCTCGTTCATCTCGGCGAAGTTCCGCATGTCCGTTAGATACACGTTCACCTTCACGACGTCGGCGAGCGACTTGTCCGCGGCGTTCAGGACCGCTTCGACGTTGCGAAGAACTCGTTCTGTTTGAGCGGCGACGCCGCCCTCGATCAGCTTGCCCGTCGCGGGATCTTGTGCGATCTGCCCGCTCGTGTAGACACGATCGCCGTCGCGAACAGCAGGTGAAAATGGACCGACCGGTGTGGCGACACGGTCGGACGTAATCGGTTTCAGCGGCATATAGGGTGTTTTGTTGGGAGAGTCGGTGGATATCGCTCTGTTGCTCGTATCACTTGAGCGCCTGCATCGGAGAAACGCGGGTGGCGCGCCTCGCGGGAATGAAACAGGCGGCCATCGTGACGATCCCGAGCACGACCGGCACGACGACGAACGTCATCGGGTCGGTCGCCGACACGCCGAACAGGAGGCTCGACATCAGTCGTGTCACGACGATCGACGCGCCCAGCCCGACAATGGTGCCGGTGGCGGTGAGCATGAGGCCGGGACGGAACGCGAGGCTGAGGATATTCCGAGGCCTCGCGCCCAAGGCCATCCGAATGCCGAATTCCTGTGCGCGCTGGCTGACCACGAAGGCCATCACGCCGTAGATCCCGAGCGCGGCGAGCAGGAGAGCCGACACCGCAAACATGGAAATCAGCAACAGCGAGAACCGGCGCCGCGCCATCGAAGCCGACATCAAGTCCGCCATGCTCCTGACGTTGAAAACAGGAAGTTCCGGATTGATGCTGTGTACCGTCTGCGTGAGCGCCGCTTCCGTCGCCTTCACGTCGACGTCGGAACGTGTGCGGAGAAATACGGCGGGCGTGGTGCTGGTATGCTGAAGAATGGATTCATACACGCGCGGCGGCGGCGCCACGTCCAATCCGTCATTTCGCACATCGCCTACCACGCCGATGATTTCGGCTTCGTTTTCGGCGCCATCCCCGAATCGCCAGACATACCGCACCCGGCGGCCAATTGCGTCTCGCTGCGGTGAGAATCTGCGAACGAACGCTTCGTTGACCACCACGACCCTGGCGGTGGAGTCCGTGTCGTGATCGGTGAAGACACGGCCCTGCTTCAGCGGCGTCTTGAGCACCGCGAAATACCCTGCGCTCACGGCTCCAAACTCCGCCGCATGATCATTCGCCTGCGTCGAGACTTCGTCGGGTAATGAAAACGCGAGGGGATTGTTTCCATTGCCCAGAAGCGGGATATCGCTCGACGACCCGACCGCGGATTGCTCGATACCGGGGATCAGGGCGATGCGGGCAAGCAGCTCCCTGACGAGCCCGGCCTGCTGCGCCGGCGTCCCATATTGATCCGCCTTGGGATTGATCGGAAAGGGAATCCAGACTTGGCCGGCGACGAGCCGCTGTGGATCGAGCCCGGGATTCTGACCCAGCGCAGCCGAGAAACTGCGGACCAGCAACCCGGCGCCAATGAGCAACACCGCCGACAGCGCGACCTCGAGCACGACGAGCGCCCCGCGCGAGCGATTTTGGCGCACGCTCTGTCCGCCCCCCGTCCGTCCCCCGTCCCGCAAGTCCCGATTGGGATCGATCGCCGATGCGTGGAGCGCCGGCACCAATCCAACCAGCACTCCTGTGCCGAGCGAAAGCACCAGCGCGAATGCCACCATTCGCAAATCCGCATGCACCTCGGCGAGTCGCGGCACGTCCGCGGGCATCAGCGCAAGAAGCGATCGTTGTGCGATTGTGAGCACGACCAGCGCGGCCGTGCCTCCGGCGAGCGATACGAGCACGCTTTCGGTCAGCACCTGTCGAACGAGCTGGCCGCGCGACGCGCCGAGTGCCTGGCGAATCGCGAACTCGCGCATCCGTGCCGACGCCCGCGCGATCAGCAGGCTGGCGACGTTCACGCAGACGATCAGGAGGACAAAGCTGACGGCGGCGAGCAAGATCACGAGCGTCGGTCGCACATTGCCCGTCAGGCTGGTTTGGGCACGCTCCAGGTGAAGCGACCAACCCTGCTGCTTGGGATAATCCTCGGGGTAGGTCTGCTGGAGCGAAATCGCCAGCGCATCGAGTCGCCGCTGCGCCTGTTCGAGCGTGATGCCCGGTTTCAGGCGACCCAATGCTCCAGCGACAAACCGTACGTTCCGCCGGGGCGGCGAGGGGAAGGGATGGGCGGCGAATCCGCATGCCGACCAAATGTCGACGTCTCCGTCCAGCGTGTTGCCGGGGTGCCGAAATCCGGGCGGCATGACGCCGATGACGGTATACGGGTCTTCATCGATGCGAACCCGTCGTCCGATGACCTGTGGATCCGATCCGAACTGGCGCTTCCAGAGGCCGTCGCTGATCACGACGCCGTCGAGGCAGCCCGGCACCCACTCCGACTGCGTGTACGTCCGCCCGAGCGCCGGCTTCGCGCCGAGGACCTCGAAGTAGCTCGGGCTCGTCCCGAGAAACTCGATCCGGTCCACTCGATCGCCGCCCGACAAGGCCTGGCTCGTGGGAATGATCGCGCTGATCTCTTCGAATGCTCCGGAGCGTTGCAAATCGTATAGTTCGGGAACCGACATGCCAACGTTCTTGGCTCCGGCACCGCCGAGATCGTCGAAGACGCGAACGATGCGGTCCGATTCGCGGAAGGGGAGCGGCTGGAGCAGCACGGCGTTCACGATGGTGAAGATCGCGAGATTCGCTCCGATGCCGAGCGCCAGGGTCAGCACGCTGATCGTCACGAACGCGGGACTTTTCTTCAGCGTCCGGCAGGCATAGCGCACGTCGTGGAGCAGGCCGTCCATACTCTCTCCCATGGGACGAATGTCTATGCGCGTTCAGCTGACACGTCAAATGCACATTTAGCACTATGATGTTGCTGATTCGGCACGAGAGGCTTCCGCCGGCGTGGCCACTGCGCTCTACTCGAGCGCCTGCATCGGAGAAACGCGGGTCGCGTCGAGGAGCGCGAGGGATTGGACCTTGTCCTTCATAAGAGACGATTGTATTAAGCAGACAAACGTCTATTACGGCAGACATGCGCCCACCCCGCCGCTCCCAGAACACGGTCCAGACACCGCTCAACACCATCCTCGGTACCGAGGCGAACGTGCGTCTCCTCCGTGTCCTGTCCCGCACCGAAACGCCGATGACTGCTGGCGAGCTCGCGCGCCGGGCCCAGCTCGGTCGGACGTCCGTGTACCCTGCGCTCGAAGCGTTGGAGACCACCGGTATTGTCGAATTCATTGGCGCCGGCGCGCGCCGGCAGCTCCGCTTCCGCTCCGCGCATCCGCTCGGCCGCGCGCTGGTGGAATTGTTCAACGCCGAGGCGCAGCGAGCGACAGCGTTGGTCGGTGCGCTCCGCGAATCGTTCGCGGCGATCTCGCCGCGTCCCTCGGCGGCGTGGCTCGAGGGATTGAACGATGAACGCGGCGGTGAGGAGTCGCTGAGTCTATGGGTCGTTGCTGATCCGAGGTCACTGCCGCAGCTCACCGATGCGCTCACGGACCGAATCAGCGACATCGAGCGCCGATTCGGCGTACAGATCGCGGTGAGTGGTCTAACTCGCAGCGAAATCGAACGACGGGCGAGTGCCGAACCTGACCGACTTGCGCAGGTTGTGGCTCTCGACGGCGTCCCACCAATGGCGTTCGTTACGCCGGCGGGCAGACGTTCCTCATCAGAATCGTTACGCTCACACGGCGAGCACGACATGCGCGCGCGTCGTCTGGCGATCGCGGTCACAGCGAAGCTCAAACGCGATCCAACGCTCGCGCAGCGTGCGCGGGCGCGCATCGCCGAGCGAGAGAAGCATGCGTCGTCTGGCGAACGTCGCGAGCTGCGCGAATGGCTGAGAATTCTGGACACCGCGTCGCCCGGAAAGCTGGAGCGGATTCTCACCGACCGAAGCGAACGCGCCACGCGACTTCGCCAGACGCTTCCCGCGCTCGACTTGCTGACGCCGTCCGAGCGCAAGGCCGTCCTCTCGAGCGAGACGGATGGGGAAGCACGTGCCGTGGTCGCGAGGACCAAGCGCCGATGACGCGGGAAGAGTTGGAGCACGCGATCCGCGCCTCATGCGACGTCGCACAGGACAACGCCGTGTACGTGTTCGGTTCGCAGGCGATTCTCGGGCAGTATCCCGACGCGCCGGCTGCGTTGCGGCAGTCCGCGGAAGCGGACATCGCGCCGGTGAACGCGGTCGACATGGTCGATGTCATCGACGCGAACCTCGGCGAGCTTTCTCCGTTTCACCAGGCGTTCGGTTACTATGTGCACGGTGTCGCGATCGAAGCGGCGGTCTTGCCCGCGGGATGGCAGCGCCGCGCTATTGCTGTGCGTAGCGCGAATATGCGAAACCCGACCGGCTGGTGCGTTGAAGCGCACGACCTCGCGGCGAGCCAGCTCGCCGAGTTCCGAGAGACGGATCGTGAGTTCGTTCGAACGCTGATCGCCGACGAGCTGGTCAGTACGACTCTCGGGCCAGCGGCTTCTTGCGCGTCGTTCACGCCTGCGGAAGGCTCTCCTGCTTGCGCGACTTCGCTCGTGCGAGCGGCTTTCGTGGGGTCGATTCGCTAGGTAATCCCCCGGCGCGGCGATTCCGCTCAAGCAATCGTACGAAGAAAATATCCGGCGCTGAAAAGACAGGTTCGCACGAGGCTGGCGAACTCGCCCTCATAGCACGCCGGATCGGCCAGCCCAGCGCGCCATGTGGGCTTTTAGGAAAGTCGTAAATGCCCCCGCGTCGTCGGACAGTTCTCGACCACGCGCTCGGATTTGCGAGAAATCCAGGTCGACGACGGGGTTGATCAAGCGACTCATCGCGACGCGACGATTGCGGCAGGCCGGAAGCCCGTACGAAGGAATCACCGCGATACCCTCTCCGGCTTCGACCATCGCGATCTGTGTGTCGAGGCTGTTGAGCACTGGTCCGCGGTGCAGACCAGGCACGCGCGCCAACTGCTTCTCGATGAGTCGCTGGAGCGGGCTTGCGGCGTTGAGTGCGACGAGCGTCTCGCCTCGAAGCGCGGACCATGTTGTTGTTGCGCGACGTGCGGTTTCGTTCAGGTCGGCGCGAATGACAGCCAGCGAAAAGCGAAAGAGCGCGGTCCGGCGCGTACCCGGCGATGGCCCGAAAAACGCGCCGAGTCCCATGTCCAAGTCCCCGGCTTCGACCATCTGCTGAATGGTGGTGAGATTGGCGTCTACCAGGCGGATCTCGAGCGACCGATGTTGCGCACGGAACTCGTGGATCACATGCGGCAAGATGTTGGCGGCAATCAGCGGGGGCGCGCCCACGGACAAGGTGCGGCTCGCCTCACGCGTCGACACACCGAGATCCGCGATCGCCGAATCCATTTCGTCGAGGGTTCGTCGAACGACGGGGAGAAGGGCCGCGCCCTGCTCGGTGAGCGCGACGTGCCGCGTCGTGCGGTCGAAGAGTCGGAACCCGAGCTGCGTCTCGAGCTCGCGAATGACAAGACTCAGCCCGGAGGGCGTGATGAAGAGCGCCTCCGCTGCTCGGGCGAAATTCCGGTGATGCGCGACGAGTAGGAAGGCGCGAAGCTGACGAGTGCTGAGATGCACCATTGAGCTGTCCTCAATAGTTCTCAAGTTTCCTGAACTTGTCTTATGGCGGCGCCGGCGGCAAATAGCATCACACTAATCCTCGGGGCGGCGTAGAATGGCGGATGCGATAGTGCCATTGATGACAGACGACCTGCCGACCAGCGCAAACTCGCGACGCGACTCGCTCACGACGGTCCAGTGGCTCGTTTGTACCGTGGCCGCGCTCGGATTCGCGTTCGATCTTTATGAAATGCTCGTCCTGCCCGTCATCGTTCGGCCGGCGATCGTGACGCTTAGTGGATTGACGCCGGGAACGCGGGAATTCAACCGCTGGGTCGGGCTGATGTTTTATGTGCCGGCCATCGCGGGGGCTGTTCTTGGCCTTGTTGGCGGTTGGCTGACCGATCGCTTCGGTCGACGCCGCGTGCTCATGTGGAGCATCCTTTTCTACGCGCTTTCTTCGTTCGCGGCGGCGCGTGCGGCAACGCTTGAAGAGCTTCTCGTGTTTCGCTGTGTGACGGTGATGGGCGTATCCGCGGAATACGGCGCCGCTGTCGCCTGGCTGGCCGAATTATTCGATGACCCACGCCGTCGTGAGCGAGTGCTTGGGGTCACCCAAAGCGCTGCAGGCCTGGGTGGTCTCATGGCGACGGCTGGATACGGACTCGCGGTGACGTTCGCCGATCGGCTTCCTAGCATCGCGGCAAGCCACGATGCGTGGCGGTACGCGTTGGTGTTCGGATTGGTGCCGGCGATTCCGTTGATCGCGCTCCGGCCGTTCTTGCCTGAGTCATCCGAATGGCTCCGCCAGCGCAGCGCTGACCGAGTAGCGCGCCCGAGGATTCACGCGTTACTTCGCCCCGTCCTGCGTCGAAGAACGTTGCTCATGATCGTCTTGTTCGCGTGCACGTACGGCCTGGCCTCCGGTGTTCTATTACAAACGCCTCGAATCGTGCCGGGCCTCGGTGAGCTTCGA
>JAICYT010000129.1 GCA_025934075.1 Gemmatimonadaceae bacterium
GACACGTTGGAATCGACAATGGCGGGCATCGCATGACGGAAGCCTTCATCGATCGACGTTCGTACAGTTTTTCCGCGCGCGAGCTCTTCGCGGATCCGCTCGAAGATCAGCACGTTCGCGTCGACCGCCATACCGATCGAGAGCACAAAGCCCGCGATTCCGGGAAGCGTCAGCACGGCATCGAATCCGGCGAGAGCGGCGAGCGTATACAGCATGTAGAGGATCAGACCGCCGACGGCGAGTACGCCGGAGAAGCGGTAATAGACCAGCATGATGACGACGACGAGCGCCACTGAGATGATCGCTGCGCGCAAACCCTTGTCGATCGAATCCTGGCCGAGGCTCGGTCCAATGCTGTGGACCTCGGCGACGCGGAGCGGCACCGGAAGCGCACCGGCACGGAGCACGAGCGCGAGGTCCTGCGCATCAGCGAGCGACTTGCCGCCCATCGTGATCTGACCACGCGTTCCGATCGCGCCCTGAATGACCGGAGGACGACCCATCACGCGGTTGTCGAGGATGATCGCCATGTAATCGCCGATGTGCTTCCCGGTTTCCGATCGGAAGCGACGACCGCCGATGTTGTCCATCGTGAACTCGACGACCGTTCCGTCGAGCGTGTTCTGATTGGGCTGTGCGTTGATCAGATGCTCGCCCGTGGCGATCTCTTTGTTGTCGACGAGATAGTAGGTGCGGTACCACTTGCCCTGGAGCGACGCGGAATCAGAGCCCGGCAAGAAATCTTTTCCGGGTGGCATCGCGGCCTTGACCGCAGAGTCGGCCAGATAGCGGTCGAGCGTCGGGATCTTGGTCGTTTCGACGTAGAACTCGCCGGGCATTCCGCCCTGCTCGATCAATGACGAGAACGCGCCGCCAGGCTGGATCTTGAGCGAATCAGCGGCGGCAGCGGAGTCTTTCTTGGCCGCCGAATCCTTCTTCACTCCAGTGCCGGCTTTCTTGGCGGAGTCACTCTTCTTGGTCGTATCGGTATTGAGGAGCCCCTGCAGGCCCTTGTTCGCCGCCGCAGCCGGTTTGGTCGTCGTATCGTTCGCCGGCGTCAGACCGCGCTGCTTGATCACCTGATCGAGACGTGGAAGCGCGCGCTCGAGCGCTTGCGTCTTATCCGCGATCTTGAACTGGAGGAACGCCTGAGACTCGACGAGCTTGCGTGCGCGTTCAGGATCTTGAATGCCGGGAATCTGAACGACGATGCGGTCGTTGCCCTGCTTCTGCACGACCGACTCCGACACGCCGAACCCTTCGATGCGCGACCGCACCGTCTTGAGCGCGCGATCGATGGCATCAGCCTTCTTATCGGCTGGGATCTTTTGCGCAGAGTCGTTGACCTCGAGCGCGAGGTAAGTGCCGCCCTTGAGGTCGAGCCCTTGGCGAAGCGGGACGCGACGGCTGGTCACATCGTGCATGAGACGATCGGCGCCGATCTCACGCGACGTGACGTTGCGCGGGAACAGCGCCCAGACCGACACCAGGCACAGCGCCACGATGGTTAATATGCGGTACTTCAGGGGCATACGACTACGGGAAGGAGGTAGGGGCCTTTCGCGGAACCTATAAGGTTAACTGGGCCTTAGGCTTGCGTCAACGCAAGTCGTGCGCTCTCGGCGTCGCGACCAAGCTGTTCGATGAGTGCGTCGACAGTCGCAAAGCGCGTGGTGTCTCGAAGACGATGAATCAACTCGACAGAAACGTCTTCGCCATACCAATCGCCGGCGACGTCGAACAGATGGACCTCTAGCGATCGCCCTGCTTCCCCAAAGGTTGGACGCGGGCCGAGGTTCATCATTCCACCGAACGTGCCGCGTGCCGCGCGTGCACGGACAGCGTATACCCCTTCGGGCGGCAGAAGTTTGCGCACCGAGCCGAGCTCGATGTTGAGCGTCGGATAGCCGAGGTCGCGTCCGCGCTGCGCCCCGGGGACGACGACACCGCGGAACGAGTACGACCGTCCCAAGCCGCGTCGCACTCGGTCGAGGTCGCCGTGCGCAAGCAGCGTGCGGATTGCACTGGACGAGATCGGAACGCCGAGATCGTCGACGGTCGGCGGCACGACGTCTACGCCGAACCGATTCTGCCGGCCGAGGTCGGCGAGCAGAGTGACGTCGCCCTGACGACCACGCCCAAGGCCATGGTCGTATCCGATAACGAGCTCACGCATGTGATATCGGCCGATCAGCAGGGTGCTGACGAACTCCTCCGCCGAGTAGCGTGCGAGCGTCGCGGTGAACGGAAGGACAATCACGGCCAGTGGTCCGCTGTCAGCGAGAGCGTCAAGCTGCTCCTCACCGGGCGTCAGGAGCATGGGGGCCGCCGTCGGGTTGACGACTTCGAGCGGATGCGGTCGAAACGTGACCAGCGCCGCCGGAAGCCCCGCCGCGGCAGCGCGCTCTTGCACTCGACGAAGAATGTCGCGGTGGCCGAGGTGAACGCCGTCGAACGTGCCGACGGTGACGACGCAACCGTCCGCAAGCTGCGGCAAGCCGTTGCGATCTGAATCCTCAGACATCGCGAAGCACAAGCTTGGGACGCAACGCATCACCTTCGCGTTCGGCAATCGCCACCAGCGCTTTCTCATCGTCGATGAGCGCGACGCGCGAAGCCAACGGTTCGCCGTTCGCCACGATCGCGTTGCCATGGAGGACGCGCGTCAGTTCCGGTTCGGCGAGACGGCGTGTCGGGATCGAGGGAATTGCGTCGCGCAGCGGCTGCATCTTAAAATCGCCGGCGCGCAGCTGCGCGAGCGTGCACGCGTCGTCGACGAGAAAGCAGCCAGATTGCACACGACGAAGCGTCGCGAGATGCGCCGCGCTGTTCGTGAGTCGGCCGAGATCGCGAGCGAGCGCGCGGATATACGTGCCGCCGCTGCACGTGATGCGTGCCGCGAGGTCGGCGCCAACGCGCGACCCGAGCTCCCAGCGATGCACCGTGATGCGCGACGGATCGAGATCGAGCGCGACGCCGCGCCGCGCGGCCGCATACGCGCGCGTTCCAGCGACTTTCTTCGCCGAGTAGGACGGCGGCACTTGGTCGATCGCACCGGTGAGTTGCGCCACCGCAACCTCAATGGCCCGATCGTCGGGGACTTCTGATTCGCGAATCGTCTCGCCGGTCGCGTCGTCGGTATCGGTTTCGGCTCCGAACCGGATGGTCGCGTCGTAGACTTTCGGCTCGCCATCGATGTACGGGATGAGGCGCGTTCCGCGGCTGATGAGAACCACGAGCAATCCGGTCGCGAACGGATCCAGCGTTCCCGTGTGACCGACGCGCTGAGATCCAACGACGCGTCGGACGATGGCGACGACGTCGTGCGAGGTGATGCTCGCCGGTTTGTCGACGAGCAGCAAACCACCCACGTCAGGCGTCGCTGTCCCCATCGGGCGGCAGGGTTCCTTCTTTGATCTTCGAGAGAAGATTCTCGATGTGTGCGGCGTGAGCAACGCTCTCATCGGGTTTGAAGCTGATCTCGGGCGCAAGACGCAGCCGCAACGATTGGCCAACGCGTGCGCGCAGAAAACTCGCGACGCTCGCCAAGCCCTCGAAGGTCTTCGCACGCTCGGCGTCCGAGCCCATGACGCTGACGAACACCTTGGCGTGTCGAAGGTCGCGCGTCACCTCGACGCCGGTGACCGTCACGAAGCTGGTAATGCGCGGATCCTTCGCTTCTTCGGCGAGGAAGGTCGCAACGACCTCGCGAATGGCTGCCGCTACGCGGTCGCCACGCCGATGCTCGGTTGCCATGCTTGACTCAGGTTGCCGCGGTCGATGCGAGCGTGCGCGCGACCTCTTCGGTGCGATAGCACTCGATGACGTCGCCCACCTTGATGTCGTTGAAGTTCTCGACTGCAATACCGCACTCGAATCCTTCACGCACTTCACGCACGTCGTCCTTGAAGCGCTTGAGCGACGCGATGGTGCCGTCGAATACCTCGACGCCGTCGCGAATGACGCGCACGCGACCCTGACGATTGATGATTCCACTGCGCACCGAGCAACCGGCGATCGTTCCAATGCGCGACACCTTGAACACCTCGCGCACTTCGGCTTCGCCGAGCACGACTTCGCGCTCTTCGGGGCGGAGCATGCCTTCCATCGCGGCACGGACGTCGGCGACCGCTTCGTAAATGATGCGATACAGCTTGATGTCGACGCCTTCACGCTCGGCCGCGGTGCGCGCGTTGTTGTCCGGACGCACGTGGAACCCAATGATGATCGCGCCCGCGGTCTTGGCGAGCAGAATATCGCTTTCGGTGATCGCGCCAACGCCGCGATGCACGATGTCGACTTTGACCTCCGGCGTGGAGAGGCCAGTCAAGGCGTCGGCCAATGCTTCTGCCGGACCGCCCTGATCCGCTTTGATCAAGATGTTGAGCGTGTGCAGGCCGCCCGCGGCAGCTTGCGCCATGAAGTCTTCGAGCGTGACGCCACCACGCGTTCCGCGACGGCTCCGCGCTTCGCGGTCGAGACGTTCGCGGCGATGCGCAACTTCGCGCGCCGCGGCGGCGTCCTCGACGACGATGAGCTGATCGCCCGCCATCGGGACGCCTTGGAATCCAAGGATCTGCACCGGGATCGCGGGGCCCGCGGACTTCACGATCTTTCCGCGCTCGTCGAGCAACGCGCGAACGCGACCCGAGTACATGCCGCAGATGAAGTCGTCGCCGACCTTGAGCGTTCCGTTCTGCACGAGCACCGTCGCGACCGGACCCTTACCCGGATCAAGCTGCGCTTCGACCACGGTTCCCGTCGCGTGGCGATTTGGATTCGCCTTGAGGTCGAGGATTTCGGCCTGGAGGAGAATTTGATCGAGAAGCTCGCTGACGTTCGTGCCCTTCTTCGCCGAGATCTCGGTGGACAAGGTCGTGCCGCCGAACTCTTCGAGCACCACGCCGTGCTGCAGGAGCTCTTGCTTGACCTTGTTCGGATTGGCCTGCGGCAGATCGATCTTGTTGATCGCGACGATGAGCGGCACGCCGGCGTTCTTGGCGTGCGAGATCGCCTCGATCGTTTGCGGCATGACCGAGTCGTCAGCCGCGACGACGAGCACGACGATGTCCGTCACCTGCGCGCCGCGCGCGCGCATGGCGGTGAAGGCCTCGTGGCCAGGCGTATCGAGGAACGTGATGTTCTTTCGTCCCGAGAGCTGGACGTGATACGCGCCGATGTGCTGCGTGATTCCGCCGGCCTCGCCAGCAACGACGGTGGTGTGCCGGATGTAGTCGAGCAGCGACGTCTTTCCGTGGTCGACGTGACCCATGATCGTGACGACCGGCGGACGCGACACGAGATCGGCTGGGAGGTCCGCTTCAGCGGCGACGCCAGTCTCCTCGGCTTGATATGCGTCTTCACGAACGGCCTGGAAGCCGAACTCACCGGCGATGAGCTCGATCTGATCGAAGTCGAGGCGCTGATTGATGGTCACCATCAATCCGAGATTCTTGAAGGCGAACGCGACGATCTCCGTCGCCGGCACCTTTAGAATTTGGGCAAGCTCACTGACGGTGATGAACTCGTTGACGCGAACCGTCTTTTTCTCGCGCTCGGCCTCGGCGACACGTGCGGCCTCGAGTTCCTCGCGAGATCCGCGACGCAAGTCGCTCGATGTGCGGCGAGACGGGGCGCCGCGCATCGTCGCCATGGTCTTGGAAATGTTTGCATCCACCGCTTCCTGATCGACGGCGCCGCGCTTGCCCTTTTTACGACGGCCGCCACGATCCGCGACGCCCGTACCGGCTCCGCCGCCCGCACCAGCGCCGCCACCGCCGCCGCCACCAACTTGCGGACGCTTGTCGTCGCGGCGCGGGGGCCCACCGGGGCCACTGCCGGGCGCCGCCGATGCAATCGGACGCGGTGGAAAACCACCGCTGCTCGCGACGGGGCGCGGACGTGGTGCGCCCGGCGTAACGGGACGCGGACGTGGACGCTCGGGCGCCGTCGAGTGTGAGTGGGCAACGGCCGCGGAGCGTCCATCGCCGGCAGTCGCCGCGCGCGAGACCTCGGCCTCCGACTGTCGAAGCTCCGCGCGCTCTTCGGCTTGCTCGGCAGCGGATTCGGCCTGCGCACGCGCAGCTTCCTCGGCCCGTAATGCGGCCATGCGCGCCGCCTCTTGCCGCTCCGCTTCTGCAGCCGCGGCTTGCGCTTGTTCGGCAGCTTCGGCAGCCGCTTGTGCCGCCGCCGCTTCCGCAGCGGCGTGCTCTTCAGCGGCGGCTTGGACGTCGGCGGCCTTGCGACGGCGACGCACGGGCGCCTCGCCCGTCACTGCCTCGGCAACCGGAACTGGCTCGGCGGGAACGGCAGCGGTAACGGTGCGACGACGGCGCGCTGTGGGCGCAGGCGCCGCCTGCTTTTCAGCCCGCGCGCGTTTCTCGCGCTCCCACCGGGCACGGATGCGAGCGACTTGGTCGTCGGTGAGCATGCTCATGTGGCTTCTGATCGGAATGTCCATTTGCCGAAGAAGCGTGATGACTTCTTCGGATGGAATTGCGAATTCGTTTGCCAACTCACTGACTGAAAGCTTGCTCAAACATCCTCCTCAGTGGCTCCAGACGAGCCCGACGTCACCAACGCGTTGACTCCAGCCGCGAGCTGCTGGTCGACGATGCCAACCACCGCCGTCTCGACGCGTCCAACCGCTGCCCCAAGTTCGGCGGCCGACGGCACTTCTACAAACTTAACGCGCCGTCCGTTTAGCAGCGGCACGACCTTGTCCAAGCTGTTCGACGACACATCAGTTGCAACGACGGCGAAAAAAACTTTGTCGCGCTTCGCCGCCTCCCTGACCTGGGAGACGCCGACGACAACCCCCCGACTTCGCATTCCCAATCCGAGCAAACGCAGCATGCGCTGCCGCACGTCCGCGTTCATCCGATCCCCCAGTGTTCGAGCCTACGCGGCCGAACTGCCTTCTCCGCCCCGGCCCTCGTCCTCTCCGTTTCCATCTTCGGTCGTCAGCTCATCGATCAGCGCCATGATGCGATCGGCTTCTTCCGGCGCGATACCCGGGAGCTTGAGGAAATCCTCGCGCTCGAGATCGATGATGTCGTTGAGCGTGCGGTAGCCGGCGTCTTCGAGGACGGCGACCGTGGCTGGCGGCATGCCGGCGATGTCCGACAAGCGGACGTCGGCGACTTCTTCGGTCTCCTCGGGCAACGGCGCAAAGATCTGCGACTCGCCGCCACGCTCCATCCATTCGCGACTCGAGTACAGATCGATTTTCCAGCCGGTCAGCTCGGAGGCGAGTCGAACGTTCTGTCCGTTGCGACCGATGGCGAGTGAGAGCTGATCTTCGTCGACGACCGCTTGAATTGTCTTGGTGGCGGGATCGCTGAAGACGCGCGCCACTTTGGCCGGTGCGAGCGCGAGCTTCGCAAACCGCTCCGGGTCGGGCGACCACGGCACGATGTCGATGCGCTCGCCGTTCAATTCGTTGACGACCGCTTGCACGCGCGAGCCTTTGAGACCGACGCACGCGCCCACCGGATCGATCGAATCGTCGCGCGAGAATACCGCGATTTTCGTTCTGCTGCCCACCTCGCGCGCAGCCGCCCGGATCTCGACGATGTTCTGCTGGATCTCGGGCACCTCGAGCTTGAACAGCGCCTTGACGAACAGCGGATCGCCGCGGCTCAGGATCAGCCGCGGTCCTTTCGGCGTCTCTTCGACGCGCTTCAACACGGCCCGAATCGGCTCGCCTTGGTGGAAATGCTCGCGATGATTCTGCTCGCGATACGGGATGATCGCTTCCGCCTCGCGGAACTTGTTGAGCATCACGACGAGCTTGCCGCGCTCGATCTGCTGCACTTCACCGGAGAGCAGGTCACCGACGCGGGTCGCGAACTCGTCGCGAATGCGAGTGCGCTCACCTTCTCTGACGCGTTGAATGATGCGCTGCTTGGCGGCCTGCACCGCTGCGCGGCCGAACACGGCGAAATCGATCGGCTCTTCCATCACGTCGCCGGCTTCGAAGCTGTCGTCGAAGGTGCGTGCGTCTTCGATCGAGATCTCGCGGCTCGAATCTTCGACGACCGCCACGACGGTCTTCAGCAGGACGATGCGAATGTCGCCTTTGCCGTCGTCGATGTTGACTTCAGCCTGAACGTTGGGGCCGTATTTCTTGGCGAGGGCGGCGAGGATACCGTCCTGGAGCAGTGCGTACAGTTCCGCGCGATCGAGCTGCTTCGTGTTCGACACCTCGCGAAATGCGCTGAGAATCTCTGCAGAACTGACCATCCAGGACCCCTCGTGTTTGCGTTGGCGCGCGCAGATCGATCCGAGGCGCGGCGCCTATCAGTTTTGATTACAGATGAAACGCGAGCCGCGCCTCCTTGACAGCGGCCAGCGGGATGCGGCGCTCGACACCCGGCTTTGGCTCCAGCACCGCGACTTCAGATCCCTGCTCTCCCTCCACTGCCAGGATTTTTCCTTCGATTCTGCCTCCGTGCTCCGGAGTCAGAACGTTCGCCCAACGACCAATGAACCGCTGCCAATCCCTCGTGCTGCGCAGCGGCCGCTCGCCCGGCGACGACACCTGCAACACGTATTCGGGTGACACCAACTCACCGCCATCCAGTCGCGCTTCCAACGCCCGAGACGCCCGAGCGCAGTCGTCGACGGTGACCGCTTCGTCATCACGCCGATCGATGCGAACCTCGATCAACGGACGACTCCGCGTCCCGCCGCGCCTGAGCTCAACGAGATCGAACCCGACCGCATCAAGCTCCGACAGCACAACATCTTCCAGCGAATCCTTCACATGCAGTCGAGGAAATCGTCCAGAACAAACCAGAATAAAACGGAATAAAAAAATGTGGGGAGCCTCCCCCACATTTCACTGACGGCCATTCGGGCCGCCCAGCAATGGTAAAGTAGATGGCGTGAATGGATCGGTCAAGGAGTATCGGCGATCATCACTCCGAGCTGCCGCCCTGCATCACCAGCGCGATGCGAGTAGAAGCGATCGTTGTCGCAGCGCGTACACGACGCGCTCGTCGTGATGTCTGTGACACCGCATGCCCGCGCTTGATCCGAGATCAACGCACGCAGATCGACGGTCCGCGGACGACCAGGATTGGTGCCTGTGAGCTGCGCATACACGTCACCGCTGACCTCGTAACATTTGCCGCAGATCGCTGGTCCGGTGTGCAATCGCAGCTCTGCTGCCCGAAATCCACGCTGTTCGAGCACCGCGATGCCGCGTGCGACGATCCCCGCAGCTGTTCCCCGCCAACCGGAGTGCAGCAGACCAATCGCGCCAGACGGATGCGCAATGAATACCGGAACGCAGTCCGCTACCGTCACCGCGAGCCCAGTGCCGCGCTCGGACGTGACATGGCCGTCCGCGTCGTCGGCGCGCAGCCAACCCTCCCAGCCGGCGTGATGCACCAAGACATTCACGCCGTGCACCTGGCTCGCGGTCGCCAAACGCGGGCCGCCAGTCTTGAGTTCGCGGCGAAGCTCAGCCCATCGCGCGGTCACGTCGCGCACAGGCTCGTCGGTCATGAAGCCGAAGCTCCCCGAGACCCGGCTCGTCGTGAACGCGCGAATGCCAAAGGCGGCAAATTCCGGCACCGCCTCCGATTCCGCGATGATGCTCATTGCGAGCGACGTTCCTCCACGCGCTCGATCTTGGCGCCGAGCGCACGAAGACGTTCGTCGATGCGTTCGTAGCCGCGCTCGATCTGGCCGACATTATTGATCGTGCTTTCCCCTTCGGCGCACATCGCGGCGAGCAGCATCGCCATGCCCGCGCGAATGTCGGGCGAATCCACGGAGCCCGCACGCAACTTCGAAGGTCCCGCCACCAGGGCGCGATGCGGGTCGCACAGCACGATGCGCGCACCCATCCCGATCAGCTTGTCGACAAAGAACAGGCGCGACTCGAACATCTTTTCATGGATGAGAATCATGCCGCGACACTGGGTCGCCGTGACCAGCGCGATCGACATGGTGTCCGCAGGAAACGCCGGCCATGGCTGATCCTCGAGCTTGGATACATGTCCGCCGAGATCGCTCTGAATCACCTTCTCCTGCTCGGCGGGAACGACGAGATCCGGTCCTTCGATTTTGCACGACACACCGAGCCGCGCGAAACCCATCAGCGTCGACCGCAGATGCTCGACACCGGCGTCGGCGATGCGGATCTCGGACCCGGTGACGGCCGCGAGTCCAATGAACGACCCGACTTCGATGTGATCCGGCCCGATGCGATGCGTCGCGCCGCCGAGCACGCGCCCGCCCTGAACGGTGACCTTGTTCGTGCCGATGCCGTCGATCTCCGCGCCGAGGGCAACAAGAAAATGACAGAGGTCTTGCACATGCGGTTCGCTCGCCGCGTTGCGAAGAATCGTCGTTCCGCTCGCCGCAACCGCCGCCGTCAGGGCATTCTCCGTCCCGGTGACGCTCGGCTCATCGAGGAAGACGTCGGCCCCACGGAGGCCAGGCGTCGTGAGATGGAAGCTCTCCGACAAATCGAATGACGCACCGAGTCGCTCGAGCGCGAGAAAGTGCGTGTCGACGCGGCGACGTCCAATTACGTCTCCGCCTGGCGGCGGCAGCTCGATCTCACCGCAGCGCGCGAGCAGCGGGGCCGCAAGAAGAATCGACGCGCGGATCTTCCGGCACAGCACCGGGTCGAGGTTCGACGCGTGCAGCGATTGCGCGTGGATATGGAGCGTGTTGCGTCCGCCCCATTGCATCTCCGCACCGATGGAAGCGATCAGCTCGACGAGCGTTTCGACGTCGCGAATCCGCGGGACGTTTTCAAGCGTGACCGGTTGGTCCGTAAGCAGCGCCGCGCAGATGATCGGCAGAGCAGCGTTCTTGTTTCCTGAGGGACGGATTGTTCCCGAGAGCTTTTGCCCTCCTTGGACGACGAACTGCAGTGCGTTCATGTACGAGCGGTGCGGGGGCTTTTGATTGACGCGCGACGAGAGAAGGACGAGCGAAGAATGGACGGGGTCGCAAGTCGGGGTCAATGGGAGGCGCACATTCCATGCGCGCTGGGTGACGTCGCGCGGGCCCCGTGAACGTCGGTCGGTCGCGTGACGCGCGGGTGACCAACGCTTGCACTCACATCGCGCGTCCGGTAGGATGCGACACGGGTGCGGCTGGCCTCGCCTTTGCGCAACTGCATCTCGCGACGCCCGAGCAGCCGAGCGGCCGCGTCGGCCCAGTCCTCTCTTCACGAGGCATGTCCCGATGATCAGCCTGTTGGCGCCCGTTGGTTCGACGCTGGCATCCAGCAATGGTGGTCTGCCAGCCGCGGCGTTGCTGCAGGCCGCCGCCCAGCGCGGCGTGCTCGACACGATCGCAGCGTTAGCCAGCGTCGCGACTACTCTCTCGCTCATGGTGCTGGCGCTGGCCGCGGTCCACGTGCTTTGGAACTATCGGAAGACCTACGCCAAGGTCAACGCGTTGGTCGATCGAGTTCATGGGGACCTTACGCCGCTCATTCGACACGCGAACGTGATTGCCGACAACGTAAATTTCCTAACGACCTCGATACGTAGTGATATTCAGAAGGTCAACAACACGATCGACTCGGCAAATGAGCGCGTGGAGCAGGCCCTGTCCGTCGCCGAGCGGCGGCTGAACGAGTTCAACGCGTTGCTCGCTGTCGTGCAAGCCGAAGCCGAGGGCGTATTTGTGTCGACGGCGTCGACCGTTCGTGGAGTGAGGCGCGGCGCGGCAAGCTTCGGCGCGCGCAGTGGGACGGACCTTGCGTCTGACGAGCTCGATGCGGCCGACCTGGCCGAGGACCTCGAGCTCGAGAGTCTCGACGGTCTTGAAGGTGACGACCTCGAAATACAGGAGAAGGATGATGGCGACGACCGCGACCCC
>JAICYT010000259.1 GCA_025934075.1 Gemmatimonadaceae bacterium
GGATAGCCCGGGATCGGTGTCGTCAGACCGAAGGCGCGCGCTTCATCGATCACGCTCTGAACGCCGAGCTCCATGCCGAGTCGGATCGTCGCCACGTTGCGTGATTGGTAGAGCGCGCGGCGCAGTGGAATCTTACCCTCGAAATCGCCCTCATAGTTCTTCGGCGTCCACGGCGGGCTGCCAGGCATCTCGACCGTCAGCGGAGAATCATCGAGCGTGTACGACAACGGTCGCCCGTTATGGATCGCGTCGGCGTAGACGATTGGCTTGAATGTCGACCCGGGTTGTCGCACCGCCTGCGTCGCGCGATCGAACTTGCTGTCGTCGAAGTCGCGACCGCCGATGAGCGCGCGCACGGCTCCGGTCCGCGGGTCCATCGCGATGAAGGCTCCCTGCAGATATGGCGAGTTTGCAGCGTTGGCTTGATCGCCGCCCGCGGCTTGAGCCATGTACCGCTCGTAGCTGATGTGCGGGTACGCACCGTAGCGCCCCGACTCGATCGCGCGCAACTGTTTCTCCAGCGCGCGCTCGGCAGCTGATTGCAAGTCGAGATCGAGCGTCGTATAGACTTTCAGGCCTTGCTCGTAGAGCTGCGTACCGAACTTGTCGTCGAGCTGTTCACGAATCCATTCGACATAATACGGCGCGATCTCGCCAGCTTCGACTCGCGTCGCCAAGCGCAGCGGATACGCGCGCGCTTCGCTCGCTTCGGCCGCGTTGATCACGCCGGCGTCGCGCATCAACGCGATGATCGTGTTTCGACGCTCGATCGCACGATCAGGGAACGCACGCGGGTTGTAACGTGCCGGTCCTTTGGGCAGGGCAGCGAGGGTTGCCGCCTCGGCGACGTTCAAGTCCTTGACCGACTTTCCAAAGTAGCGTTGCGCCGCCGTCTCGATCCCGTAAGCGCCATTGCCGAGGTTGATCTGGTTGAGGTAGAGCTCGAGAATCTTGTCCTTCGAGTAATGCGCCTCGATGTCACGCGCGACTTTGATCTCTTTCAGCTTTCGAACGAGGGATTTCTCGCGCGAGATGCGCTCCGGAAAGATGTTCCGCGCGAGCTGCATGGTGATGGTCGAGAAGCCTTCGCTGAACGTGCGATTCTTGATGTCGGCCGCGAGCGCGCCGGGTACTCGCTTCCAGTCGACGCCGGCGTGCTGATAGAAGCGTTTGTCTTCCGTGACGACGAACGCGTTACGCACGAGCGGCGGAATGTCCTTGATCTGCACGAGCGTTCGGCGCTCCACGCCCAGCTCGGCGATGAATCGTCCGTCGGCGGCGTAGAGCTTGGAGGTTTGTCGCGGCTCGTACGCCGCGAGCGCGCTGGCGGGCGGGCATCGCCCCGCGCGACAGACCATCGCCCAACTCGCGTACGCGAAGCCGGCACCAAACGAGGCGAGAAAGGAGACCAATAACAGCAGCGAGCGCGTGAAGCGCGGATGTTCCGCGCTGAAGCGTCTCGTAAATGGGAACGCAGCCATATCAGTTCATTCCCCTTTCGTCTATTTTTGTGCCATGCGATCTCATGCGCTGCTCGACGAGCTTCAGTGGCGTGGTCTCCTGTATCAACATACCGAAGAAGTCGCCGACGCCCTCAACGGCGGACAGGTCGGCGGATACATCGGGTTTGATCCTACGGCGCCGAGCCTTCATGTCGGAAGCCTGTTGGTGATCATGCTGCTCGTCCACTTGCAGCGCCACGGTCATCGGCCGGTGGCGCTGGTCGGCGGTGGAACCGGGCTGATCGGGGACCCGAGCGGCAAAACCGCCGAGCGGCCGCTCGCCGAACCCGACGTGATCGCGGCGAACACCGCGCAGATCCGGAAGCAGCTCGAACGCTTCCTCGATTTCAGCGGACCGAACGCAGCGCGTCTCGTTGACAACGCGGAATGGTTGGTTTCGCTGCGTGCCGTGGACTTCATGCGCGATATCGGCAAGCACTTCACGGTGAATTACATGTTGCAGAAAGACGTCGTGAAAGGCCGGATGGAAGCCGGCATCTCGTACACGGAGTTCTCGTACATGCTGTTGCAGGCGTACGACTTTCTCGAGCTTCGGCGCAGGCACGATGTCCGGTTGCAGATGGGCGGCAGCGATCAGTGGGGCAACATCACGGCGGGCATCGAGCTGATTCGTCGCGTGCTCGGCGCCGATGCACATGCGATCACGGCGCCGCTCGTCACGACTTCCACAGGGACGAAGTTTGGCAAAACCGAGGCCGGAGCGATCTGGCTCGACGCGACGCTCACGACGCCGTACAAATTCTATCAGTTCTGGATCAACATCGAGGACCGCGACGCGCCGAAATACCTGCGCTACTTCACGCTGCTCGACCGCGCGCGCATCGAGGAGCTCGACGGCGATCTCGTCGAGCATCCGGAGCATCGCAACGCGCAGCGCACGCTGGCGCGCGAGGTGACGAAGCTCGTGCATGGTGACAAAGCCGTCAGCGCGGCCGAGGAGGTCTCGGAGCTGCTGTTCAGCGGCGCCGATCCGAAGGCATTGTCACGCGATGCCCTGCTCGCGCTTCAGCTGGAGATTCCGGTCTTCACGGTCGAGCCCAAGGACGAGCTCACGACATACGATGTGCTCGAAGCGACGCTCGTGGGTCCGGACGCGCTGTTCGCCAGCAAGGGCGACATGCGTCGGATGCTGCAGCAGGGCGGCGTCTATCTGAACGGCCATCGACTCGGCGCGGAGCGTCTGCCGCTCACGCCGGGCGATTTCCTCGGCGACGAGTTCGTGCTCGTACGGAAGGGTGCGAAGTCGTACGGCTTGGTGAAGCTCCGTTAGAAAGGCGCAAGGATCTGCAACGCTCGTTCGACCTCGTCCATCGTGTTGTAGAAATGCGGCGAGAGTCGGATCGCGCCTTCACGCCATGAGTGCGCGACTCGCGCAGCGGTGAGACGCTCGCTTGCGGCGCGACCATCTGGCGGACGAATCAAAACGATCGCGCCGTGGCGACTCGCTAGAGCCGGTGTCACGAGCTCGACATCGTCGCGCGAGCATGCCCACTCGACGATTCGGTCCGCCAGGCGGAGCGCGTGCGCCGAGACTTCGCGCAAGCCCAGCGACTGAATCAGCTCGAGACTCGCGTTCATGCCGCCAAAATCCTGATACGGCAGCGTGATGAACTCGAATCGTCGCGCATCGTCACGCCATGTGAGGTCGTAATTGCTCAACCGCGAAAAGTCGTCCGAGTTCTTCACGGCCATCCAGCTCACGTCGTGCGGCTCGAGCTGCTGAATCAGCTCACGACGCACGTACACAAACGCTGATCCCCACGGCGCCACGAGCCATTTCTGCGCGCCCGACGAGAGGATGTCGACCGGCGTCTCGCGAAGATCGACCGTCAGCGGCCCAAGCCCTTGAATAGCGTCGACGACGAAGAACACTCCGCGCGCGCGACACAGCGAGCCGAGCGCTTTGAGATCGACGCGTGCGCCGGACACAGCTTGCACCCACGATACCGTCACGACCCGAACGCGTTCATCCTCCAGCTCGATCGCCAAGCGATCAGGGTCGAGCACACCCTCGTCGCAGGTGAGTTGCCGAAACTCGATACCGCGCCGCGCCGCGAGCTGCATCCACGGGTAGACGTTCGCCGGAAACTCTCCGTCGGGCGACAGTACGACGTCGCCCCGCTTCAACGGGAGAGCGAACGCGGCGAGATTGATGCCGAACGACGTGTTCGCAGCGAGCGCGATCTCCGACGCGTCAGCACCGATCATCGACGCGATCAGCGATCGACCGCGCGCCAACGTGCTGAACTGCAAATCCTGCTGCACACGCTGCGGATTTGCGCGAAGACGATTCCACTCATCGAGCGCGGCGACGGTCCGCTGCGGCAGCGGCCCGGTCGACGCGTTGTTCAAGTAGATCGACTCGCCGGCGACGGTCCACGGGAATTCCTCGCGTCGCAGCGCGTCGACGTCGTAGCCGCTCATGGGCGCGCGATGTCCGGCAAGCCTGCGCCTCGCGGAATCGCCGCGCGCACGGCACGCGGATCCAATGCGTCGCGAAGCGCGTCACCCAACAAGTTGAAGCCGAGCACCGCGGCGCCGATTGCCAAGCCGGGAAAAACCGACGTCCACGGCGCATGGCGAAGCTGATACAGATCGCGGCCGTCGGCGATCATCGAGCCCCAACTTGGTGTCGGCGGCTGCACGCCGAGCCCGAGGAACGAGAGTGATGATTCAGCCATGATCGCGCCGGCGACACCGAGCGTTGCCGCGATCACGACCGGCGCGACGACGCTGGGGAGAATGTGCAA
>JAICYT010000222.1 GCA_025934075.1 Gemmatimonadaceae bacterium
CTCGGCGCGCGTGTCGTCGCTTCGCTCATGCCGATACCTCCGTCAATGCACGCACCAGCGTTCGTTTCGCCAATTCGATCTTGAACCCGTTTTGACTTTGCGGACGAGCACTTGCGAGCGCCGCGTCGGCGGCCGCGTGGAACGTTGCCGCGTTTGCGGGTCGTCCGATCAACGCGCGTTCCGCTTCGTGCGAGCGCCAGGGCTTTGTGCCGACGCCGCCGAGCGCCACGCGCGCGCCCCGAATCGTGTTCGATTGGACGTCGAGGGCGACGGCCGCCGACGCAAGCGCAAACGCGAAGCTCGCGCGGTCTCGCACCTTCAAGTACAGCGATCGTCGCGCGAATGTGACTGGCGGAATGTCGATCGAGGTAATCACGTCGCCGGGGCGGAGAACTGTCTCGCGCTCGGGATGCGCGCCAGGCAGCACGTGAAACTCGGCGAACGGAATCGCGCGAGGACCACTCGAGCCGCGCACCTGCACGACCGCGTCGAGCGCGGTCAGCGCCACCGCGAGATCGGACGGATACGTCGCGATGCAATGCTCGCTCGTTCCGAGAACGGCATGCCCGCGATTGATGCCATGGATCGCCGAGCACCCGGTGCCGGGCTCGCGCTTGTTGCACGCGGTCCCCGTGTCGCGAAAGTACGGACATCGCGTGCGCTGAAGGATGTTGCCCGCGATCGTCGCCATGTTGCGTACCTGACCCGACGCGGCCAGCAATAGCGACTGGCTCACCATCGGATAGCGTTCGCGTACGCGCGCGTCCCACGCCACGTCGCTCATGTGCGCGAGTCCTCCCAGTCTCAAGCCTCCATTCGGAAGATCGGCAACCGCGCCCAGCGATGCGTCTCGACGCACGAGAGGATTGAGATCGACGACGTGGGTTGGGCGCTCGACGCCAAGCTTCATGAGATCGATCAGCGTGGTACCGCCGGCGACGTAGCGCGTCGATGCGACGGTGCCAGCGCGAACCGCGCTCTCGACGTTGTCCGCCGTCGTATAGTCGAAGGGAATCATCGCGCGGCTCTCCCGGATTGCCGAACGTCTTGAATCGCGGCGACGATGCCTGGATACGCGCCGCACCGACAGATGTTGCCACTCATCGCCTCGCGCACGTCGACGTCATGCGGACCCCATGGCTCGTTCAGCATTCCGGCGGCCGACATGATCTGGCCCGAGGTGCAGTAGCCGCACTGGAAGCCATCGTGCGTTATGAATGCTTGCTGCAACGGATGGAGATCGTCGCCGTGCGCGAGACCTTCGATCGTCGTGATCTGCTTTCCCTGCTGCATCACGGCGAAGGTCAGGCACGACAAGGTTCGACGTCCGTCGATGTGCACGGTGCACGCGCCGCACTGACCGTGATCGCATCCTTTCTTGGTACCCGTGAGTCCGGCGTATTCACGCAGCGCGTCCAGCAGCGTCACGCGCGGCTCGAGCTGCAGCGTCACGTCCTTTCCGTTGGCGTTGAGCGTAACGGACGTCACCGCGGTGTTGGATGACACTGCGCGCGCGATCGCCTCTCCGCGAGCGAGGCGAGGACGAATCGTCAACGCGAACACGACGCCAAGTGCCGTCGCAACGAACTGGCGACGACTCCAATTACCGGAAGTGGTAGCCGGCGGTGAGTTCGCCGCATCCGTGAGGGCGTGAATGATGTCACCGGGGTCCGGTGCATCGGGGCCGACGTGTCGCCAACGCACGACACCGTCGCGGTCGATCACGAAGATCGCGGGCTCTCCGCGAACGCCGAAGCGCAGCGCGAGCTCGTCGTTCGTGAGCTTGATGACCGGTAGCGCAACCGCGTCGTCGTCGAACATGAAATCGCGCCACAGTCCGTCGCCGCCCGCGCTCAGCAGTTGCGCACCCGCCGCATCGGGCAAGCTGGCGATTAGTTGATTGTATGCGGCGATCTGCTCGCGATGCGACGGATCCCAGTGCGGCGCATGAAGCGCGACGATGACGGGAGAGCCGCGGAATTGCGACAGCGATCGAGTGTCACCGTCAGGCAGCGCGATCGGTACGTCGGGAGCGGTGTCGCCCAGTGACAACGGGTGTGCGTCGAGCGACGTGCTGAACTGAGCCATGGCAGGCCTGCCCTCGATGTGAGGGAATCATCATCAGGAAAACGTTTGCCACGCCGCAAGAGCTATGCTCTTGGCTCGATCTCCCTACCGCCAAGTCGAGATTGGCGGGAGCCTGGTCAAACATCGGCGCCGGCGGCCGAGCTTGGGTCGCGGAAGGTCATGACCGAATGGCTGGCTCCGTCGTCATACAACGAATGCCGCGTGGTCGAAGAATGGCCCATCGAGGACATCATCGATCGCCGCGGCCCGAGTTGGTTGTCTATCCCCTGACGTAGCAGTGAGTTACCAGCCGTCACTCACTGTCCGCCGCCCTCGCAATCGCCGCCTCTCTCTGATCGATGACCGCTCCAACTCCTCCCGGCGCTAGCCTCAACCTCCGCGTGCTGCTCGAAGAAATGATCGAGCGCAACGCTTCGGACTTGCACATTTCCGCGGGCGAACGCCCGATGCTGCGCGTCGATGGCGACATGGCGCGCTCGAACGTCGACTTCGTGATGCAGCCGAAAGACACGCTGCAGCTCGCGTATTCGGTGCTCACTGAAAATCAAAAGAAGCGGTTCGAGATGGAGGACGAGCTGGATTTCTCGTTCGGCATTCAGAACCTGGCGCGTTTCCGCGGCAACTGCTTCAAGCAGCGGGGCTGCGTCTCGATGGTGATCCGGCAGATTCCGTTCAACATCAAGACATTCGAAGACCTGCATCTGCCAAAGGTCATTGCTGATCTCTCAGACAAGCCGCGCGGTCTCATTTTGGTCACCGGCCCGACCGGTTCTGGCAAGTCGACCACGCTCGCGGCGATGCTCGACAAGATCAACAAGGAGCTGAAAGGCCACATGATCACGATCGAGGATCCGATCGAGTTCATTCATAAGCACCAGAACTGCATCGACAATCAGCGCGAGGTTGGCAGCGACACGAAGAGCTTCAGCGCCGCATTGAAATACGCCTTGCGGCAAGATCCCGATGTCGTGTTGATCGGCGAAATGCGCGACCTTGAAACGATTCAAGCGGGGTTGACGATCGCCGAAACGGGACACTTGGCGTTCGCGACGTTGCACACGAACAGTGCCGCCGAAGCGATCAACCGTATCATCGACGTGTTTCCGAGTCACCAACAATCGCAGGTGCGCGCGCAGCTCGCGTTCTGCCTGGAAGGCATCATCACGCAAACGCTGCTGCCGAAGCTCGGCGGACGTGGCCGCGCGATGGCGGCGGAGATTCTCGTCGTCACGCCGGCGATTCGCGCGCTGATTCGCGACGATAAGATCCACCAGATCTACTCGATGATGCAGTCGGGAAAGAAGTACGGCATGCAAACGATGAACGACGCGCTCTACAACCTCTACATGAGCAAGACTGTCGCGCTCGACGAGGTGCTCCGCGCAAGTCACGACCAAGCCGAGATCATGCGAATGATTGGTGTCACCGCCGACGGTGAGCCGAACGGCAAGCCCGGCGCGCCCGCGCTGGCCGGAAAACGGTAACCGTCAGAGAGGCTCCCAATGCCCCAGTTCACATACACGGCTCGCTCGATGAATGGCGAGCTCAAATCGGCGACGATCGACGCGCCGAATCGAGACGAAGTCATCAAGCAGCTCAAGCAGCAGCGCTTGAACGTCGTCAAGATCGACGAGGGCACGGCGACAAAGAAGAAGCGCGGCGGCCGGATCAAGATGCGCGACATCGTGATCTTCACGCGCCAGTTCTCGACGATGATCAACGCCGGTCTCCCGTTGGTGCAGGCGTTGGACATTCTGGCGACGCAAAGTGAAAATCCGGCGCTCAAGGACGTGACGCGACAAGTCGTGTTCGACGTCGAGTCCGGAAACACGGTTGCCGACGCGCTCAGAAAGCATCCCAGCGCGTTCACCGACCTTTACGTGAACATGGTCGCAGCAGGTGAGGCGGGTGGTATTCTCGACACCATCCTCATGCGACTCGCGGTCTTCATGGAAAAGAACGACGCATTGGTTCGCAAAGTGAAGGGCGCGATGATCTACCCCGGCGTGATCATGAGCGTCGCGGCGATCGCCATTACCGTGTTGCTCGTGTTCGTGATTCCGACGTTCCAAACGATGTTCGCGAGCGCCGGCATCGCCCTGCCGCTTCCGACGCGTATCGTGATCGGCATGTCGCACTTCCTCAAGACGTATTGGTATGTCGTCGCCGGCGCGTTGTTCGGCGTGTTCATCATGGTCAAACGCTACTACGCGACCGCGAACGGAAAACTCCAGATCGACCGCACGCTGTTGAAGGCGCCGGTCCTTGGCGACGTCCTTCGGAAGTCGGCCGTGTCGCGCTTCACGCGCACCCTGGGTACGCTGATCTCGTCGGGTGTATCGATTCTCGACGGGTTGGAGATCACGGCCAAGACCGCGGGCAACCGCGTGATTCAGGATGCCATCATGGAATCGCGCGCGTCGATTGCAGGCGGTGAGACGATCGCTGCGCCACTCAAGAAATCCGCCGTCTTCCCGCCCATGGTGATCTCGATGATCGCGGTCGGTGAACAGACTGGCGGTCTCGACGAGATGCTCTCGAAGATCGCGGACTTCTATGATGAAGAGGTCGATGCCGCAGTGTCCGGACTGCTCGCGCTCATGGAGCCGGTGATGATCGTGTTCCTTGGCGTGGTGGTCGGCGGCATGGTGGTCGCGATGTACTTGCCGATCTTCGACATGGTGAACGCGGCGGGGTAACACGCGGTGTCGGCAGACATGGGTTTTGTTCGCGCCCGACATCCAATTTCGTCGATCTCGCCGACCTCGATCTACCGCTCCGCGTTTCATCGACCGCACGGGCGGCAAATGGGTTCGACGCACCTGTTCGACGCACCCGGGACGATCGGTCGAACGTCACGAAGCGCACACTGCGCGCGGCCCCGCAGGGTTTCGGTGAACGACGCGGGTGGAGAGACGTTCGAGACGCCGCAGTCGGCGTTCGCGTACGCGGGTTCGGCGTTCGGGGAGGAGCGTGTGGCGTTCGCGCTCCACTGTTCGAAGTTCGAACAGCGGCGTTCGTGGTTCAGTCATAGGGCTAGGACGCGTTACCACCGTGTGGGCCCGACGGTCGAAGCGTTCTGCCCGTCGTTCGGATCTGAGCCCGGGGCCGTCGCAGCCGAGACGTTTCCGTTCGCGGCCTATCGGCGTGTGTCTATGAGAGGCGTCCTGGGTTCGGGATGCGAGGGCAATTCGTTCGGACCGCGCTCGAGAAGGTGAGCACATGGCAACAATAGCAGCCGGCCAGAGGGAACCCCCGCTCATGCCTTACTCACATCGCAGTGAACGAGCGGTCGGCGCGGCCGCGATGCGTTGAAGGAGCGCGGCATGGTTTGTGACCGTGTATGATCCCGACATCACGCGAGGCAATCCATGGGCGGCAACATCAATCGGCAACGAGACGTCAGCGGCACGGACCATAAGACGCGCACTGATGACGAGCACATCCTCGAGGAAGACAAACAGGAGTTGCAGGCGAATCCGAAAGAACAGCCGATGATTCCGAAAGCCGGCACAAATCCGGCGCTTCGCGAACTGCGCGAACAGACGCACGGCAAGTCGTCGCCCCGCGAAGAGGACGGCTGACCACCGCGCAGTGTCGCCAGCACGGCAGAGACGACGATCGCGGCCCAGGCATTGACCCGGGTCGAAAGCTGGACGGCGCGCGATGCTCGAATGCGGCCGCGCGACGGTCGGTAAACCTCCTGTGAATCGGCAAGCCGTCTGTCAGCGTGTGCGCGGAACCACCTCGATGTCGAGCGTATCTGCGAGCTTGCCGAACCGCGCGAGCGGCCGTACGACGGTACAAGCGAGACCGCCAAAGTTCCCATTGCCGCCGAGATGACTCCCACGGGGATGGGCAGTGAAGCGCCAGAAGGAATCCACGGCATGGCTGCGCATGTGAAGGGGCAGCGCAGCAGCTTGGATGACCTGGAGACGGGCTCGTCGTTCTGTGCCGGAGCGGAGCGCTCGGGGTCCGAGCCGCTCCTCGGTCGCACACAACTTCACGTCAGCGGGTACGGGGGGTGTTTGGGCAAGCCACGAACGAGTTCTGACCAACGCGAGAG
>JAICYT010000053.1 GCA_025934075.1 Gemmatimonadaceae bacterium
GATCGGCTCGACGCCGCGCGCGATCATCGCCACCAACGTCGGATTCTTGGCGCCGCCACCGGAAACCAACACCTCCGTCACCGGCTCCGGCATGAACCGACGATACGCGTCGGCGATGCTCCGCGCCGTCAATGCGGTCGCGGTCGCGACGATGTCTTCGTCGCGGCATCCAGGACGCTCGCGCCGACAGTCTTCGACGAGTCGATCGACATACGCGCGATCGAACAGCTCGCGCCCGGTCGACTTCGGCGGCTCAGTCGCGAAATAGGGATGGCCGAGCAGTCGATCGACCACACGGTCGATCGGAGTGCCGGCGCCGGCGAGACGGCCGTCGGCGTCGTACTCGAGCGCCGGCATGAGCGTTCTCGTAACAGCGTCGATTACTGCGACGCCCGGTCCAGTGTCGAAGGCGCGGACACCGTCGATCGCGCCGCTCGGCGGGACGATCGTGACATTACCGATGCCGCCGATGTTCTGGAGCGCGCGCCACCTGTCGCCGGCAAAGAGCAAGGCGTCGGCGATGGGAACGAGTGGCGCGCCCTGACCGCCGGCCGCGACGTCGCGCACGCGAAAGTCGCTGACGACGTCGATGCCGGTTCGCTCGGCGATCACCGCCGCCTCGCCAAGCTGCCACGTCGAGTGCGGTGCTTCATGCCAGATCGTTTGCCCATGCGATCCGATCGCGCGAACATCGGCGCGCGGGACGCCGGCCTCGGCGAGCACTGCGATTGCGGCGTCAGCGAGCCAACCGCCGAGGCCAAACGCAAGCCGACAGTACTCCTGCGCCGTGCCACCGATGAGCGCCCGGCGCAGGCGATCGCGCTGCTCGTCGGAATATCGACTGCCCGTGAACGCGAGCAGCTGCGCATCGAGACGGCCGGCTTCGTCTTTCGCGAATCGAACGACGGCCGCCGAGATGCCGTCGAGCGACGTGCCGGACATCAATCCGACGTAGACACTCACGCGCTCGGCACCGGTGGCGGCGGGCGATTTACCGCGCGCCGGATCACCCCGCCCGCGCGTTCGAGCGACTTCTCCGCTTCAGCTTTGGAGACACCGAGGAAGTGCATGACGATCGCCGTCTTCACGATGCCGTCGCTCGAGGCAAGCAGCTCCCGAGCAGCCTCGCGACTCGCGCCGCACACTTCCATGAGAATTCTCTCACTGCGGTCCTTCAGCTTGTTGTTCGTGGCGCGCAAATCGACCATCAGATTGCCGAACGTCTTTCCGAGCCGAATCATCGCGCCGGTCGTGATCATGTTGAGCACGAGCTTGGTCGCCGTTCCGGCTTTGAGTCGCGTCGAACCGGTCACGACTTCGGGGCCGGTGAGCGGCTGAATGAGAATTTCGACAACGTCGAGCGCGTCGCTTGGCGGCGGCGAGCACGCGATGAGCCCCGTCGCCGCGCCGACGCTTTGTGCGTGAGCGAGCGCGCGATGCACGTACGGCGTCGTCCCGGATGCCGCGATGCCGATCACGAAGTCGCCGGCGCGTACGCCATGCGCTGTGAGGTCTTCGACCGCGCCTTCGAGTCGATCCTCCGCGCCTTCCTGCGAGCGCGTGAGGGCTGGCGGACCGCCCGCGATGATTCCCTGCACCATCTCGGGGTCGGTGCCGAAGGTCGGCGGACATTCGGACGCGTCGAGCACGCCGAGCCGACCGGATGTGCCGGCGCCGACGTAGAACAAGCGGCCGCCGTTGCGAAACGTGCGCTCCGCTTGCTCGATCGCGCGCGCAATCGCTTCGCGCTGCGTCGCAACGGCGTCGGGAACGGTCCGGTCTTCGGCGTTTATAAGATCGACGATCTCCAGCGGCGAGGCGAGATCGATCTCGGCGGTGCGCGGGTTGCGGCGCTCGGTCAAACGGGGGTCGATGAACGTCATGTCGTCGGCTAACTTACGCGGAATGGCTCGCGACCCGCAACAACACGAGGGAGTCATCGTGCTTCAACGAATCGTGGTGATGCTGGTGGCGGCGTTCGCGATATTGGCCGTCGATGCGGGCGTGGGACGCGGCGTGAGCGGTCAAATTGTACGTCGTGGCCGTCAGCAGAGCGAGCCGGATCCCGGCTATTGGGTCGGCTTTCGATCGGGTACGTCGATGGGACGACGATCAACGATGGCGACACCGGAACGATTTGGCGGTTCGGTTACACGTCGCAGATTCGCGCGACGCTGGAGAAGACGTTGCAGCGCGGCGTCACCGCCGGAGTGAGCGCAGGATTTTCGAATGCGCCGCTCACGTATGTCTCGGGATTCGTCGATCCGCACTCGAGCTGCGTCGCGGCGTGTGACGCGACGGCGAGCATCACGCAGCTCATGGCATACATTCATGGCGGCGGGTCGCCCGGATTCCATTTCGTGTACGACCTCGAGGGTGGCGCGACCGATTTCTCGAATTTCCGAACCAAGTCGACCGACGAGACGCTGGCGCCGTCGAGCAAATATGATTTCACATTCGGGTTCGGCGGTGGTCTCGGTTATGGCTTCTCACAGATCAGCGACATCTACGTGAGCGAGATGACGGACCTCGTCCTGCATCCATCCAACGGCGCGAGCACGACGGCGCCACGTCTCTTCCAGTTCCGGGCCGGTTTCCGCGTCGGATTCTAATACTCTCATGAAACTTCGCTTTCTTCCGCTCGCCGTCGCAGTCGTCGCCTGTCACAAGACGGCGTCATTCACGCCGAGCGCCACCGACGTCGGCTTTCCTTCGTCGAGCGCAACCGGCGCCGCGGTTTACTCCGGCGACCGTCGAGCTCCGAGCTTTCCCGACGCCTGGCCGTACAAGGCCGGTCGCGCCGCGGTTTTCGGCCAGCACGCAATGGTGGCGAGCGACGCACCGTTGGCGAGTCAGGCGGGCGTCGAGATACTCGAGCATGGCGGCAATGCCGTCGATGCGGCAGTCGCGGTCGGCTTCGCGCTCGCGGTCGTCTTTCCCGAAGCGGGCAACATTGGCGGCGGCGGATACATGGTGATTCGCATGGCGGACGGCCGCACCGCGGCCCTCGACTATCGCGAAGTGGCGCCGCTCGCGGCGAGCCGCGACATGTATCTCGACGAGCAAGGCAATCTGACGAATAAGAGCGTGGTCGGTCCGCTGGCGAGCGGCGTGCCGGGCGCGATCGCCGGACTCACCACCGCGCTGGCCAAGTACGGAACGATGTCGCTCGCCGACGTGATGGCGCCGGCGATTCGCTATGCCGAGCAGGGGTTCGTCGTCGAAGGGCCGTTTGCGCGATCGTTGACGAGCAACGCTCGATTGATCGGACAGTTCGGCGGTGCCGGTGTCTTCCTCCCCGACGGCAAGCCGCTCGCGGTCGGCACGCGACTCGTGCAACCCGAGCTCGCGCAGACGCTGCATCGCGTCGCGGAACAGGGAGCACCGGGATTTTACACGGGCAAAACCGCCCAGCTCATCGCGGACGAGATGCACCGCGACGGCGGCATCATCACGACGGAAGACTTGGCGCGCTACAAACCGGTGTGGCGCGAGCCAATAAAGTCCTCGTACCGCGGTTACACGCTGCTCACGATGCCGCCATCGTCGTCGGGCGGCATCACGGTGACCGAGACGCTCAACATTCTCGAGGGTTTTGTGCCGGTACCGCCGTTCGGCAGCGCCGAGTATGCGCACGTGCTCGGATCGGCATATCAGCGCGCGTTCATCGATCGCAACGAGAAGCTCGCCGATCCGGCGTTTGCTCCGGTGCCGATGAAGCAGCTAACCGACAAAGCATATGCGCAGAAGCTTCGCGCGACGATCGGGCATGATCGCGCCACGCCGACGTCGTCGGTCGCGAAGACGATGCGGGAAGGAATGGAGACGACGCACTACTCGGTCGCCGACGCGCAGGGCAACGCCGTCGCGACGACGACGACACTCAATGCGCTCTACGGATCGGGTGTGTACGTTCGCGGCGGCGGATTCTTCCTGAACGACGAGATGGACGATTTTGCCGCGGCGCCCGGCAAGCCGAACATGTTCGGGCTCGTGCAGGGCGAAGCGAACGCGATCCAACCGGGCAAGCGCATGCTGAGCGCGATGTCGCCGACGATCGTGCTCGATCGCGACGGCGGATTGTTGTTGGTCGTCGGCAGTCGCGGCGGACCACGCATCATCACGAGCACGTCGCAGGTGATCCTCAACGTGCTCGATCAACACATGATTCTGTCGGACGCAGTCAGTGCGCCCCGCATCCATCACCAAGCGTTGCCTGATTCATTGGCGTATGAACGCAATGGCCTCGCGCCGGCAGTTCTGGACTCGCTCAGGCAGATGGGCTATGGACTGGAACCGATCGGCGGGGTGGGACTGATCAACGCAATCATGCGCGTGCGCGGCGGATATGAGGGGATGTCCGATCCGCGCTCGATGGGCCGGCCTGTCGGCTACTAGCGATCGGGTCTCGTCGTCCAGAGAGGCGCGGAGACGCAGAGGAACAACTTTGCCGCTACGTCCTCTGCGGTAACGCAGTGGCAGTCTCTCGATTTCCGCGTACCCCGCAGCTCACGACCCGGAACACACCGGCGGATTCTTCCCAGTCAGGTCCAGCGTGCACGTGGTCGCGGCACCGGACGACGTGAGAACGATCGTCGCCGTGCTCGTGCCGTTGAACGTGATCACCGTGTGCCACGTCGTGGTGATCGAGCCGAGCCCACCGATCGTCGCGACGGTCTTTGCGTCGGTGGTGATTGTTCCCGACGTCGGCCAAGCAGGAGTATCAGCGTCGGCCGGAGTCGGAATTGTTACGTCCTTCGTCGCGGTCGTCATGTCGATCACGGCGTGAATCGGCGTCGTTCCGCTCAGCGCCAAGTCGTAGTGCGACGTCCCGCTTCCGTTCAGCACGTGCGTCGACGTGAGCAGACCGCTCATGGTCAGGTCGCTGTGATCCGTAATCGACGCTGTTCCGCTCGTGCCAGTCGACGGGGATACGGTAGCCGTTCCCTTCGTGTCGACGACGGTGCGCACCGCCGCCGTGGTGTTCGCGTCGACGGCCGATTGCGATTTGCCGCCGGCGTCGTAGAGGAAATATGAGATGTCGAACGTCAGCCCACCGGATGTCACCGTCGGACAGGTGAACCCCTGCGCCGCGGACGAATACGCGCATGCGGATGGGACGAACTTCGGAATACCCGTGCTCGCCGGCACCGACATCACGACGTTTGCCCCGGGGATCGATGTGGGCCGTCCGATCGACATCTGCGCCATGACAGTGGCAAGATCGACCGTATGCTGCGACGTCGACGGACCACTCGGCGAATCGGAGCCGCAGCCGACAACGAGTGCCGCTGAGACAGCGGCGGCGAGCGAACGTAGCATTGAACGCGTCATACGGACCTTGTCCTCTCTCTGTCGCAACTCTCTCGCAACTCTCGATGTCGGCCGATGCTCGAGCCGAACGACTTACGCGCGCACGGTCGCCGCCGACGTGAGCTTCACGACGATGCTGCCGCCAGACGAGATGCAACCCTGGTAGTTCGCCGTTGCTGCGGCCGTCGCCGCACCAGCCGCTGCGCCAGCCGCGCCGCCGATGACAGCACCCTTCGTGCTCTTGCCGATGATCTTGCCGGCAATCGCGCCAGCGATCGCACCGATCGCGACCTTCTGCGCATCCTTGCCGCCCGGCTGGTCCTTGATGCGATCAACCGCCGCGGATGCAACCGTCGCTTCGATGGGATAGGTGTGCCCGCCAAAGGTCACCGAGTTCACCGCGAACTCCATGACGATCGGATCATTCGAGTTCTCACTTCGCTTGAGCTGCGTGACGGTCATGTTCACCGTCGCGCCGGCGGGAATGACGGCGCCATTCGAGCCCGCGACCGAATTCTCGACGGTTGCGGTCACATGATCACCAACGGCGTTCGTGTTCGTGCAGATGCGCGAGTTCGCGTGCGTCGTGAGCGTCGCTCCAGCCGGAATCGTTCCGACGACACCGCCTCCAGTTGCGCCCGGATTGGTTCCGCTACTCGGGTTCGTTGTGACGGTGTTGCCGCTTGGCGTGGTCTTCGTTGCTGGTTCGGGCGGAGTCACGGGACGTGGAGCCGGCGTACGCGGAGCGGTCCGCGGCGTAGTGCGCGCCGGTGCCTTGGCTTGTGGACGAGTTGTCGTCGGCGCGGGAGCGGCGGGTGTATTCGATGGTACGTCCTTGAGCTGCGGCTGCACGGTGGTATCGTGATTCGCCAACGCGAGATCGCGATTCAGTGCCGAGTCTGCGCCGAGCGCGGCGCTGTCCGGACCCTTTTTATCGCCGGAGCTACAGGCTCCGAGCACAGCGGACGCAACGAGCAAAATCGCTGCTGAACCGCGCGTATATTTCGTCATTGTGTTCCTCCTGGAATAGACGAGAGAGTAGCGGCAAGGCACATGCCAACCATGAGCTCCCTTCGACGTCTCCTACCGTACTACCGCCCATACCGCGGTTCTGTTGCATGGGGGCTGTTCTTCGTCGTCGGGTCCGCCGCGTTCTCGAGCGTGGGACCATGGTTCCTGCGCCGAGCTTTGGATGGCATCCGCGCGGGCGCCCCGTTGAAGACGATTTGGCTGCTGGCGGCGGCACTGATCGGCGTGTCTCTCATTGGCGGATTCGGTCGTTATTGGATGCGTGAGCTCCTCAACGGCGTGAGCCGTTGGATCGAGTACGATCTGCGAAACGACCTATTTCGAAAGTTGGAAACGGCCGACGCCACGTACTACTCGCGAACGCGGACAGGCGACCTGATGGCGCGCCTCACGAACGACCTGAGCGCGGTGCGCACTGCCGTTGGTCCGGCGATCATGTACCTCACGAATACTATCGCGGGCGGCACGTTCGCGCTGTGGTTCATGATACAGATCTCGCCGCGACTCACGCTGATTGCCGCGTTGCCAATGGCGTTGCTTCCAGTCCTCGGCATCATGTTCGGTCGGCGGATCCACGCGCGGTTCGAGTCTGTTCAGGCGCATTTCAGCGATCTCACGACGCTCGCTCAGGAGAACTTGGCCGGGGTGCGTATCGTGCGCGCCTTTCGTCAGGAGGACGCCGAGCGGGCGCGATTCGCGACGTTGAACGAGCAATACCTCGAGAAGAACATGCGCTTGGCGCAGCTCTATGGACTCATGCAGCCCGGCTTCTCGATCTTCGCCGGGCTCGGGATGGTCGCGGTGATTGGCGTCGGCGGACTGTTGGTGCTCGACAACACGATCAGCATCGGCAGCTTCGTGGCGTTCGGCATGTATCTAGGAATGCTCACGTGGCCGCTGATTGCGTTGGGATGGGTCATCAACTTGTTCCAGCGCGGTGCGGCGTCCATGACGCGTTTGCTGGACATCCTCGACGTCGAGCCGGTGCTGAAGGATCCCGAGCATCCTCGGGCGTTGCCTGCGGCGTCAGGCGGACGCTCGGTCGAGTTCCGAAACGTTGGGTTCCATTATCCCGGCGAACCCGGATCACCAACGCGGTGGGTGCTGCGTCACATCAGCTTTGTCGCGCCTGCCGGTGCGACGATCGGCGTCGTCGGTGCAACGGGAAGCGGCAAGAGCGCGTTAATGGATTTGGTACCGCGCTTGTTCGACCCGCAGGAAGGCGAGATCTTGATCGACGGCATTCCGATTCGCGACCTGTCCGTCGAAACCCTTCGTCGTGAGATCGGATACGTTCCGCAAGAAAGTTTTCTGTTTAGTGACACCATTGGCAGCAATCTGGTGTACGGCACTAGCGACGAAACCGCCGCGTCTTGGGCGGCTGAGATCGCGCAGCTCGACCAGACGATCGAACAGTTTCCTGGCGGGTACGACACGGTCCTCGGCGAGCGCGGAATCAATCTGTCGGGTGGTCAGAAACAGCGCGCAGCCTTAGCACGCGCGCTGGCTCGGCGTCCAACGATCGTGTTGTTGGACGATGCTTTGTCGGCGGTCGATACGCATACCGAGGCGGAGATCTTACGGTCGCTTCGAGACGCGTTGACGAAACGCACGGCCCTCATCGCTTCACACCGCGTCAGCGCGATTCGTGATGCGACCTGGATCATCGTGCTGGAGCAGGGCCGCATCGTCGAGCAGGGGCGTCACACGGAGTTGTTGGCGGCGGGTGGTCGCTACTGGGCGCTGCTGAATCGACAGCAGCTCGAGGAATCGATCGAGGCCGATGCCGAGGGCGACGGTGAATTGGCAGAATCAGCAACCGAGGATACTATCAACGCATGAGTCGGGTTGAGAGCATCACCAAGCCGCTGGCGATGACTGGGACGACAACGCCCGAGGCACGCGTTGCCACGCTCGAGGCGCAGCTCAAGGAAGCGATCGTCGAGATCGCCGAGCTCCGCGCGCGTGACGCGCTCAAGACGCAGTTCCTCGCCAACATCTCGCACGACCTGCGCACGCCGCTCACCGCGGTCATCACGCATGGTGAGATTTTGCGCGACGGCATCCTGGGCGACCTGTCACCGCGCCAGATGGAAAGCGTGCGCGGCATCATCAACGGCGGACGGCAGCTGCTCAATCAGGTCGGCGAAATCCTCACGTATGCGCGGGGCGCGGCGAACCAGCTCACGATCGTTCCCACGCGCTTCGGGATTCGCGAGGTGCTCGATCAGATCAGCACACTCAACGCGCCGCTCGTCAAGAAGAAGCGGTTGACACTCGTCATCGACGCCGAGCCGGACCTGCCGCCGGTCATGGCCGATCGCGAGAAGATCGCGCACGTGCTCGCCAACCTGCTCGGCAACGCGATCGAGTTTACGCCGACCGGCGGACGCGTGTGGGTGCGCGCCTCGCGCGCGTCATTGGAGAAGTCTGAACAGATCGCGTCGGTCCTCGTGGAGGTCGGCGACACAGGCGTCGGCATCGCGGCAGAGCACCACGATTTGATCTTCCGTGAGTTCGCCCAGGTCGACGCGACGCCCTCACGCCCGCACCACGGCACCGGACTCGGTCTGACGATCGCGCGCAAGCTCGTCGAGCTGCACGGCGGCCGGATTTGGGTCGAGAGTGAGCTAGGCTCCGGCAGCCGCTTCTATTTCATGGTCCCCTTCGAGCAAACCGACTGACGTCGTCACTCGCCGCAGTGCAAGGCCACGTCCTCGTCGTCGAGGACAGCGAGCTCGTGGCGAGCGCGCTGAGTGTGCTCTTGGAGAGTGCGGGTCATCGCGTGTCGATCGCCGGTTCGGTCGCCGAGGCGCTCGCGTTGTCGCCGGCTGAACCGCGGTCGCTCGTGTTGCTCGATCTGACGCTGCCCGACGGCGACGGCCTCGCCCTGGTCGATCCCTTGCGCGCGCTGCGGTGGAACAACGTCGTCGCGCTCACCGGGCACGATGACCCCGACACACGCGCGCGATGCATTTCCGGCGGTTGTGTCGACGTGCTCGTGAAACCCGTGCCCGCGCGCGAGCTGGTGTCGAAAGTCGCGACGTGGCTCGGCTAGAGAAGATTCCTCAAGCCTGCTGGAGTCCAGCCCTGAAGCACTCCCGTGAGCACGGTCAGATAATCCGTGATCATCAGGACCGCCACGACGACCAACACGGCGCCTGACACTCGCGTCACCCAGATCACGTGCCGGCGAATCGCGCCGAACGCCGTGAGAAACGATTCGACCGCAACCGCCGCGATGACAAATGGAACCGCCAGCCCAAGCGAGTAGGCTCCAAGCAGCACCAACCCGCGCGACACCTGCTGTTGCGTCGCCGCGTAGGTCAGAATGCTGCCGAGGATCGGCCCGATGCAGGGGGTCCAGCCGGCGCCGAAGGCGATGCCGACAACGATCGTCCCGAGGTAACCCAACGGTTTGTCGGTGACGTGAAATCGGCGCTCGCGGGCGAAAATGCCTACCTTGAAGATGCCAAGCAAGTAAAGGCCGAACGCCAACACGAGTACGCCGCCGACGCGGCTGATCCATGCCCGATACGTCACGAGCAACCGACCGAGCAGCGTCGCCGATGCGCCGAGTGCAAGGAAGATGAGCGAGAAGCCGAGCACGAAGAGCAACGCGTGGATCAAGGCAGTTCGTCTCGCGCGCTGGACGTCATCGAGCGTCATCCCTGTTATGAAGGTGATGTAGCTCGGGATGAGCGGAAGCACACACGGAGACAGAAAGCTGGCCAGTCCCGCGCCGAACGCGATCGCGACGCCAACGTTGCCCGCCAATACTCCTCCTCCGCGCAGCGCGTCGCGGTTTCTTCGGTGGTACTTCGCGCTCAAATATCGCGTGTTCCGCCGCGAGCGTCGACCCGAGGACGGACGCCGTGGCCTCATCATGCTGCAGATCGACGCGCTGGCATACGTCGAGTTGCGACGCGCGATCGAGTTGGGATACTGCCCGACCATCTCGCAAATGGTGCGTGAAGAAGGATACACGCTGCGTCGCTGGTTTTGTGGACTGCCCTCGGCGACGCCATACTGCCAAGCGGGAATCTTCCACGGCGAGAACGAAGGGATTCCCGCGTTCAGGTTCTACGACAAGACCGAGCGACGCGTCATCACGTGCAACACGCCGGCGGGCGTGCAGTATATCCGCGATCGCATTCATGCACCCGGGGCACTCGCCGGCGGCTCGAGCTACGTGAACCTGCTCGACGGCGACGCGCAGACCGTCGCATTCACCGTCGCGACGCGCGAGCGGCTGTCCGTCTTTCAGCGCCTGGGTGGATGGCGGATGGCCTTGCTCATCCTGCTCCATCCGATCCGCATTCTGCGCATGGGTGTCCAAGCGGTGCTCGAGTGGCTGCGCGAAGAATACGAGCGCGGCGTCGGCGAGCTGGCGCGCAAACGAACGCACAGCGAGGGCCTGTTCCCGTTCGTGCGCGTGCTGAGCAACGTCGTCGTCCGCGAGCTGCAAACGATGGCCATCCTACTGGACGTCTATCTGGGCGTGCCGATCATCTACAGCACATTCATGCAGTACGATGAGCTCGGCCACCACTTCGGACCGTCGAGCTTCCAAGCGTTGCGCGACCTTCGTCGCACCGACGCGCGCATTCGCGAGATTCGTCGCATGGTCGACAGCGTCGGCGGTCGCGAGTACGACGTCGTGATTCTCTCCGATCACGGGATGACGCCGTCAGCGTCCTACCGCGTGTTGTACGGCGAGACGCTCGGCAAAACCGTCGAGCGAATTCTCGAGGGCGACGCGGCTCTGCGCGGGGGTCAAGCGCTCCGTATGCAGGAGAGCTTTTCCGACACGTCGGAGTACGCCGATGTCGGGCCGCAGGTCGTCGAGGTGGTTGCGCAGATCTCGCCGCCGTCGCAACGCACGTTTCGCCGAGGGCTTGGCGCGTTGCGCGATTGGCTGCGCAGCAAGTACGGCTTGCGAGAGCTGATTCTCCCCGAGAAGTATCGCGTCGAGGAGGATCACGACGTCGTCGTCACGTACAGCTCGGACCTCGCCCTGCTCTACTTCGCCGACGATCCCAATCCGCTCGAATTGGCAGACATCGCGCGTGATCCGCGACGCGCGAATCTCTACCTCGAGCTGCTCAATCATCCCGGCGTCGGCCTGCTGGGAACTCGCAGCGGCCCTTCGGTACACCTGGAGAGTACCATCGGGCGCGCGATCATCGTCGACGGACATCTCGAAGTGATCGACGGACGGAATCCGCTCGAGAATTACCAGACCGGCGAGCTGGTCGTGCGTGCGGTCGAGCATCTCGTCTCACAACACAATACGGGCGACGTCACGATTTTCGGAGCGTACGATGGATACGAGATCGTGTCGTTCGATGACCAGATCGGTGCCCACGGTGCGGCAGGTGGAAACCAACTCCATCCGTTCTTGATCGGGCCGGCGCATTTGAATCTCGACAAGGCGCGCATCGAGGACGCGCGCGACATCCACTCCGCGGTAATGATGCGCTACGCCACGACCGCGCTCGCCTTGTTGCTCGCGATTGCGCCGGCGCTGCGCGCGCAGCAACCGATTCGTCGCGACAGCAGCGGCATCATCGCCGGACGCGTGGTCGACGCCACGACATCCGAGCCGCGCGCAGGCGCCGGTGTCGCACTCGTCGGCTCATCGAGCGGCGCAATCGCCGATGCGGGAGGGCGCTTCATCATTCCGAGCGTTCCCGCCGGCGAGGCAACGCTTCGCGCACGCCTGCTCGGCTACAAGACGCTCGAGCGCACGGTGAGCGTTCGCGCCGGAGACACGACGCGCGTCGAGCTGCGTCTCGAGCCCGAAGTCACCGTGCTCGGCGCGGTGCAGACTCGAGCGCGGCCCGTCGAGCGCGACGTCTATGAATCTCGGCCGAGCGTCGGGACGGTGCAGATCACGGCGCGTGCGGCTGAAGGTGTGCCGAAGTTCGGTGAGCCCGACATCATTCGCGTCGTGCAACTGCTTCCCGGCGTCGAAGCGCGCAATGATTTCTCGACCGGGCTGAATGTGCGCGGCGGTGAGTCCGATCAAAATCTCATCCTCATCGACGGTTACCCGATTTACAATCCCTTTCACTTGGGCGGGTTGTTCAGCACGTTCATCGATCCGACGGTGCGTGACGTGACGCTGATGACGGGCGGCTTCCCCGCTCGGTACGGCGGTCGGTTGTCGAGCGTGCTCGACGTACACTCGGCAGAAGAGGTGCGAAGTGGTGTGCACGGCACCGCGGAGGTATCCGTGCTCGCATCGACAGGTGAGCTCGGCGGGGCCTTCGCGGACGGAAAAGGAAGTTGGATGCTTGCCGGACGACGAACGTACGCCGACAAGTTCGTGAGCTTGATCAGCACACAGGAGCTTCCCTATCACTTTCGCGACGAGCAAGCGCATCTCGCATACGCGTTCACGCCGACCACGACACTCGCGATCACCGCGTACAATGGCCGGGATGCGCTCGACGCGAACATCGCGAACTTTGGTGATTCAACGAACGCGAACCCGAGTGGCGGAACGTTCGCGTTCGGCTGGGGCAACAGCGTTGTCGGGGCGACGTTGTCCAAGACGCTCGCGCCGCGCAAGCGTACCGCGATCACTCGCTGGATCCTCGGTGACAGCACGACGCTCGAGCAGCGAGCGTCGCTCTCGACGTTTTCGACTGGGTTGGATCTCGGCGCCGGTTCGCTGTCGTTGCACAACACCGTTGCGGACCGGCGGCTGTCGGGCATGCTCACGGCGCGCACGCCGGGACAGGACCGGTCGTTTGGCTACGATGTCACGTCGTACCAGTTTCGCTACAACGTGTCGTCGACACAGACGGACGTGCAACTGTACAATCTCCGCCAAGCGCCGACGTCGGGCGCGCTTTTTTTCGACGATCTGTGGCGCGCCTCGCCATCGTGGCTTGTCGAAACCGGAGTCCGCGCCGAGGGGATGACCGGGCGCGCGTGGTCGGCCGTATCGCCGCGGCTGTCGGCCAAGTATTTCGTCAATCGCGATTTCGCTCTGACGGCCGCCATGGGTCGCTTCTCGCAGTGGACGCATTCGCTCGATCGCGAGGACATTCCAGTTCGCTTGTTCGACTTCTGGGTGGCGAGCGACGCGACGACGCCGGTATCGAGCGCGTGGCACTACATACTCGGTACGGAGCGATGGCTGAATCCAACTCGGTACGTTCGCATCGAGGGATTTTACAAGCGCTACGGGCGATTGCTCGAGGCCAATCCGCAGGATGATCCAAGCGTGCGCGGCGACGAGTTCTTTCCCGTCGACGGCGACTCCTACGGCGCCGATGTGCTACTGCGTCAATTCGAGAGCGGGCCGTTCAGCGGTTGGATCTCGTACACGTATGCGGTGGCAACTCGAAAGCGAGACGGCCTGCACTATTTCCCCGGTCACGATCGCCGGCATGATGTCAACATCGTTGGAAGCTGGCGGCTCAAGAAGTATCTGCTCGGCCTGCGCCTTGGCTATGCGACGGGGACGCCTTACACGGACATCGTCGGCGAGATCGTGCGGCGAGTGTACGATCCAGGGCTCAACGCGTTCGGCACGCGGGGCGGAGGAACGCAGCTCGAGTTCGTCGGCGGACCGCGCAACGCGGCGCGACTGCCGGCCACGCAGCGTCTCGACGTCGACGTCACACGGAACTATCGCGTCCGAGGCACGACGATCTCGCCCTATCTCAGTCTCGTGAACGCGTACAACGCGAAGAATGTCTTCGTGTATGTCTTCGACTACTCGAAGAGCCCGCCGACCCGTCAGGCCATCTCACAATTCCCATTGCTTCCGTCGGCCGGTGTCACGATTCGCTTCTAGCCGGAAGCCTCGTCGGCAATCTCGCGCCATGTCGTTGCTGCTGCTCGCGGCGGCGATTGCCACCGCGTGCAAGATCGGCGAAGTGAACGTCCCCAAAACGTCGCCGGCGATCGTCGTTCATGCTGTGCTCAACCCCCAGGCAGCGAACCAAGTGGTGCTCGTCGAGCGCACGTTGTCGGGCTCCATCACGATCCCCGACACGTCGTTCGATGCGACGGATCCGATCGTCACGGGCGGCGGCGTCCCGGTGAGCGGTGCGCTCGTCGAGATCATCGACTCGACGGGAAAAGCGACGCGCGCCGTCGAAGACAAAACGTTGGACACGAGCGGTCGCGGCGGCGGCGTATATCGAGTTCCCCTCGGCAGTGGCTCCTTGCGATTCGGTGCGCGATACCAGTTGCACGTTCACACTCTCGAAGGGGAGGACGTGACGTCCTTCGCGCGCATTCCGGCGCCCGAGGTCACGTCGTCGGGCGGCTTCACGCGGACGTTCAATCGCGACCGGGATACGCTGTTCGCTCAATGGACTCGCGTGCCGCAGGCGCGCACGTATGCCGTCCGCGTCGAGAGCCCCTTCGGTCCGTTCTTTCTGTTCACCGACAGCACGCGGTTTCGCATGACCGGCGACGTACGCAACCTCTTCGCCGGGGATCTGCAGCGCGTGCTCATTCCGGGTTTTCGCCAGGACATGCTCGTCGCCGCGGTCGATTCCAACTTCTACGATTACTATCGCACGAACAACGATCCCTTCACCGGCGCCGGCATCATCAGCCGCGTGAACGGAGGACTCGGCCTGTTCGGTGCGCTCGTCACCTTGAACAGTGGAACGTTAACCGTCACTGCCAATCAGACGGAGCCGATCGAAGGTCGCTTCCGCCTTGCATCGGCCACCGGTGGTGCCGGTCCTGTCGCGAGCCAGCTCACGTTGTACGTCGAGTCGGGCGCAACACGGGAAGATCTCCCGTCGGCGCTCAGCGGTCGATACATCACCGCTGGGGCGAATCCTCGCGGCGATGGAATTCTCGGTCAGCAGTTCGGAACGACGATCACGCTGGCGCTGCTCGCCAACCAGTTGTCGGGCGACACGGTCGACGTCTTCACTGGCGAGCTGCGTGGCGACACACTCAGTGGCAGCTACGCCAAAGCGGGCGGGATATCGGTGTTCTTGCGGAGCCCGTGATCGCGTCCGCCTATAATAAGCTGTACATTCGAGTGTGCATATCACGTCCCCTCCAGCGCCAGAGTCGCTACTCGAACGGCTGATGATTCCGCTGGGCATCGCCGCGCTGGCGATCGTCACGTTTGCGCCCGCGCTGTCTGCCGGATTCGTGACGTGGGACGACGACATCAATTTCCTGACGAACGACGCCTATCGCGGGCTCGGGGCCCAACAGCTCCACTGGATGTGGACGACGTTTCTCATGGGCCACTACACCCCGCTCACGTGGATGACGTTGGGGCTCGACTATTCACTGTGGGGAATGGACGCTCGGGGATATCACGCGACGAACGTCCTGATTCACGCCGCAAGCGCGGCACTTCTGTATTTCCTCGCCCGGCGGTTGCTGACGCTCGCCTTGCCGGAGCAATCGCGGCGTCAGCCTCGCGCGACGACACTTGCGGCCGCGTTCGCGGCGCTCGTGTTCGCGACGCATCCGCTGCGCGTCGAGTCGGTCGCGTGGATTACGGAGCGGCGAGACGTGCTTTCGTGTTTCTTGTACCTACTCACGGTGATGTTGTATCTGCGCTCGCTCGACGAGGCCAGTACACGTCGACGTTGGTACTGGGCGTCCGTCGTCACGTGCGCGTGTGCGCTGCTGTCGAAGGCTACGGCGATGAGTCTCCCTGTCGCGCTTCTGCTGCTCGATGTCTATCCGCTCCGTCGCGTTGGTCCGGGCAGGCGTGAGTTTCGTCGCGTCGCGCTCGAGCTCACACCATTCGTCGCGCTCGCGGTCACCGCGGCCGTCGTATCCGTGACCGCGCTGCATGCCAACTATCAGCTCAACCTTCCAGGAAAGGTCGCCGTCTCCGCCTATGGATTCGCGTTCTATCTCTGGAAGACGATCGCGCCGGTGCATCTCTCGCCACTTTATCCGTTGCCCGAGCACATCGACCCAGCAGCGCCACGCTTCATTGCTGCCTATGTCGTCACCGCGCTCTACATTGCCGTTGCGTGGAAAGCGCGTCGTCGTTGGCCAGGCGTTGCGACTGGAATGGTCGCGTTCTTCGTCATCATGCTTCCCATGCTTGGCGCGGTGCAAAACGGCAACGTGCTCGCCGCCGACCGGTACACGTACCACGCTTCGACGGGGCTATCAATCGTTCTGGGCGGCATACTCCTGGCGTGGGAGCAGTCGTCATTTCTAGTGCGATCCGCCGTCGCGGGTCTGATCATCACAGCACTCGCGACCCTGAGCTGGAATCAGACGGGCGTCTGGCATGACTCTCGAAAATTTTGGACATACACCGTCGCGATGACGGATTCGTCGTCGACAGCGCATGCGGCGCTCGGTCGCGCACTCTACGCCGACGGACAGCTCGCTGCCTCGGTGCCGCACTTCGAGCGCGCCTCGCACATCGATACGCTTTACCCTGACGGCTACAACAACGCCGGCATCGCGCTCGCGCAGCTCGGGCGCTGGCCTGAGGCGATCGCCGACTACGAGAAAGCGCTGGCGATTCACCCCGGGTTCAGCGACGCCGAGTCCAACCTCGCGGTCGCCCTCGCGGCGGTGGGACAACTCGATGCCGCACTCGATCATTACGCGAAAGCCGTGTCAACCGACTCGACCAACGCCGATGCCCAAACCAACTGGGGCAACGCGCTCGTGCGTCTCAATCGACTCGATGATGCCGTGCCGCACTATCGAGCCGCGCTACGCATTCAGCCACGCAACGCGGACGCGAATCTGAACCTTGGCGTTGCGCTCGCGAAGCAAGGAAGGATGCACGACGCAATCGACGCGTTTCATCGAGCGCTGGAAATCAAACCCGATCTCCCGGACGCGAGACGGTTCCTCGATCGCGCCGAGTCGATTGAAAAGCAGCGCGGACGATCCCCGTAAGAGATGTCCGATCGCCGGTATCAGGCCGTTTTCGCCGCCAAAATCGCACGCACGTCGTCGCCTTCCATGCGCGTTGCACCGTCCGCGTCGCCGGAACGGCGTTGCACACCGCGCACGACCGCGTCGACAGTGATGAGCGGCGCATCGGCTTCGGCGACGACGCTCGCATCCCACTTGCCGCGATCCGGACCTTTGAGCGTCAGACGATAACGCGCAGTGTAGACGACGGGTCGAGCTTCGCGCTCGGCCGGCACATCCTCATCCACGGGCACCTCGATGGCGCTCTCCTCGGCGGTCGCAGCATCGTCCAGCGGATCCGCACTGGCTGTCGCTTCGCTTTTCGACGTCGGCCACGCCGCGACGACGGCGACGCCACTCTCGACGCCGCCTTGCTTGATCGGCTGAAAGAAATGAATTTCGGCAATCCGATCGACCGGTACCTGCGCCGCGATCGCGAGCAGGAATCGCTCGCGCGTTTCCGTCAATAGCATCATCGCACGGCGGGTTGAGCATCACCGCGGCCGGTGACCGACCGCGCATCGAGCTCGCGTTCGACGTACAATCGCAAGATGTGCATGAAATCCTGTGCGTTGGTCACGACGCCGAACGCCTGCTGCGTCCCGCGATCCTTCAATTTGCTGACAACGAACTCGGACGAGTCGACGCAGATCGTCGCAAGCTCGCGCATGTTGCCGTCTGACTGCTGCACGAACGCCGGCAGCATGTTGCCTGTCGCGATCGCGTGGAGTGCCGTCGCGATCAAGATCGCCATCGTCGCCTTGATCGCATGCGCGCGCATGGCGTCCTGCGCGAGCAGCATGTCCGTGATCACGTCGGGCAGGGGGCCGTCGTCGCGAATGGAGCCGGTGAGCACGAACGGCACGTTGTGCATCACGCACGAATACATGATGCCATCGGTAATGATTCCGGCCTTCACCGCATTCGCGATCGAGCCCGCGGCACGCACGCGATTGATCGCGCGCATGTGAAGCCCGTGACCACCCTGCGTGATCTCGCCGGTGTTCGACATGCCGAGCGTCGTGCCATAGATCGACGCCTCGATGTCGTGAACCGCGACCGCGTTCCCGGCGAGCAGTGCGCCGACGTATCCATTGGCGATGAACCAGCTCATGTCGGCGCGCGCGCGCGAGTGCACGAGCGCGGGACCCGTCACCCACACGGGGTAACCGCCGCGCTCCTTTTCTTCGATCAACACGCGCGCCATGTGCGCGTAGTCGATCGGTTTCTCGCGCGACACTTCACTCGACATGAACGTGAACGCATTGGGATCGGCGCCGTGCGGCACGAGATGCGTCTGCACGTAGATGCCTTGGCTGCCGTCTTCCTTGTCGCCGATGGCGACCATGTCGCCCTGCTTGAGCAGGCGCCCTTCGCGCACCCAAAGGACGCCGTCGCGATCGAGCAGGATGCCTGCGTCCATGCGCGGCTCGCGCGGCGCCGCCCATGTGCCGTTCACTCGCACGAACGTTGGAAGGTTCGTCGTCGAAAAAAAGTTGTCAGGAAGAACGCCGTCCGACGGCGCTGGAGCAAAGCGCGCGTCGGGAAACGCAGCGAAACGTGGATCCGTGAAATCCGGAGGCGGGAATGTGGTCACAGGATGAAATCTCGCCTGCCTCCCATGGCCGCGCCATCGCTCAGTCTTCTCTGAGTGCCTCCATCGGATCAACCCGCGAGGCCCGGCGCGCCGGCAAGTACGCGGCGAACAACGCTACGCCCGCCAACAGCGCCATCGATCCACCAATCGTAGCCGCGTCGGTCGGAGCCAAGCCGAACAGGAAACTGGCAATGAACCGGGTCATGCCGAGCGCGAGCCCTAGCCCGATTACGAGCCCCATGCAGACCATCACGCTCACCTCGGCAAGCACCATGGTCGTTACTTGGCGGCGTCCCGCGCCGAGCGCCACCCGAATGCCGATTTCGTTCCGCCGCCGCGCCACGTTGTACGACAGCACGCCGTACAAGCCCATTGTGGCGAGCAACAGCGCCAGCGCGCCAAAAAATCCAGACAGCGTCGCGAGCAGCCGCTCACGCCGAAGCGAGTCCTCGACTTGCGTGGCAAATCGCGTGAATTTCACCGAGAGCGATGGGTCGACTTCGAGCAGCATCTTTTTCAGCGAAGGGAGCGCTATTGCGCCACCGCCTGTCGCTCGCAGCTCGAGATTCAAGTCGAGGTTCAGGCCGCCGCCGATCGTCGTGTCCTGCGCGACCGGGATGAATGCCGTGGCAAGCGTCTCTTCGCGCAGCGTTTGATACTTGGCGTCCTTCACGAGGCCGACGATCTGAAACGGGCCCTCCAGGCGGTCTCCAACGCGAACTCGAAACGTTCGGCCGACAGGATCTGTCGTCTTGTAAAAGTGGCGCGCCATCGTCTCGTTCACGATCGCAACTTTCGCCCCGCCGAGTCGGTCGCCCTGATTGAAGTCACGTCCGGCAAGCAGCGGTGTGCCGAGTGTTCGGAAATAGTCGTCGCTCACCGCATTGAAGTACGCGACGCCATCCATCTCGGATTTCGCGCTGAACCCGTCGACGACCATGTCTTCATTCCATGAGGTGTTGCTGAGCGGCGTGATTTGCGAGACGCTGGCTGCGGCGACCTGGGGCAACGCACGCACGCGTCGCAGCACCTCCTCGGAGATGCTGCGCATGTCCACGTTGCTGCCCGGCCGCGGCGGATGGGACATGGAGACGAGGAGCACGTCGCTTGGTCGGAAACCTGGGTCGAGCGTCGCCAACTTCTTGAAGCTCCCCAGCAGCAATCCGGCGCCGATGATCAGCGTGAGAGAGACCGCGACTTGCACCACGACGAGCGCTTTGCCGAGCGACAAGCCTCGCTGACCTTCGACGACGCCGCGCGCATTCGCTTTGAGCGCTGCGTTTGGTTGAACGCGTGCCGAACGCCACGCGGGTGCAAGCCCGAAGCCGATGCCTGTCAACATCGCGACCGCGATGCTGAAGCCGAGCACTCGCCTATCGAACGCAAGATTCAGAAAAATCGGATCGCTCGACGGCGACAAGAAGCTCACGAGCAGACGGCTTCCCCATTGCGCGAGGACGAGGCCCAAGAGCGCCGCGACGACGGAAAGCAGAACGCTCTCGGTGAGAAGTTGACGCACGATGCGCCCGCGCGATGCGCCCAGCGCCACGCGAATTGCAATCTCGCGACGTCGCACAGCCGCGCGCGCGAGCAGCAGGTTGGCCACATTTGCGCAGGCGATGAGCAGCACGAGCGCAACGATGACCATGAGCGTGAGCAACGCGGGCCGATACTGCCGGCGTATGAGCGAGAGGCCGTTCGGCGCCGGCTTGACGTCGAACGTCGTTTTGCGATACCGCTGTTGCTGCTCGGCACCGGCGCTGAGCGGCGTGGTCGCTTCGAAGATCCCTGGGGCCAATGGAGCGAGGCCGGCGCGGATGCGCTCGAGCGATGCGTCGGGAGCAGTCCGCCCGACGACCGTCAGCCACCACGAGCTGCGGCGATCGAGCGCATTGTTCGGACCCGAGAGGACCGCGTCGGCACAAATCGGGGCGAAGATGCTGGTGGCTTGGCCAACCTCGAGACCGGTGAATCCGGTCTGCGCCACACCGACGATGCGGAACGCGTGAGAATTGAGCGTGATCGTCTTTCCGACGGCGGCGGGATCGGCACCGAACTCGGAGCGCCAGAACGCATCGCTGAGCACAGCGAGCGGAGGACAGCCACGCACGTCATCACTGTTGGACAACAGCCGCCCCAGCGCCGGCTGAACACCGAGCACGGCGAAATAGTTTCCACTCACGAGACTGCCGGCGACCGCTCGAACCTCGCCGCTTGGGGCAAGATTGAACCGATTGAAACCGGAGTACGCAAAAATTCCGGCGAAGACGGTCTGATGGTCGCGAAGCTGCTCCCATATGGGATTCGTGAACACCGGCCCTCGTTCGCCCATGGTCACTTGTACCAGCTCTTCAGGATGCGAGACGGGGAGTGACCGAAGCATCACTGCATCGATCAATGTGAAAATCGCGGTGTTTGCACCAATGCCGAGCGCCAACGACAGAATGGCGACGAGCGCGAAACCCGGGCTGTGGCGCAGCGCACGTAGGGCGAAGCGCAGATCGTCGGCGAGTGCGTCGAGCCACGAAACGACGTCGGCGTCGCGTGTATGTTCCTTGGTGCCGCCGTAGTTGCCAAATCTTCGGCGCGCTTCAATGACCGCCGCCTCGTGGC
>JAICYT010000243.1 GCA_025934075.1 Gemmatimonadaceae bacterium
AGTCGGCGCTGCTCAACAATCGCTACGCGATCACCGACTACATCCAGACTGACGCCGCGATCAACCCGGGCAACTCGGGCGGCCCGCTGCTCAACATTCGTGGCGATGTCATCGGCATCAACAGCGCGATCGCCAGCGGCACCGGTTACTACGCTGGCTACGGCTTCGCGATTCCGATCACATTGGCGAAGCAAGTCATGAACGACTTGATCAAGTACGGCAAGGTTCGTCGCGCCGTGCTTGGCGTCTCGATCGGTGAAGTCGACGCGAACGACGCGAAGGCGGCGGGCTTGTCGACGATTGGCGGCGCGAAGATACAGTCATTCGAGCCGGAAGACGACAGTCCGGCCAAGCGCGCTGGTGCAGAGGTTGGCGACATCATCGTCGCGGCTGGTGGTCATCCCGTGGATCAGGTCAACACGCTCCAGCGGATCATTCGTGGCTACAAGCCTGGAGAGACGGTCGACCTCGACGTGATGCGCTTTGGTCAGAAGAAAACGCTCCACGTCAAGCTCGCCGAGCCGGCCGCGGATCCCACCACCGTTGCGACGACCGACGAAGGCGCGGCGCCGTCGCGTGGAACGACCAAGCCCGCGAGCCAGAACGAAAAGCTTGGGATTTCCGTCTCGCCGGTTTCGGCCGAATTCGCGCAGCAAGCGAAACTCACCGGCAGCTTGAAGAACGCCGTTGTCGTGACGAGCGTGTCGGCGAGCGGTCCATCGTATCGCAACCTCTTTCAGAACGACGTGATTCTGAGCGAGCTCTATCCGGCGAAGCGCGACATTCACACGCTCGACGATCTGCAGTCAGCGGTCGCGTCGCTCAAGGGCGGCGAGGTGCTCGAGCTCAAGGTTTGCAATCCGAACCCGAACACCGGCGTTTGTCAGACGCGCGCGGTCAGCATTCCCATCGACAAGTAAACGTCGCCGAGAACACCGGGCGATCAATCGAGGAATGCAAATGGGAGGCGCCGTGAGGCGCCTCCCGTTTCTGTTACCCGACCGATTTCCAGCATTTGTCATCCTGCGCAAAGCCGAGGATCTCCCCTGTTCACCGGATCATGCTGATCGCTACTGACCATCGCTTTCACTATCAGCGCTGATAGACGAAGTGCGTATCGTTGAATACGAGCGTGAGTGTGCCGCCCTGTACGGCTCCGATGAACGAGGCAGTGCCACCCACATTCATCGTGAAATCGATCTGATTGTCGGCGATTCCGTAGACGCCCGATGCAATCGACTGCGCCTGGGTGATGCTTCCATCGGCCAACGCGATGACGTTGTAAAAGCTGGTCTCGGTCCAGGTACTGTCGCTGGAAATACGGAGCGTGTCCGCAGCGAGATCCCAGCGCTCATCTGTCGTCAGGCGCGCGACCACGGGAAGGGTGCCGCCGTTGATCGTGCTCAGCGCAAAGGTTCCGGAGACGTTGGCATCCGTCGGGCCAAGCACAAACTCATCCGAGGCGGTCTGGCAACCTACTGCGCTGACGGCCAGGAGCAGGAATGCAAGTCGACGCATGCGAAAACCCCCGGACGACGAAAGAGGAACCGCTGGAAATCACAGTGCGAGAGGGGGGACTCGAACCCCCAAGCCTTTCGGCGCCAGATCCTAAGTCTGGTGCGTCTGCCAGTTTCGCCACTCTCGCGCAGCGCCCGCTTCCAAAAGATAACGCCGGGCCCGCGCGCCCTAGAGGAACGCAAACCGGCGTATTGCGGTTCCACGAGCGCTGTGTTTACGGAGCCGTGATCGTAAACGTGACGCCCATCGTATACGTGCCAGGTTTGTCTGTCAGCCAGTGAACGACCGGCCGGAAGTACACATTGATCGGCGTTCCCGAGCTTGGATTCCCCGTCATGAGCGTGGTGGCCGTCGTCGACACCGCTGTCGATGCGCCAGTGGGAGTCAGACTCCAGTGGAGATCGCTCACCGGCTTGCTCGCCCATGCCCCTCCGGTCGCGTTCCACAGCGCGGTGTTGCCTTTGACGGACATGCTCCAAGGCCGATTGCCCTGCACCGTGATCGTGGCGATCGAGCCGGTCGCCATTCCGTCGACGTCGTCCATGTCCGTCACGGTCGCAGTCGCGGTGAGCGTCGTCGAGGGCGATACCATGAACGACAACAGCGCGGGGTTCGTGATCGTCGCAGGAATGCTCAGCGAAATGTCTGGCGAACACTTCCCGGATGTGCCGGTAACGCTGCATGACTGCGCGCGAAGTCCGGCGGGCATCACGGCGATGAGAGCGCCAATCGCCACGCGCGTTGAACGCATCATTGTGCCCGTACCCGGTGTGCGCGGAATGTACCCGACGCGTCGATGCCAGTGCTCGACACTTCCACCCAATTGCCGGTCAGCGAATCGCCGTGAGCATTCCCCGTATGCCGGCGCGTCACGCTCGGATCCAGCACGACGTCGAAATCGACGAGTGACGCGTCGATCGTCCGCCCGCTCACTACCGCGAGCAGGCGATGAATCAGCCCGCGATCATCGGTCTCGTTCGCGTCGAGCGTTCCGCTAAAGCGTACCGTACTATCCTGCTCCAAGGATAGTGTACCAACGCTCGCCGTCGCGCGTCCAGTCTCGTTGCTGACGTAGCTCCAGGTGCCGCGTACGCTGAGCTGCGCGAGCGTCGTATCGGTCGGCGCACCGCAAGCGACGACAGCCATCGCCGACACCGTGACGCCGATCATCCGCGCGACGCGCAGGGCTCTAATGGTCGGCCTCATGACGGCGGCTTGTCTTCCGGCGGTCGCGGACGGAAGATGCGCACCGGCCGCGTGCGGGCGAGCACAGTCACGTGCTGCCGGCCTGGCGTAGTTCCAATGACGATCACAGGGATCGAATCGACGAGTAGCGGCTCGCTCGAATTGCCCAAGTCCACTTGAACCGTGTAGCTGCCAGCGGGAAGCGCGTCGAATGTCGCGCGCGCGAGCGGGTCAGCCTGCGCAATCCACTCGCGCCCACTCGAGTCGTGGAGCGCGAATGTCACCGCGCCTAAGCGCACGGGCGGTGTGGTCCCGTCGGCGAGCGGCGCGAGCAGGACCCGAACGTCGAGCGACGTCGTTGGCACTACGCCAAGCTCGAGATTATTCGCGACGCCATCAAGGAGACGTGGGCTTTGAAGCCACCCGTCGGGCAGCGAGCGTGAATCGATCTCCGTGCGTCCGGACGCATCGCGTGAGATGCGAAAGACTCCCTTCGCATCGCTGACAGCGGATTCTGCACCGCGATGCACGACGATCCCACCGATGCCCGGCTCGCCCGCGTCACGCAATCCGTTTGCATTGCGATCCTGAAATACAACCCCGGTGATCACGTGGCGATCGAACGCGGGGAGCAGCGCGGTACGTTCGATCCGAAGCGTCACAACACTTCGAACGACACCATTCGCGTCGCGCACGACTCCTTTCTCTCCGCCGAGGACGATGCGAATCGAGCGGTGAACGTCGAGACTCAGCTCGCCACGCGACGTCATGAGTACAGCGGTGCCGTATTGCATGCGCTGCATGGCAGCGCTCACCGTGAGCCCAGGAATCCGCGGAAAGATCTGCAGCCGCTCGACGTGCGCATCGACCGACGTCGGCGACGGAATCGCGCTCGCTCCGATCGTCGCACTCTCGATCGAGGCACCGATCCCGATGTCGCCATACGTCCCGATGTGGTCCAATCGCGCGCGGCTCGTCACGCGTTTGGTATCGTCGGTAAAGCGCACGCCGCCCGGCGGCGTCGCCTCGCTGGCCAACGAGCTCCACCGAGTGTCGGCGCTCAGATCGAAGCCGGCAGCCACGAAGCGCATACGTCCGCCATACTCGTGCTGGTCCGAGCCGAACGTGCCACGGTCATCGCTCGAGGTGAATCCGGAGCGACGAACATCCACGCCTACCGTGAACGGCGCGAAGAGCGCGTAGCTCGGCGAGATGGACCAGCCGTTCGCGGCGATCTCCGCGGCGCCAGGGCTATGATCCTGCGTACCCCAATAGCTCGCATCGGCGCGAAGGTGTCCGAACGTTCGGCCCATCGATCCAGACAATGCATCGCGCGTCGACGCGAACGCTGCGGTGCCGCCCGGCGCATGAACGACTCGGAGATCGATGTCACCGCCGCCAACCGGACCGCGCAGCTCACCGGCGGCGCCCAGGCCGCTGCCATCGCGATACTCACGGTCCGCTACCTGCGCCGAAACGAGACTGTGCGTCCACGGACTCACTTCCCCGCCGATGCCCGCAACGTCGAGCGAACGAACGGTGTATGTGGAATCTCTCAAGTGGGCAAAGAAGCCGGTGATGATCGCCGGCCCGGTGTGAACGTCAGTCTCCGCGGCGAAGAGCGATGGCGCGTTCCACGTCGGACCGTCCGTCAGCAACGGAGTGGCGCCCATCACTCTGACACGCAGGGCATCGGTACGAAGCATGAGCGACCCGCCGCGACCAAACACGCTCTGTCCGGCGAGCTCGCCGAGATTGAGACCTGTCGTGCCGACGGTCGCTCCCCAGTGCTGCGCGGCAATCGACATGAAATTCGATTGTGACGAATAGCCCATCGTCGACAACGCACGATTGACGACAGGATCGGACGGCATCGGTGTGGCGACTCGTCCACTCACGGTAACTCCGTCGCTGACTGGTCCATCGATCGAGATCGTTTCAACGGGCCGCGTCGAGCCTCCCTGGCTCAGTGCCGAGGCAGCACCGACGATGACGACCGGGCCGCTGCGCTCGAGTGCCCGCGCAGCGTCCGTCACCTCGACGATCGTATTCGCGCGCGTTCGCTCGGTGAGCCCGGCAACGGCGATGAACGTGACAGGAAAATCGCCGATGTCAGATGCCAACGGGACAACCAGTCTGACGGAGCGATTGACCGTCTCCCCCGCCTGGATGACGACTCGCGACGGTGCGGTGAATCGCACGTTCCATGTCGGCGGCGCATCGACGCGAAGATCGATGGTTTCGCCGAGATTTCCGAGATTCGCAATCTCGAACCACAGCTCGAATTGTTCTCCCGGACGCGCGCCACGAAGGTTTTGTGCTGGCGTAATACGGACGTGTGGAATGGCCGGGACGGAGAGCTCGACGGGAACGCGCACCGCGCGCTCGCCGTCGGCGAAAAATCGCACGTACGCGATTGTCGTGCGGCCCGCCACCGCGACGGCGGGAATACCGACAGTCAACACGACGGCGCGCTC
>JAICYT010000261.1 GCA_025934075.1 Gemmatimonadaceae bacterium
AAGAGGTGTTCGGTCCGGTGTTGGTGATCGTGCGCGCGGGCGACGTTGATGAAGCTCTCAAGGTCGAGAACGCGTCGCCATACGGGAACGCGGCCTCGGTCTTCACGGAGAGCGGCGGCGTCGCGCGTCGAGTGATGGAGAACGCGAGTGCCGGTATGGTCGGCGTGAACGTTGGTGTGCCGGTGCCACGCGAGCCGTTCTCGTTCGGCGGCTGGAACGAATCGCGGTTTGGTGTGGGCGACATCACCGGCCGCGGATCGATCGAGTTCTGGACGCAATCGAAGAAGATGACGACGAAGTGGAATCGTGAGGCGGGAACGAACTGGATGTCATAACAACGGAGCAACCATGCCCAATCGAACCGTTACGTTCACCGGCATCAAGTTCGACAATCCGTTTCTCCTCTCGTCCGCGCCGCCGACGGAATCGGAGAACAACATTCTGCGCGCGTTCGAGGCGGGCTGGGGCGGCGTCGTCGTGAAGACGATCGGCTTGCATCCTGTCGTCAACGTCATCGGTGCGCGGACGAAATTTTTTCGCACCACGCCTGACGACAACGCCGTGTCGATGAAGAAACGCACCGGCGCGGCGTTGCATGGCTCATGGAACTGGGAGCTCATCTCCGACAAGGGGCTCGACTGGTGGGTGCCGCGCATCCGCCGCATGAAGGAGGCGTTTCCGACGCGCGTCGTGATTGCGTCGATCATGGCTGGATCTGGAAGTGACAAAGAGCTCCGCGCATGGCAGACGCTGACGCAGGCCGTGCAAGACGCCGGCGCCGATGGCGTCGAGTGCAACTTCTCGTGTCCGCACATGGACCGGAAGGACATGGGATCGAACATCGGCAAGGATGAAGGCCTCTGTTCGGTCGTCACCGAAGCGGTGAAGGAAGTCGCCAAGGTCCCGGTGTGGACCAAGCTCACGCCCGCGACGCAAGACATCGTCGTCGAAGCGGCCGCGTGCTTCCGCGGCGGCGCCGATGCAATCGTGTCGTCGAACACGTTCCCCTCGCTGCCAATCATCGATCCGGAGACGCTCGAGTTCGAGATCAACGTCGACGGCCTCGTGTCGAGCGGCGGTCTGGGCGGACCCGCAATTCTCCCGATGTCGCTCGCGAACATGGCCCGCATGTGTCAAGCGTTCCCCGAGAAGTCATTTTCGGGGATCGGCGGCGTCTCGGATTTCAATCAAGCATTGTCGTACTTCTTGCTGGGCTGCGGAACGGTGCAAGTGTGCACGGCGGCGATGCTCGACCAAGCGATTGGACCGAACGTCATCAAGCGGCTGCTGTCGGGCCTCGACACGTTCCTCGACAAACACGCGGCTGACGGCTGGAATTCGATCGAAGATTTCCGCGGGCTTCGTCGCGATCGCGTGGTTGCACAATCGCAAATTCGGCGGCCGGCGGGCGATCAATATCAAGGCGGGTATGAACCCGTCGAGGGCTATGCGGTGCCCGAGAGCTCGTTGTCATCATGACCAGCCAAAGCGCCAACAGATCATTCGATACGCTCAGGATCACTGAGAGGAGCACAGCGCGATGACAACGACCGCACCAGAGCCATCTGCAATCGGGTCTCATGTCGCGATGCCGCCGTGCGACCACACGCCGCGGCCGTACTCTGGCCCGACCCGCGAAGAAGTGATGGCGATGCGTCGCCAATACATCAATCCGACGATCTTCACGCTCTATCACGATCCGTTGATGATCGTCGAGGGGTACATGCAGTACCTTTTCGACGAGACTGGCCGACGCTATCTCGACTTCTTCGCCGGAATCGTCACCGTCTCGGTCGGCCATTGTCATCCGAAAGTCGTGAAGGCCGTGCAGACACAAGCCGAAACCTTGCAGCACGCGACGACGATCTATCTGCACCCGAACTTTCCGCTGCTGGCCAAGAAGCTCGCGTCCAAGATGCCGAAGGGCGCCGGCCTCGACGTCACGTACTTCACCAACAGTGGCAGCGAAGCCAACGACCTGGCGGTCATGATGGCTCGGCTGTTCACCGGCCACACCGACGTGATCGCGCTCCGCAACGCGTATCATGGCGGAAGCCCGGGATCGCTCGGACTCACCTCTCACAACACGTGGAAGTACCCAAACACCGGCGACGCTCGCGTCCATCACGCGATCAACCCCGATCCGTATCGAAGTCCGTTCTCAGGTACGCCCGAAGAGATCGCGACCAACAGCGTCGAGGACATTCGCGATCTCATTCGCTACTCGACGCCGGGGAAGATCGCCGCGTTCATCTGCGAGCCGCTACAAGGCGTCGGCGGCGCGACGCACGGCGCGCCCAACTATCTGCGCGAAGCGTACGCGGTTGCGCGAGCGCACGGCGGCCTTTGCATCGCCGACGAAGTCCAAACTGGTTTTGGCCGCACCGGCGATCACTACTGGGGTTTCGAGAATTTCAATGTAACGCCCGACTTCGTCACCATGGCCAAGGGCATTGGCAACGGCGCGCCGCTCGCGGCGGTCACGACGCGCATGGACATCGCGCGCAGCCTCACGCAGCGCGTCCACTTCAATACATTCGGTGGCAATCCTGTCTCGATGGCAGCCGGTCTCGCAGTGCTCGACGTCATCGACGAAGAAGGAATTCAGCAGAACGCGCGTGAACGTGGACTTGAGCTCAAAGCCGGGCTCGCCCAGCTCCAACGCGGCCATGCACTCATCGGCGACGTACGCGGCATGGGTCTCATGCTCGGCGTCGAGCTCGTACGCGATCGCGGCACCAAGGAGCCCGCGAAATCCGCCGCGCTCGACGTTCTCGAATCTGCACGCGAACAAGGTCTGCTCATTGGAAAGGGCGGGCTCGATGGAAACATCCTTCGCATCAAGCCGCCGATGTGCATCACCGCGGCCGACGTCGAGTTCGCGCTCGACGTGCTCGACCAGGCATTCAGCAAAGCCGCCAGCGCGTAAGAGAGGACCAACGCGAGGACCAATCAGATGAGATACGACACGGTGATCAAAGGTGGCAGCGTCGTCACGCCGGCCGGAACGTTCGTCGGCGACGTCGCCATCCGCGGCGAGCAGATCGTCGCACTCGGCGCGGAGCTCGACACCGAAAGCGCGCGCGTGGTCGACGCCACGGGACATCACGTCATTCCCGGTGTGCTCGACGTCCACGTGCATCTCGAGCTGCCGTTCTGCGGCACTGTCTCGGCCGACGACTATCGCAGTGGCACGCGAGCTGGCGCGCGCGGCGGCGTCACGACGGTCATCGACTTTGCGATTCCTCCGGCAAATGGCTCGCTCAGCGAAGCGGCCGACATCTGGATGAAGAAGGCGGAAGGAAAGTCGCTCATCGATTACACGTTTCACATCTGCGTCACGCGCTGGAACGACCACAAAGACCAGATCAAAGGGATGGTCGAGCGCGGCTTCACAACGTTCAAAGAATTCATGATCTACGAGTCCGAAGGGTGGCAGTCGGACGACCGCGCGCTCTTCGGTACGCTCGAGAAAATGAAAGAGTATGGGACGATGCTGCTCGTCCACGCCGAGTCGTCGCGGGTGCTCGACGAGCTGATCGCGCGCCATCACACGGCGGAGCTCATGAAGAAGTATGGCGCGCGTCTGCATCGCATGACGCGCCCGAACTTCATCGAGGCCGAGGCGATTCAGCGCGCGGTGCAGTGGAGCGAGGCGACGGATGGCCAGCTCTACATCGTCCACATGTCGACGGGCGAAGGCGCCGACATCATTCGCGCCGCGCAGGCGCGCGGCGTGCCGGTGATCGCCGAGACGTGCGTGCAGTACCTGGTGCTGGATGATTCGGTGTTCGACCGGCCCGATGGCCACCTGTACGCGTGTTGTCCACAGCTCAAGAAGCCGCAAGACTCCGAGCGTTTGTGGAAGGGATTGCGCACTGGTGAGGTGTCGGTGATCTCGACCGACACATGCACGTTTACGCGCGAGCAGAAAGCAATGTGGGAAGGGGATTGGACGAAGATCCCGATGGGCATGCCCGGCCTCGAGACGCTGATGCCGCTCACCTACACGCACGGTGTATTGGCGAATCGTCTCACGCTCGAGGAGATGAGCGCGAAACTCAGCACCAATCCAGCGA
>JAICYT010000171.1 GCA_025934075.1 Gemmatimonadaceae bacterium
CGCTGTTGGCAAGGTGCGCTAAGGTAGCCAGACGGCGCGGGAAGTCCAGGCTCGCCTGTAGGCCGGCACGTCACGGGCACAACCGGTGGCACCGTCGTCGGTCTTCGACGGAACACGAAAATTAGTTCTCCAATCAACAATCGGCACGTCATGTGCTGTCAGCTTCGCGTCGTCTTGGATCAACGTCACCGACCTGTGGAGGTATCAATGCACTCGCGCCCGCTACTAGTCTCGCTCTCATTTGCCGTCGTCGCCGCGTTGGCCGGTTGTGCCGATCAACGTTCACCGAACGAACCTTCACGGCTGGCTTCGGCAAACCATGACGCCCACGGTGGCGCTGATGTGGGGTTCACCGACGGCTGGCAGAACGGCAAGACCGTCGCGTTCTTCTATACGAAGCAGTTCTTCTGCTCCGACGGACCACCAAGCGGCGCGCCGAGTGGCTGCGAGGTCGGCGCAGATGGAACGGCGGATCCGCGACCGGGCCCGATCCCCGTGCTCTACGTCATGACGCCGACCGGATTCCGGCCGGCCGAATCGACGCTGCAGTGTCCAACGATCGGCAACTGTATCGACCATCCGTCGACGATCGATCTGTCGCGCGTATTCGGACCCGGCTTCGCGAACGTTCCGCTTCCTGCGCACAGCCACATCATCGATTCCGATTTGAGTGAGTCGCAGGCGAATGGCGGTCAGGCAGGCTGGTGGGAGATCAACGTCATCGGCGTGAGCTCGCCGGCCGTGTGGGATCAGATCGTCGCCGGAAAGAGCCTCGCCACCGTGCGAGCACTGCAAGCGAAGGGCGTCGGCATTACGAGTGACATTCTGTCGAACGCCTATCTCTTCTTCGGCGTTCGGCCCAAGACATGAGCTCGAGTGCAGCTGTAGGGCGTGGGGATCAGTCTCGACGAGACTGGCCTCACGCCCTGATGGCGATCATCGGCGGGAGTCTCGTCGTGGTCGGTTCGGCTCTGCCCTGGATGTCGCTGTTTGCTGGGCTTCACGCCTATTCCGGGCTCGCTGGATCCTACGGACGCCTCATTCTTGCAGGCGGCGCGCTCTCGGTTTTGGGTGGGGCCGCCATGCTTGCGCGTCCGCGCGACTGGTTGCGGCTGGGCATCGGCGGGGTTGGGGTCGCGCTCGCGGTCTTCGCTGCTTGGATCTTGGTTGGTCTTTCGGCGAAGGTCCGCGAGCTCGCACATCATCCATTGCTGCTCGCGCGCCCTGGGCCGGGAGTGTTCGTCGTCATCGCCGGCGCGATCGCGCTGGCGGCCGTATTGCTGCCTGTCCGACGGAGGATATAGAAATGCTCATGAAAATATGCAGCCTTGCGGCTGCCGCGACGATGATCGCGGGATGCAGGAGCGATCGTCCGACGGCGCCCGCAACGAATGCTGCGCGGCTCACCAGCGCCGGTCCGATGAATCCGGCGCTCATCGCGGCCGGCCAAACGATCTTTCGGTTCGATACCTATGGAGACCAGACCTTCTGGACCGATACGCTACGAATGCACGAAGTCATTCGCACCTCGGTCAGCCCGGCAACGGCGCTGTCGGTCGGACTCAAGGTCGACGTCGACGCGTTGCCCGCCGCCGTGAAGGCGGGCATACAGAACGGAAGCATCAATCTCAACGATCCCGCCACGACCGTCGCTCTCCTCAAGCTTGGCGCCGTCGTCGGAGTGATCGGACAGGTCGACGCAAACAACACCCTCACGAGCGTTGGCATCACGTGCGCGCTCTGCCACTCGACCGTCGACAATTCATTCGCGCCAAGTATCGGCCATCGCCTCGACGGGTGGCCGAACCGAGATCTGAACGTGGGGGCGATCATCGCGCTGTCGCCGGCGCTCACTGCATCGCAGAGAGCGGTCTATCAGTCGTGGGGGCCGGGAAAATACGATGCGCGGTTCAATATCGACGGCAAGAACATGCCCGTCGTAATCCCGCCGGCGTTCGGGTTGCGCCACGTGGCTCGCGAGATTTACACTGGCGACGACACCATCTCGTATTGGAACGATTACGTCGCGATCACGCAGATGCACGGACACGGACACTTCGTCGATCAACGCATCGGTGTCGACGTAAACAATCCGCCGGAGCTCGTCGCGCCGAAGCTGGCCGCACTGCGCACCTATCAATTCAGCTTGGAGACACCGGCTCCAATACCGGGCACGTTCGACGCTGACGCGGCGCGGCGTGGTCGCATGGTCTTCAACTCCGTCGCGAACTGCGCGAGCTGCCACGTTGGGTCCGTCTACACCGACGTGAACCAAGGAATCCTTCACACACCGGCCGAGGATGGACAGGATCCGGCGTACGCACTGCGGAGTGCGTCGAAACTCTATCGCACGACGCCGCTGCGCGGGCTATGGCATCCGCCACAGCTCAAGGGACCGTACTTTCATGACGGTCACGCAGCCACGCTCGAAGCGACGATCGATCACTACGTGCAGTTGCAGGGACTGTCGCTCACGGCGAGGCAGAAGGCGGACCTCGTCGAGTATCTGAAGACCCTCTAAGAATGCGGTGAGGCCTGGACCGCAAACTCCGGCTGAGAGGCATACGGCTCGAGTTTGCGGTTCCTCACCCGCCGGGCGTGGCGCTGCTGGCGTAACGCGGTGATAACACCGCGAGCAGAATTGCTGCATATTAGTCGCGCCGCGTCCGCATCGTGCCGACACCGGAAACTCACGCTCGCCCCCACAGGACCGTCCATGCGATCTCTGCCCGCGCTTGCGCTGGTTTCACTAATCCTGGCCTCCGGCGCGACCCGCCCAACGCGCGAATTGAGCGCGGTTCGTCCGAATCCGAATACCGAACGTGCCGGCGTGCTCCAAAACGGTGTTCTGACGATCGCTCTCGAGGCGAAGCAGAGTGCGTGGCACATGAACGGCGAGGCGCGGCCCGCGATGACGATCGAAGCGTTCTCGGAAGCCGGAAAGCTGCCGCTCATGCCCGCTCCGCTGATTCGTGCCGCGAAGGGGACGGAAATTCACCTGTCGGTTCGAAACTCGCTTTCAACAACGCTCACGTTCTTCTTTCCAGCAGCCGTTCGAGGCGTGCCGAGCGGCTTCGCGATGGACTCGGTCGTCGTGGCCCCCGGGGCGGTCGGCGCGTTGACGACTCGCGCAACGGTACCGGGCAATTATCTCTACCTTGCCCGCACGCCGACCGCCGCCGGCCAGCGAATGTTCTACTCTGGCCTTCTCGCTGGCGGCGTCGTGATCGATACTGCCAACGCTCCCGCTCGGCCGCGCGATCGAGTGTTCATCATCATGATGACCGCCGACTCACTGCGCGCGGCGCATGCCGATTCGTCCGACCCGATTGCCGGAGACGTTGGACGTCTCGCTTTCACGATCAATGGTCGGTCGTGGCCGAATACCGAACGCATTCCCGCGACTGTGGGTGATTCGCTGCATTGGAGAATCATGAACGCGTCGGCCGACGTTCACCCGATGCACCTCCACGGCTTCTACTATCGTGTCGACGCGATGTCTGGCCCTCTCGTGGACCTCGACGGACAAGGCGCGCCCGGCCGCATGGTCGTCACCGAGCGCATGTCACCGTTCTCGGCGATGTCGATATCGTGGTCTCCCGACCGTCCAGGGAATTGGATTCTGCATTGTCATTTCGCGATTCACCTGATGCCGGATTCCATCTCCATGGCGCCTGACGATCATGCCATGGCCGGCATGGTGGGACTCATTCTGGGGATCAACGTCGCTGATCGCGGCGGCGTCCGCGCGGCTGGCGCTCCACGTACCACGCCGAATGCGACGCGACGCCTTCGTTTGGTCGCGATCACCGACAAGGGCTTCCCCGATACGGCGGCGTCGATGCGCTTCGTGCTCGAGGAATACGGACGTCGCATTCAAGCCGGCCCCGGCTTCAGTCCCGCAATCAATCTCACGCGCGGCGTTCCGGTCTCGATCATGGTCGTCAACCATCTCGCCGAGCCGACGAGCGTGCACTGGCATGGGATCGAGCTGGAGGACAGCTACATGGACGGAGTCGCCGGAGTCACTGGCGCCGGCAAGCGACTATCGCCAGCCATTGCGCCGGGTGATTCCTTCGAGGCGAGATTCGCTCCGCCGCGTTCGGGCACGTTCATGTATCACGCGCACGTGGATGAAGCGCGCCAGCAGTCTGGTGGCATGGTCGGCGCCTTGATCGTGCGCGATCCCGGCGCCGTCCCCTCGCCCGATGAGCATGTCTTCTTTCTCAAGGGATCGCGGCTCGGGCCGAATGCGGACGATCCCCTCGACATCAACGGCCAGGCGAACCCGGACACGATCGTGCTGCACGTTGGGCGGCCAGCGCGTCTTCGCTTTCTCGGTCTCCCAAGCGTCAACCCGAACGCCACGGTGTGGCTGACCGCGCGCCCCGACAGTTCGTTGGCGAACGTTGTCGACGCGATGGTCGTGCGTTGGCATCCGGTCGCAAAAGATGGCGCCGATCTGCCGTCGGCTGCGCGTGCCGAACGTCTCGCGCGTCAGATCGTCAGCATGGGTGAGACGTACGACTTCGAGTACACGCCCGCGCGCCGAGGCATGTTGCGTCTCGAAGTACGCACGTTGAATCCGCCGCCCGGATTCGGCGCACCGGGCCAATTGTTGGTGAGGGTGCCTATTCGCGTAGAATAGCCCGCGAGCAGCGATCAGTGACGCTTGCCTGACGTCGGCAGCTACTTCGCGCGGCGAACCGTCGAGCTGGGCCAGTACGCGAACTCCGGCGCGCTGCACGCGGCCTCGAGATCCGCCACGCGGTCGCGCAGATATGTCTGTGCGTCGCCGATCGCGACGTTATAGATCGACGGCCCGATCTCCTTCACAATGAACTCGAGCAAGAGCCCCGCTTTCAGGTCGCCAATGTCTTGCTCCAACTCCTCACCGAAATAACGACGAATCGACGCGATCGACTGCTTTCGCGCGGCATCGGATAGAACAATGGTCATCATCGCCACGGAAGTGTGCTTGGGTGGAACTGCGCCGACGGATGCTTGGCAACGATACATGCATGTCGGCAACCCGCAACCAGCGCTGGGTCATCCAGGCCTCAGCTTCGAAAGCTCCAACCAGTTGTCTCAAAAAGTTCGTATGAAATTCCTCTTCGTGAGGGACGAGTGAGCGACCGCCACCGAGACCGCCATCCATAACTAGGTACCTCGAGTTCGCGATCATCAATTGCACTTCAATGGTCGGGCTTGGGCATGCAGGCGCCGGTTCCATTCTATCGATCGAGAAGGTGCGGTCTCCGAGGTGCTATGCACGGAAGCCCAGATCGGCCCGTCAAAGTACCTTTCGGAATGCGCTTTCTCCTCTACGGCGCGAACGGGTACACGGGTCGGCTCATTGCGGAGCAGGCAGCTCGCACCGGGATGCGACCAATCATCGCCGGTCGTCGCGCGGAGGCGATTGCGCCGATCGCCGAACGGTACGGATTCGAGCATCGCGTGTTCTCTCTCGGATCGCGGGCGGGGATCATTCAATCCCTCGGCGGTGTCGACGCGGTGCTGCTTGCGGCCGGACCATTCTCGCGGACGAGCGCACCGATGCTCGACGCGTGCATCGCGTCGGGAGTGCATTATCTCGACATCACCGGTGAGATCGCGGTGTTCGAGCATTGCGCGGCGCAACACGAACGCGCCGCCTCGGCGGGAGTCGTCGTACTCCCCGGCGTGGGCTTCGATGTCGTTCCGTCGGATTGTCTTGCGGCGACGCTCTCGCGCGCACTCCCCGGCGCGACGTCGATCGAGCTCGCGTTCGCCGGAACTGGCGGCGGGATGCAGATCAGCCCCGGCACGGCGAAGACGATGCTCGAGGGTGCGGGGCAGGGCGGCGCTATTCGGCGGGATGGCCGCATCGTCCGAGTGAGGCTCGGCTGGCGCAAACGTCGGGTTCCGTTTCGCGACAAGGAGCGCGACACCGTTTCGATTCCGTGGGGCGACGTCGCGACGGCCTATCACTCGACGGGAATTCCGAACATCGTCGTCTACACGGCCATGCCGCGCAAACAAATTCGCGCGCTGCCGCTCGTGCGATTCGCGCTACCGATCGTCCGCCTTCCCGTCGTGCGGCGGATGATCGCGCGACGAATCGAGCGCACCATTACCGGGCCGCATGAAAAGGCTCGCCAATCCGGCCGAGCGCAGCTTTGGGGCCGCGTGACGGATGACGCCGGCCGCGCAATCGACGGAACACTCGTGACGCCAGAGGGTTACCGGCTGACGGCCGCGACGGCGGTCGAGTCCGTGAGACGAGTGCTGGCAGGAGTGGTGAGGGCCGGGTTCAGAACGCCGTCGCTCGCGTTTGGAGCGGGGTACATCACCGAGTTTGACTGTGATATGAGGGTTGGCATCAGAGATTAAACCGGGCATCGCGGCTCGAGGCGGGGCGATGTTCGTTGGCAAATTCATTCTCTCGCCGTCGTCTTCCGCTCACAACTGAAGTCCATGCGACTTTTCTTATTCACGTGTGCTGTTCTCATGGCGCCGCCGATTCTCCGGGCGCAAACGCCCGCCCAGCCGGCGCCCATCCTCTCCGCTGCGCAACTGCGCGCGCTCGGTGACTCACTGGCAAATGGCCGCGGACGAACGATCCAACTCGGCGGGAGCGCCGGACTGACGTGGGCCGTCACGCACCGCGACACGATCGGCGGTGCCGAGACGCACATGGCGTGGACGGACATCTTCGTCGTCCAGCGTGGGGCAGCGGCGCTCGTCACCGGCGGATTCATCGTTGGCGCAAAGGAGACGACTCCGGGCGAGTGGCGAGGCACGGTGATCCAGGGAGGATCGTCCGCGGCACTGCACCCAGGTGATGTCGTCGTCATTCCGGCAGGCACGCCGCATCAAATGCGTCTCGCGGCCCGCGAGCGCATCACCTATTTGGCGTTCAAAGTACCGGCGACGCCGCCCGCTCCGCTTGCGCCGCGTCGTCCGTGATTTCGTTCGCGGATGGTGGCAATGAGCACGGAGAAACATGCCGCCCCTGATGCTGGCGACTTCGGCCGACGCCCAGCCAGACGAGCGCATCGGCGCATGCACTGAAGACGCGAACGCGATCGATGCGAACTTTCGACAGCGCCACGAACGCTTGCGCGCCGCGGAATGACCAGGCCGAGGGGGCAATGATCGCGCAACGCCCGCTGAGATCTCTCGTCGCGCTGCGCGGCCACAACTCAGCGAGGGCGCGAAGATCGTTCGGGCTCGGCGCGTGCTCGATGTAGCGACAGTCGACACACGCGCTCAATCCACGCTTGAAGTGTGGATTCAAACGAATCTGTTGAAGCGCTTGAATCACCAACGGCGCGTCGTCGATCGCGAGCAGGTCGATGAAGATCATCGCGAGCGCAGCGTCGATCGAGTACGTCAGCGGCCGATGACCGCGCGGCTCGGTCGGCGCGGACCACAGGCGAATGAGGGGGGCTGACGGCATGCGGGGAGGGTACGAGGAGTAGGCGTGGGTGTCAAATATGAGAGGAATTTCATTTTGTCGGTGTGAGGCGCTTGCTTGCGCGCCCACAAGCAGGCGCTCCCACTAGGCCAGCTTCCTGCACTGGGTCCAGCGATGCCTCCGCAACCCGCGCCCGCAACGACCATCGACCTCGATCGCGCCGGCCCGATCGCACTCGAGCATCGGCAAGTGCTGATAGCGTTCAGCGGCCTGATGCTGGTGATGCTGCTTGCGGCGTTGGATTCGACGATCGTCTCGACCGCGCTGCCGACCATCGTGAGCGATCTCGGCGGACTCGAGCACCTCGCGTGGGTGGTGACCGGCTATCTGCTCGCGCAGACCGTGGTCACGCCAGTCTACGGAAAGCTCGGAGACCTATACGGTCGCAAGATCGTACTGCAGTCGGCCACGATTCTCTTTCTCCTCGGCTCAGTGCTCTGCGGCCTGAGCCGAAACATGACGCAGCTCATTCTCTTCCGCGCCGTTCAAGGGTTGGGAGGCGGGGGGCTGACGGTGACGACGCAAGCGGCCGTGGGGGACATCGTTTCGCCGATCGATCGTGGACGATATCAGGGCATCTTCGGCGCGGTGTACGGGCTCGCGAGCATCGCCGGTCCATTGCTCGGCGGCTACTTCACGACGCACTTGAGCTGGCGCTGGATCTTCTACATCAATCTTCCGTTCGGCATTCTCGCGCTCTTCGTGCTCGGCGCAACGCTGCCGACGCAGCGCGAGCGTATCTCACACACGATCGACTATCTGGGCGCGTTGTTGCTCGCCGTCTTTCTGACGGGTGTGACGCTGATGTCGGACATCGCCGGAACCGCGTACGCGTGGTCGTCGCCAATCCCGCTGTCGCTGATCGCGATCAGCGTCGCCGCGGTCATCGCGTTCGTGCTCGCGGAGCGACGCGCGGCGGAGCCGGTGATTCCGCTTCGACTATTCGCGAATCGGACCTTTGCGCTGACGTCGATCATCGGCCTCATCGTCGGTTTCGCGCTGTTTGGATCGGTCACGTATCTGCCCGTCTTTCTTCAAGTCGTGAAGAAGGTGAGCCCGACCGCATCCGGATTGCAGATGCTGCCGATGATGGCCGGCATGTTGACGGCGTCCATCGGATCGGGGCAGATCATCAGTCGTACGGGGCGATACAAGATCTTCCCAGTGATCGGCACCGCGGTTGCGAC
>JAICYT010000290.1 GCA_025934075.1 Gemmatimonadaceae bacterium
GACAAGCGCGATCAGTTCCCCGAGATAGTCGAAGCATTCCATGCGCTGGCGCGACACGCCAAGCGCCCGATCGTGGTCGATGGCGAAATCGTCGCAATCGTGCGCGGAACGCCGGCGCCGTTCCAAGCGCTTCAGGGACGATTCCATCGCAAGGACGCGATCGCGGACGTCGCGAAGAAGGCCCCGGCCGCGATTGTACTTTTCGACTTGCTCCGTGACGGCCGACAGGATGTCACGCGGCTGCCGCTGCACGAGCGCCGCACCCGCCTTGAGGCACTCCTCGACGGATTCGACGATAAGCGCATTCGTATCAGCGAATCCTCCTCGAACGGATCGCGCATGCTGGCCAAGGCTCGGAAGCGTGGATGGGAAGGAGTCATCGCCAAGCACCTCGAATCGCGTTATGTGCCGGGCGCACGATCGCGCGACTGGCTCAAACTCAAGTTGCAGCACCGTGCGGAATTCGTCGTCGGCGGCTACACCGAGCCGCGGCTGTCACGTCCGTACCTCGGCGCGCTCCTGCTGGGCTACTTCGATGCGGCGGGAAAGCTACGCTATGTCGGGCACATGGGGGGCGGCTTCAACCGCGCATCGCTGAAGGACATGCTCGAACGACTCCAGGAGCTCCGGCGAAGAACGTCGCCATTCTTCGAGGGCGTGAAAACGAACGAGCCGGCGCACTGGGTGACGCCGAAAGTCGTCGTCGAAGTCAAATTCGCGGAGTGGACTTCAGACGGTCGGTTGAGACAGCCGATCTTCCTTGGCGTGCGCGACGATAAGGCGGCGCGAGACGTACACAAGGAGCGCGAAAGCGTTCAGGAATGGGCTCAGGAGATGACATGAGCGGCGAGCGCAACGTCATCAAGCAGTTGCAGCAGATCGAGCGGGAGGGAGGCGAGGGAGAGCTAGCACTCGGCCGCGGCAAAGCCCTCCACGTATCGAGTCTCGATAAGCCCTTCTTTCCCAAGGCCGGGTACACGAAGGGTGATGTAATGCGTTACTACACGCTCATGTCACCGATGCTCCTGCCGATCATCAAAGACCGACCGTTGATCCTGAAGAGGTATCCGAACGGCATCGATGGACCGTTCTTCTTTCAACAGAACGCGGGCAAATCCACGCCGCCGGGTGTGCGTACGGCGATGATCACCGCAGCGACGGGCGCACGAACGGAACGACTCGTCGGCGGCGATTTATCGACATTGCTTTACACGGTGCAGATCGGTACGATCGCGGTCCATACCTGGCAGGCGCGCATCAAAACGCGCCAGTACGCCGACACCACGACCATAGATCTCGACCCCGGGGAAGATGTACCGTTCCGTGAGGTAATCACCGTGGCGAAGTACGTAAAAGCCGAGCTTGACAAGATGATGCTCGTTGCCGCACTTAAGACGTCAGGTTCCAGCGGCCTTCACATCGTGCTGTCGCTCCCGCCGAGGACGGTGTTCGAGGAAGCTGCGTTGGTCGCGGAGCGTGTGGCTGAGCGCGTGGTGGAGGCGCACCCGGATCGAGCGACGATCGAACGAAGCATCAAGGCCCGTCCGTCGCATACGACCTATGTCGACGCTCAACAAAACGCGGAAGGCAAGAGCGTGGTCGCGGCCTATTCCCTGCGTGAACGGCCGAAGGCCACTGTGTCCGCACCACTCGAATGGAACGAGCTGCGCGCAACGGTTCGACTCGAACAGTTCACGATCGAAACGATGCCGGCACGCGTCCGAAAAGTGGGAGATCTGTGGAGCGCCGCCCTCAGGAACCGCAATACCCGACGTGCCATCGACCGCGTTCTTGGCAAGCAGTCACGAAGCACATGAGGATGACGATGTCAGAATCGTACGGTGAAGACAGCGCCCTGGTGTATCAGCGCGAACTTCCTGGTGGCGGCTATGTCGCCATCGACGTCCGGCGAACCCGCGAGGTGGCTCGGACGTGCGTGTCCGTCGAACGTCGCGCGAAGCATGAACGACGGCCAGGACACAAGCCAGTTGTGATCGCCCAGGCGTACGGCGACGAACGGTCTCCGGCCTTCGCGGATCTCTATCGCATGGCGTCCGACAACGCCGCGATCGCTCGTGCGATGCTGGAGATCGAAGGCCCGCAACGCGCGGACTGATC
>JAICYT010000149.1 GCA_025934075.1 Gemmatimonadaceae bacterium
GGCCCCGCTTGCGGAGCTGGAAGAGCCGGCTGTTCCCGCGAGGAGGGTGGACATGCGTTGTGCGGCGCTCGACATCGGAAATAGCGCCGTGAGCGCGACGACACAGCAGAGCCGCATGACGTTCGCGGCAGCGCGCGTGACGATCATGGCGTGACCGTCAGCGCGAGCTCGATCGGTGTGCCGTAACTCGCCGCGGCATCCGTCCAGTCCAGCATTAGCCGCAATCGAATACCGCCCGACCATGAGTTGCCACGAGAGATCGCCTGCGCGCCGACGACGCGTGTAGAGACGATTCCCGGCGCCGAGCAACCGGTGCTCATCGATTGATAGGGCAACGAATTGTCGGTCGGCTGCCACATCAACCTCGAGACTGCTTTGCCGCTTCCGAGTGTGGCATTGGTCGCGCAGATCTCGACCGTCAGTGTGCGAGGCTGGCTGCCTCCGCCGACCGTCGACGCGGTGAAGGTGATCGTGGGTCCGTCGATGTAGCCGGTGACGTAGTCCGCGAATGTCGGGTTCGGGAACGCGATCGTCGAGCCGCCAGTGACCGTCAATGTCGAAACTTCGGTCTGCGCGGATACGCCGGAGGCGAAGCCGGCGATCAATCCTGTGGTGAAGAGCGCCGCCCGCGCGGCGCGTAAGATCACGGAATCTCCAGGTCCACCTGCCCGGCGGCGATCTCGGCTCCTTCATAATCAAGGAGTGCTAATAGCACGTATTTTCCCCGCTCCAGCCGGGGAATTGGTACGCCGAGGCGCCTCGTCGCGCCGGGAAGCGTGGGGAATTCCGCGATGTCGACCTTCGTGACGACGCTGTTGTCGGTCCGGCGAATCTCCACCGCACCATGCGTCATTGTTTGTTTCGCGCCCGTGTTGCGATACGTCACCACGACTTGCTTGAGCGACGTGTCGGCCTTGCCACCTCGATCGTCGCGAGGCGCAACGGCGACGTTATCGATTTCCGCACCGAGCGGCAGGTCACGCTCGACGTAAATCTTGACGCCATAGCGAACGCTGTAGACGAGGGCCGAGCCATTTTCGCTGCGCGGTGGCGGCGGCGTTTCGACAAACAGAATCGTGTAGCAGTTGGCTTGAATCGTGGCCGCGCTGTCGACCGTGACGCGCACGGTTTGCGTCGAGCGTGGACCGAGTTGCAACACGGACGGGAACACTTTGACATGCGACCCGCACGACGTCGGCAGAGTGCCGAGCGGATAGTAGCGGTTGTCGCCTTGTTCGCTGCGATCCCAATCCTGGGCAGCGATCGTTGCTTGCCCCGGAGTCGCGGCGGGGTTGGTGGCATGAAAGACTTCGCTCACCGTCGTGACGCCGCGCCTGAGTGGAATGTGGAGCTCGAGCTCGTCCACCGAAATTTGCGCGGACGTTGTCTGGTGGGTCGCGACCAGCGCGACGACGAGGAGAGCGATTACTCGCACCCATCGCCGTGCGCGGCCGCTGGAACGCACGATCATCGTTACGACTCCCGACGCGTGTTCGACTTACGGCGCGACGAGCGTGAACTTGACGTCGAGGTTGTACGAACCCGGGACGTCCGCAACGAAATCGTACGTGGTCTTATAGAAGACGCCGACGCTCGTGCTGCCAGTCGTCGCCGCGCCGCTCGTGATGTCGGCGGGCGTAGTGCTCAAGCCGACGAACGTGCCGCCGGAGGTCGTCGACCACGCAACATCGCTCGCGGGCTTCGCATACGTCGAACCGGTGAACGCAGCCGTTGCTGCATTGATCTGCACCTTGTACGCACGATTCGCCTTGACGACGAACGTCGGACCAGTGGTCGGGATCTGAATCGTGTTACTCGATGCAAAGTCCGACATCGCTGACGGAGCCGCGAGCGTCTGCGACGTTCCCGACGTGAAGCCGGACATCGTCAGTGAGAGCAACGACGGAACTGTCAACGAGTGCGTCGAGGTCACAGAGCACGACAGCGGCGCCGGGGATGTCGATGCAATCGAGCAGGTCTGCGCCGCGCTGACGTGCGCGGAGACCGCGACCATTCCTGCAACAGCGGCCAACTTGCGTAACATGATAAAACTCCGAGGGTTTGGGTTAGCTGCTTCGCTAGACCAGGTGGGAACTCATGAGACCAGCGTCGACGTGCCGCCCCCGAGCGACAGTGCAACGCAAATTCGGCCAAGCCCATGTCTGCAGTACTTCGCTACGCATCGGTTCGACTTCGAGGTCGTTGCTAAAGTCCCTGACCTGTGGTGCCGATACTCGAGCTAGCTCCGCCTACCTGCACGAGCTCGCTTGTTGACGCGTGCGGCCAAACAATGGTCACGAACGCCGTCACGAGATTTTTTTGTGTGGTGGAATGCCTGACCTCAATGGGCCGGCTGGCGCACGACTCGGCGCCGGAACGCGTCTTACGGCCTTACCGCGCGATGATCGTCAGAACAAGACGAATGGGATCGGAGGCCGATACGCCGCGCTGTGAATCGCGTGCGAAGTCGAGTTGGATCGGATCCCGATCGTCGGCCGGACCATCATACGTGTCGATCTGGGTCGGGGTCTCATCGAGCGTCGCACTGCCCGCCGCGGTGGCCATCGTCACACGCTCGGTCGACCGGGCCTGCGCGTCGACACCGCCGACGCGAGCGCTGGCGACTTGGAGCGCGTAACTGCGGTTGGTCTTTACGCTGAGGCTCGCGCGCACCGTCCGATTCACCGGGCGAGTCACCATCGCCGGCGACGTTAGCGTTACGCCGACCATTGCTGGAACGCGCATGCCCATATGAATGGTGGTCGTCACGGAGCACGAGACCGGCCCTCGTGCGACGGAGCTGATCGAACAGGTTTGCGCCGCTGCGTCGCCGGCCACGAGGACGACGCACGCGGCGGCGATGAGAATGGTGCTGATTATCGCTCGTGACGATGACATAATGTCGGCCCCTGGACAGTCATTGCAGCGCGGCCCGACGGAGGCCTGCGACTGCTTCCCGGTGTGCGCTAGTCCAAAGTGTCGGGGAAACGCTATCGCGACTTGACCCTCTGGTCAAATCTGGACACCCCTCGGCTCGCGGGAGGCCTTGAGTGCCTACCGGACGCCTCGGCGCTGTAACTAGAAGGCCAAACCGACCACGAACCGCGCCGTCATGTAGGCGCGCGAGACGCCGGCCGCCTCGCGGTCATCGGAATTTGCCAGAACTCGCTTGGCGCCGATTCCCGTGCCGACGATGAACCGATGTTGCGCGCCGAGCATCCAGTTGTAGTCCAGTAGCAGTCCGACGGTCCCAAAGTCGAGGCTTTGTCGAGCGACGTCGTTGTCACGCGTCGTGAAGTGGGTGTGTCCAACACTCACGCCCAGGGAAAATCCGCTCAGCACGACCTCAGAGGGGTAATAGCGCACCTTGGCGTCGAAGGTCGAGTAGCGGTCGTGGACGATCGCCGTGTAGGACGCTTGGCCTCCCACGGTCACGCCTTGGGCCACGCCGCTTTCGACCTCGATCGAGGCAATGTCGAACGGGATGCCAAGCGGATTCACGGCAACGTACGTGCGATATGGAATTGGAATCCGCGCCGGGCTCTGCGCTCGGGCCGAGCGTGCGGCGACGACTATCCCAACGGCAACGGCTATTCGACGGACTCGCAACGACACTCCCCGCTTTGAGGCTTGAACGATCGGTAAGGAACGCAAGGTAGCGACGACCGTCGAGGCTTTGCAGCCGCTGCGGTCACGCCAAGCGCTGCGCCCAGCTTAGCCGCTACATTGCCCTGTCGCCCTAGTTAGCTTTTCCTGAGCATGAGCGGGCGCAGCACGGGCGGTCCGGCATCCGGCCGCTCGAAACCAAGCCGACGTTGATGAACATCGAGATTACACCGAAAAAGACCGATGGGCTCGAGCGACTGATCGAAGTCCGCGTCCCCATCGAGACGGTTCGCGACGCCGAAGAAAAGGCGGCGCGCCGTTACGCTTCGGGCGTTCGCCTTCCTGGGTTCCGTCCGGGCAAGGCGCCGCCGGCGATGGTCAAGAAACGCTTCAAGGACGCGATTCGACAGCAGGTCGTCGAGTCGCTGATCCAAGAAGCGTTTCAAGAGGTCATGAGTCGCGAGCAGTTCAAGGTCGCGTCTCAGCCGCACGTGCACGATCTCAAGTTCGAGGAAGGCGAGCCGCTCAGCTTCGAGCTCCACGTCGAGGTGCGACCGGAGATCGAGCTCGCACGAACCCAAGGCTTTCGCGTGACGCGCACGCAGGTCGCGGTGAACGACGACAACGTCCGCGAGCAGGTCGAACAGATTCGCGAGCAGCGCGCATCGTGGACGCCGGTCGAAGACAAGCCCGCGCCGGGCGACATGGTTCGCGTCACACTCGGCACCGCCGACGAGTCGGGTGAATTTGCGGAGCCGCGCGAATATCCTCTCGTGCTCGGGAGCGGACAAGCGATTCCGGGCGTCGAAGAGCTGATCATGGAACTCACGCCCGGCGAGACGGCCGAGCGGCCGGTTCGTTGGCCTGAGGACTTCCCGGACGAATCACAGCGCGGCAAGACGAAGACAGTTCGAATTCACTTGCTCGACGTCAAACGGAAAACGCTTCCGGCGTTAGACGACGCCTTCGCCCGCGAGGCTGGCGACTTCGAGTCGCTCGATGCGTTGATGGCCGCCGTGCGCAAGGATCTCGAGGAGCACGCCTCTCGCGAGGCCGACGCCGGCGTCCGTCAACAGCTGCTCGACCAAATCGCCTCCGCGAACCCGTTCGACATTCCTCCGAGCTGGGTCAATCAGCTCATCGACGGCTACGTCGACGCCTACAAGGTTCCTGAAGACGACCGCGCGAATTTCCGCAACGAATTCCGCCCGGTCGCCGAGCGCCAGGTGCGGCGCGATTTGATCATCGACACCGTTGCCGAGCGAGAGTCGCTCAAAGCGACGGAGTCCGACATCGACGATCGCGTGTCGGAAGTCGCGAGCAAGCGCGGCGCCGACCCTGGGCAGGTTTATGCTTCACTGCAGAAGGCGGGGCGTCTGCGCGAGATCGAACAGAGCATCACCGAAGAGAAAGTGTTCGCGTGGCTGATGGAGCGAAACGAGGTAGCGTAACCAGTAACCAGTAACCGTCCAATGCCAACGATCTATCCCCCGTACGTCATCGAGCGATCACCGCGCGGCGAGCGGAGCTACGACATCTTCAGCCGCCTGCTGATGGATCGCATCATCTTCCTCGGCACGCCGGTGAACGACGACGTCGCGAACATCATCATCGCGCAGATGTTGTTTCTCGAAGCCGACAATCCGGACCGCGATATCTTCTTGTACATCAACTCGCCCGGCGGCAGCGTGTCGGCGGGACTCGCGATCTACGACACGATGCAGTACATGAAGTCGCCGGTGAACACGATCTGCATGGGGCTCGCCGCCAGCATGGGCGCGTTCCTACTCGCGGCCGGCCGGAAAGGAAAACGCTCGGCGCTGCCGCATTCGAGAATCATGATTCACCAACCGTCGCAGTCGGGCGGCGGCGGCACGGCGTCGGACATCGAGATTCAGGCGAGGGAGATTCTGTATCTCCGCGCGAAGATGAATGAGCTGCTCGCCAAGCACACAGGTCAGCCGACGGAACGCATCGAGCGCGACACCGATCGCGACCGCTATCTGTCGTCCGAAGAGGCAAAGGAATATGGACTCGTCGACAGCGTCATCACGCATCGTGGCGAGCTTGTCGAGCCCACTGCCCTTCAGGCCGTCACGAAGTGATTACCGGGCCCAGATCCGTGAAAACCTTCACGAAGCTGGGTCGTCTCTTGCTTGACCGCTGCCGGACACTTAATTCTCAGGTAACGCTCCGCTCCGGTCCTCCTTCCCCCGTCGGAGATATCCACTGGATATCCGCCTCTTGGGCACCCGCATCACCCGTTGAGTGATTCGTCATGTCGCACGACAAACACCTGCGTTGCTCGTTCTGCGGAAAGTCCAAAGACTCGGTTCGGAAGTTCATCTCCGGTCCGTCGGTCTACATCTGCAACGAGTGCATCGCGCTCTGCAATGAGATCCTCGCCGAGGACGAGGAGCGCGAGGTAGCGGAGGCCATTACTCAGGTCCCGACGCCCCAAGAAATCAAGGACACGCTCGACCAATACGTGATCGGACAGGAGAAGGCCAAAAAGGCACTGGCCGTCGCCGTCTACAATCACTACAAGCGCATCAATTCAGCGTCGCTTCGTGACGATGATGTCGAGCTCGATAAGTCCAATATCCTGCTCATTGGTCCGACGGGCGTTGGTAAGACGCTGCTCGCACAGACCTTGGCGCGCATCCTCGACGTTCCGTTCACCATCGCGGACGCGACCACGCTGACCGAAGCCGGCTACGTCGGCGAAGATGTCGAAAACATTCTCGTGCGTCTGCTCCAAGCGGGCGACTTCAACGTCGCGGAGTGCGAGCGCGGAATCGTTTACATCGACGAGATTGACAAGATCGCGCGCAAGTCAGAGAACCCAAGCATCACGCGCGACGTGTCAGGAGAAGGCGTACAGCAGGCGCTGCTCAAGATTCTCGAAGGAACCGTTGCTTCGGTGCCGCCACAGGGCGGCCGTAAGCATCCGCAGCAGGAATACATCCAGATCAACACGAAGGACATTCTGTTCATCTGCGGCGGCGCGTTCGATGGTCTCGAGAAGATCATCGAGGCGCGAACAGGCCGCCGTCAGATCGGCTTCAGCAAAGTGGCCGACGACGCAAAGACGGCCGTTCAGGCGAAGAATCCATTCAAGGAAGTCGAGCCCGACGATCTTCTCCGATTTGGGCTGATCCCGGAGCTCGTGGGCCGACTGCCGGTCGCCGTCGCGCTCGAAGCGCTCGACGAGGACTCGTTGGTCCGCATCCTCAAAGAGCCCAAGAATGCGCTCACCAAACAATACGCCAAGCTGTTCGAGCTCGAAGAGGTCAAGCTGACCTTCGAGGACACAGCGCTGCGCGCGATTGCCGGCAAGGCGCTCAAGCGTGGCACAGGCGCTCGCGGCCTGCGCGCGATCCTCGAGGAGCTTCTTACCGAGGTCATGTTCGATCTGCCGACACGCGAAGACGTCGAAGAGGTGAAGCTGACCGAGAGCTCGGTGCTCAACGGCACCGCGCCGCTGCTCGAGATCTCGCCACAACGCAAGAAAAAAGAAGCGTAACAGCCCTTCTGCTCGAGAAACGGCCCGCCAAGCGCGGGCCGTTTTGCTATTGCGCCGGCCATTCCCCACTATCTTTGGTGAATGGCGTCTTCCGAGCTCGAATCCAAGCGTCCGGCCGTTCTCCCGCTACGCGACGTGGTGGTTTTCCCATACGTCGCGATGCCGCTTCTCGTCGGCCGCGCCGCGTCTCTCGCCGCCATCGAAGCAGCTGCCGCTGAAGGCGGGAACGTATTCCTCGTCACACAACGGAACGCCGACACTGAGGAGCCGGCGGCAGCCGATCTGCATCGCGTTGGAACCGTGGGCCGAATCATCCAGGCCACGCGTCAGGCGAGCGGAACGGCGCGCATTCTCATCGAGGGCGTCTCACGGTCACGCGTCACACGTTACGTGCCCGCGTCGGGATTCCTGCGCGCCGCGCTGATCGAAGAGGCCGAGCCGGAGCCCGCGGGCGCCGAGGCGCTGCACGTTCTCTCGCGTCGCGTGCTCGCGCTGTTCGAGGAATACGTCTCGCTCCACCGACGTATTCCAAACGAGGTCGTGTCGCTCGTGCAGGGCGCCGATTCGATCGCGCGTCAGGGATACGGCATCGCGGCGCATCTCGCCGTCCGCGTCGAAGTGCGGCAATCTTTGCTCGAGGCGCCGACGATTCCGAAGCTGTTCGAGAGCTTGAGCCAAGTGCTCGTCAGCGAGACCGAATTGCTCCGCCTCGAACGAAAGCTCGACGAGGAGGTTCGCGGCTCGCTGTTTCAGAATCAGCGCGAGTTCTATCTCCAGGAACAGCTCAAGGCGATCCATCGCGAACTCGGCCAAGACGAAAGCGACGACGTTCTCGATCTCGAGCGGCAAGTCGAAGCGCGCAAGCTTCCTGAAGTCGTTCGCGCGCGCACGTTGCGAGAAGTCCGCAAGCTGCGACGCATGTCTCCGCTGTCACCGGAGTCCACCGTCGCGCGAAATTTCGTCGACTGGATTCTTGCGCTCCCATGGACGGAGCGCACCGACGACGTGCTCGACGTGGCGCATGCACGGCGCGTCCTCGACGAGGATCACTATGGCCTCGAGGAAGTGAAGGACAGAATTCTCGACTACATCGGCGTCCTGTCGCTCGTGGAGCGCATGGAAGGCCCGATCCTGTGCCTCGTTGGGCCGCCCGGCGTCGGCAAGACATCGCTCGGCCGTTCAGTCGCCCGCGCGCTCGGCCGGAAGTTCGTTCGAATGTCGCTCGGCGGCGTCCGCGATGAGGCGGAGATCCGTGGACATCGACGTACGTACATTGGCTCGATGCCCGGTCGTGTGATTCAAGCGATGCGTCGCGCCGAAGTGATGAATCCCGTCATCCTGCTCGACGAAGTCGACAAATTGGGCCAGGACTATCGGGGCGATCCGGCGGCGGCGCTGCTCGAGGTGCTCGACCCCGAGCAAAATCGCGCATTCAACGATCACTATCTCGAGGTCGACTACGATCTGTCGCAAGTGCTCTTCCTGACGACGGCGAACTATTTGCCGCAGATACCCGAGCCACTGCGCGACCGCATGGAGATCATTCGCCTCGCCGGCTATCTCGACCAGGAAAAGTTCGCGATCGCGCGACAGTTCCTCGCGCCGAAACAACTGCGCCTCAATGGTCTGGACCCCGCCGACGTCGAATGGGACAGCGACGTCATTCCGGCGATTGTCGACTCGTACACGCGAGAAGCGGGCGTGCGCGAACTGGAACGTCGCATCGGCCGAGTCTCGCGCAAGCTCGCTCGGCGGCGCGCCGAGAAGATTGACGCTGCCAGGTCGAGCGCGACAGCGAGCGACGATTCACATCGATCGAAAACCGTGGTCCAGTCCGCGGACCTCAAGGATCTGCTTGGCGCCGTGGTTTACGATCCGCCGGCTCTGACCTTCGAACACAAGATCGGCGTCGCGACGGGTCTCGCGTATACGAGCGTCGGCGGCGACGTGCTCGAGATCGAGGTGAGCGTCGTCGGTGGCCGCGGGAAACTGCAGCTCACGGGAACGCTCGGCAGCGTGATGAAGGAGTCGGCCAATGCCGCATTGAGCTATGCCCGCGCGCGCGCCGGAATGCTCGGCATCGATCGCGATTTTTATCGCAATCGTGATTTGCACTTGCACATTCCGGCGGGCGCGACGCCAAAGGATGGACCGTCCGCCGGTATTGCGATCGCGACAGCGATCGTCAGCGCGCTCACGGGCATCCCGGTTCGCGGCGATGTCGCGATGACTGGTGAGATCACGCTGCGCGGACGCGTGCTCCCGATCGGTGGACTCAAAGAGAAAGCGGTTGCGGCACATCGCCATTCGATTCGCCACGTGCTGATCCCGCACCAGAACTTTCGCGAGCTCGAGGAGCTCCCGGAGGAAGTGCGCACCGGTTTGACATTCCACGCCGTCAAGACGATGGAGGACGTTCTCGCCTTGGCGCTGGCGCACACGGATTTCGCCGCGGACGTTCCGGCGGTCGCGCCGAACTGAGCGTCATGACCGCGCAAGAACCACTGGTCATCCGGTCTCTGGAGTTCCTCGGAGGCATGGCGAGCGTCGACGGCTGGCGTCCCGACTCGGTGTTGCCGGAAGTCGCGTTTGCCGGCCGTTCGAACGTCGGAAAATCATCGCTGCTCAATCGTCTGGTGCATCGGAAGAAGTTCGCGCGCGTGAGCAACACACCCGGACGCACGCGAGAGATCAACTTCTTCAAGGTGAATGACGCGTTCGTGCTGGTCGACCTTCCCGGCTACGGCTACGCGCGTGTCTCCAAGGATCAGCGCGCCGAGTGGCGCCCGTTGATCGAGAGCTATCTTCGGCGCAGCTCGCAGCTGCGCGGCATCGTTCATCTCCTCGACGTTCGCCACGATCCGACGACCGATGACAAGCTGATGCTCGACTTCCTCAGCGAGATCGCCGTGCCGACGATCTACGTCCTCACCAATATAGACAAGCTCACGTCA
>JAICYT010000250.1 GCA_025934075.1 Gemmatimonadaceae bacterium
AAGCGGCGGGCGGCCCTGACGCGCTCATCATCGACGTTCCGACGGCGGGGGGCGACTCCGTTTACAACCAGGACGCACCGGGCACGCGCGGATGGAAGAATGCCGGCGCGAAGAACATCTATGTCCTGCACACGACGAACAAAAAGCTCGCCGACACCGACAGCTTCACCGCGATCATCAAGAAGGCGGGCGGCATCTGGTTCGAGGGCGGCCGGCAGTTCCACCTCGTCGACTCGTACGGCGGCACCAAGACGGAGGCCGCCTTCAATGAAGTGCTGGCCCGAGGCGGCGTCATCGCCGGGTCGTCGGCAGGGGCATCCATTCTCGGCGACTTTATGGTTCGCGGCGCGCCGTCGAACAACAACTTCATCATGGACTCGCCGAGTTACGAGAAAGGTTTCGCGTTTTTGCGCGGCGTCGGCATCGACCAGCACGTGGTGGCCCGAGAGCGTTTGCCGGATCTCGCCGATTCGATCATGCCGAAGCACCCGGATCTGCTCGCGATCTCCGAAGACGAAGGGACGGCGTGGGTCGTGAAGGGTGACGTCGCCGAGATTATCGGGCGCAACAAGGCATTCGTCTACGGCGGCAAAGATGCGACCGATCCCGGGAAACCATTTCAGACGCTGCATCCCGGCGACAAGTACGATTTGGCTGCGCGACACGTCGTGCACCGGGCGAGCGATGATTCGCCCGTGAGCGTTGCGTTCGTGGATTCGTTGTTCAAGAAATACTCAGATCAAACGTTGGGCGGGGCGACGGTGCTCGTCGCGCAGGGCGGAGAGGTCTTCATCGACAAATCGTACGGCATCCCCGAGCAGGCGCGATACATGCCGACGACGACCGTGCCGCAATTCGCGCTCGGCGGAATCGGCGAAGTGTTCTCGGCGATTTGCGCACAGGTTCCGGAGCCGCCGGCTCGAGGCAACCGTGGCGGTGATTCGACGGCACGCCGCGGTCGTGGAGGTGCGGCGGCGACACCGAGCACGCCATTCCAAACGTGCGTGTCGGGCCGTCTGTCGACGCCGATCGGGATGCACAAGACGAATGCCACCGCCGACGGTCAGGTGCACTCCGACGTCGACGAGCTCTATCGTCTTGCGCTTGGTCTCGAGAATCCGCGCACGTTCGTGCGCGACACGACGAGTGGAGACTCGAATGGCGCAGGTCACTCGTTCGATGCCGCGCGCGGCTGGCAGGCCGACACTTATCATGGCGTGTCGCGGCTCAGCGCGTTCGGATTGCCGGGTGGAATGCGCAGCGCGTTCGTTCGCATCCCGGAGAAGCGGGCGTCGATCATCATTCTGACCGGTGACGACGCCGCTGCTGCAAAGGCGATGGCGGATCGGATCACCGATCAGCTGTTGGCTGGGAAAAAGCGGTAACGGCGTTGGCCCAGAGCAAGTCCCGTCACACGAATGCCTGACCGACGCAGTCGCGCCCGCGCAGCGCGGCGCCTTGCCGTGTTCGGGCCGGCCATCATCGTGATCATTCTGGGCGCGCTGTCGTATGGCGGGTTGCGACGCACGATCCAGATGCGCCAACTCGTGGCACACACCCGATCGGTGCTGCAGACGTCAACGTCGCTGCTGACGGCGCTGCTCGATGCGGAAACGGGTGAGCGCGGATATTTGCTCACGCGAGACACCACGTTCCTCGCGCCGTATGCGGGTGCGTTGCCGCGTATCGACAGTCTGTTGTCGCAGCTGCGGGAGCTGACGAGCGACGTTCCGGCGCAGCAGGCGCGGCTCGATACGCTGTCTGTTCGCGCGCACGAACGCATGGGCGCGTTGGCCAACGCGATCGAAGACATGCGCACGGGCAAGACTGACACCGCGATTGGTGTTGTCGCGCATGGTCCCGGCAAACATCTCATGGACGATGTTCGCCGCCTCGTGGCCGACATCGACGGATCAGAAGAGGAGTTGTTGCTCGGGCGGCAGAAGAACGAGGGCCGCGCGAGCTACATCCTTTCGGGATTGCTCATTCTTGGAACGCTCGTCGCGAGCTTGCTGGCATTACTCGTCAACCGGAACTTCGATCGTGCACTCAGCGATCGACGCGAAGCATTGCATGAGTCGCAGTCGGCCAACGAGCGACTGCAGGAGCAAGCGATCGAGCTGGAGTATCAAGCAGAGGCGGCACAATCGGCGGCGGCGGACGCCGAACACGCGACCGAGAATGCACAGCGCGCGCTGACTGCCGCGGAAGAGTCGGAGCGGCGAGCCGAACGCCTTCAAGTTGCGACAGAGGCGCTGAGCGGCGCGTTGTCGCGCACCGACGTCGCGAATCTGATCGTCGATCAGGCGATGGCAGCACTGGGTGCGCAGTCGGGTGCATTGGCGGCGCTCGAGGGAGATCGACTGTGCTTCGTCGCGGTTCGCGGCATGTCGGCGCTCAGGATCGGCGAAACGACAGTGCTCGACGACTCGAGGCCGTTGCCGGCGGCTGTGCTCACGGGGCAACCGGTCGTGCTCACGGGGGCTGCTGCCGTCCGGGAGCGGTTCCCCATCATCGTCCCCGCGCACGTTGTCGAGGGCATCGAGGCACTCGCGGCGTTTCCGATGGAGAGCGGCGGCCGTGTGCTGGGCGGATTGGTGGTGCGGTTCAGACATCCGCGTGTTCTGGGTGCCGTGGACCGATCGTTCATGAACGCATTGTCTCGGATCGCCGCTGAAGCGTTCGACCGTGCCCGACTGTTCGACGCTGAGCGTGACGCGCGTGCCGCGGCGGAGGCGGCGAATCGCGCGAAGGCTGCCTTCCTTGCTTCGATGAGCCACGAACTGCGCACGCCGCTGCAAGCGGCGTTGGGCTTTGCGCAACTGATGCGGTCTGGTTTGTACGGACCCGTGACCGATGAGCAGGCGGAAGTGCTTGGCCGCGTGGAGCGCAGTCAAACGCATCTCGCGCGCCTGATCGACGACATTCTCGACTTCGCGCGGCTAGAGGCTGGGCGCGTACGGATCAGCCTCGGATCCGTCGTCGTGGCCGACGTGTTCGACGATCTGGCGCCGATCCTCGAGCCGCAGGCCGAGGCGAAGCGAATCGTGCTCGAGGTAACTGCACCCTCGAAGCAGATCGCGGCGCGAGCAGACCGTCACCGTCTTCAGCAGATTCTCATCAACCTGGTCGGCAATGCGATCAAGTTCACGCCCGAGGGCGGGCGGGTCGCGGTCGACGCGTTCGACGACGACGCTCGCGTGATCATTCGCGTCGCGGATTCCGGCCTCGGAATTCCCGCCGACCGACTTCAGTCGATCTTCGAGCCATTTGTGCAAGTCGATTCGGAGTTCACACGCAGGGCGTCGGGCGCCGGACTCGGTCTGGCGATCAGTCGCGATCTGGCGCGCATGATGGGCGGTGAGCTGACCGTCGAGAGCGAAATTGGAAAAGGCTCTGTGTTCTCGGTTTCGCTTCCGGTCTCCGATGAGGCCGACCGCGCCGCGTAGGCGGCGCTCCCGCGATCAGCGATAGACCGCGCAGCCGCGCGCTTCGAGCTGGTCGAGCCAGACGGGATAGCGCTCGATGGGGTTCCAGCGGAGATCCAATTTCTCCAGCGGAAGATCGGCGACACCATCGGGCAGCGACGTGATGCCGTTGGCTCGCAGATCGAGATAGGTGAGGCGGTGTAGTCGTCGCACCGATTCCGGCAGGGCATTGATGCGATTGCCGCGCACATTCAACTCGAACAGGTGGTCGAGATTGCCGATCGTCTCGGGGAGTCGCGTCAGCTTGTTCGACTCGAGATTGAGTGTGCGCAGATCGGAGAGTGATCCGATCGATTTCGGAATTTCGACGATGTCGTTGTTGGCGACGTGCAGCTCGCGCAGCGATGCGAGGCGACCGATGGATTCCGGAAGCGACAGCAAATGATTCCCGCTCGCGCGCAGCTCGATGAGGCTGGCCAGATCACCGATCGATTCAGGAAGCCGCGCGAGTTGATTGTCGCTGACGTTGAGGTAGCGAAGTCGCGTGAGCTTCCCGATGGAGCGCGGCAGATCGGTGAGCTTGTTGTCGCTGAGGTAGAGATAGTCCGACAAGCCATCGAGCTCGCCGATGCCGTCGGGCAGTGAGCGAATCTCATTATGGGCGAGGTCGACCAGGCGAACGCCTTTGAGATTGCGAATCGCGTCGGGGATGGCCGTGAGCTTGTTGTTCGAGACGTTGAAGACGACGAGATCCCGCTCTTGCCACACCGACTCGGGGAGCGCGGTGAGCTCCGTGTGACGGATGGTGAGAGTGCGTCGCGCGGCGACCGGCGAGGTTGGGTTTGCCATGCAGACAATCTGGTCTGGCGGACGCGAGGAAGCAAAGCTCGTTGAACTAAACCGCCTCGGCGCGGGCTCTGGATCGTCGGCACGAACTCCGAGTTGGCGAGTTGATCACAATTCTCTGTCACGCGAGATCGATCACCAGATCGACTCATCCCTAAACACAAAACGTGACAAAACGCGAAGGCCGTCCAGCCCGGTCACTCTCGGCGACGGGGCCGCTTGCGCGAACTCGGAGCGTCGGGTCGTGGCGCATAGAATGGCACGTCGCCTGCCCACCTCTAGGCGTTCGACGACGGCGTTCGCCGCCGTACGATGAGAAGCTGTCGCAGCAAAGGAGGAAATCATGAACATGCGTAACAACGGTCTATACGCGACGGGAATCGCCGTCGCCTTGACGATGATGGTGATGTCGTCCTCGGCAGTTGCGC
>JAICYT010000230.1 GCA_025934075.1 Gemmatimonadaceae bacterium
GAGCGAGGATTCGCCGAGCTCGTCGCAACAGATTTGAGTCGTTCGTCGCAGCTCACGGTGGTCGAGCGCACGCGATTGCAGGCGTTGCTCGACGAGCTCCATCTGCAGCAGACGGCCGGCGTCGAACCGGGAACCGGAATTCGCGTCGCCAAGCTCCTGCAAGCGGGACGCCTCGTGGGCGGGACCATCTCGCAGCTCGACAGCAATCAGCTTCGTGCGGACGCGTTCATCACGAACGTGCAGACGACTCAGGCAGAAGGCCGCGGGGCCAACGATCAGCGGGCACTCGATCAACTGTTCACGCTCGAGACGAACATCGTGCTGCGATTGTTTGGCGACTTGGGCGTCACGCTGACCACTGCCGAGCGGAACGCGATCGAACAGCGACCCACACGCTCGCTCGCAGCATTCCTGGCGTACAGCAAAGGCTTGGAGCTCGACGACGAAGGGCTCTTTGATGCTGCCAGTCGGTTGTTTGACAACGCGGTGCGGCTCGACCCGAACTTCGGCGCCGCGCAGCAGCGGAGTCTGAACGCAAAGAGCGCGGCGGCAGGCTCCCAAGTGACGGTCAAATCGGTTCAGACACGTCTTCGAGGAACTCGTGAGGGTGCGGCTGTCGCGGCCGCGGCTCAATCTGGCGGAGTGAGCGACGCGGATGGCCAAGCATTCGCCATCGCCGACGGGTTGAATCCGTCGATCGCAGCAGGCGCAACGGGCGGCGTCGGCGCGTCGTCGACACAGCCGCAGAAGGATCCGGCATCGGGCACCGGCGGCGACAACGTGTCGACCAAGACCGCGACTGTCACCATCGTGATCCGCCACCCGTGACCGTTCGCCGGTCAGTGGGGCGTTGGTGGTTCATTCCGCTTCTCCTTGCCGCCGCCTCGTCGCTCGGCGCTCAAGCGAGTGAGATCACCGCGCGGGTCGCGCCCCAATACCATTCCTACACGATCGACGCGCCGTCGAACACGACGATTGGAGAATTCTCAATACCGCTGTTCGTCGTCGTGCCGGTCACGCCGGCGCTGACGTTCGACCTTGGCACCGCCTACGCGCATGCTCACGTCGAGCAAACCGCGCTCGGCAAATCGACGACGAGCGACATCGCCGGTCTGACCGACACCCAGATCCGCGCGAATTACGTTCTCGGAAGCGACTTCGTCGTGCTCACGGCTGGCGTCAACCTTCCGACGGGTCAATCGCGCGTCACGACCGGCCAGCTGACCGCGGCGAGTCTCGTCGGCAGCGATTTTCTCGGATTTCCAATCTCGAACATGGGTACCGGGCTGGGAGAAACGGGCGGGGTTGCCATCGCGCGGCCGCTCGGTGATTGGAACGTCGGCGCGGGCCTCAGCATGCGTCGCACGGAGCAGTACGATCCGTTCGACATAGGCGGCGCGACTTTCCGCTACCAACCGGGCAATGAATATCGTGCCCGCGTCGGCGCGGATCGCGCGATCGGAACAGGACGCGCCACGTTCGGCTTCACGTACTCGACGTTCGGGAACGACGAGCTCGCCGGTTCGATCTACAACACTGGCAATCGCTACATCACACAGGCGACCTACAACAACGACGTCGGGCCTGGACGGATAGGCCTCGTCACCTGGAATCTGTTTCGCACCGCCGGTACACTGGCCGACAGCAGCTTCCTTGGCCATGAGAACATCTCGAACGTCGCGCTGTCGTACGGAATCCATGTCGGGTCGGCGTTATTCGAACCAAACGCCGAGACGCGGGTTTGGGTCCAAGAGGGTGCGCCGACGAGCCTCGTCACGACGCTTGGTATCCGCTCCCAGCTCGACGCCGGTCGGTTCGTCGTGTCGCCGGGTGTCGGATTCTCGCTTGGCCGCGTTGCAGCGCAGGATGCGACCGGCCTGCGCACGGCCGCAACGCTGACCGGCCTGCACGCGACGCTCGCCATCCGCGTTCGATAGTTGCGTCGGCCACGTTTGCTCTCGCGCCCGGTGTGGCGCCCGCGCGCTATATTTTCAGGCTGAACCCTTGACCCGATTCGGTCTATGGCAGGCCACAGTAAATGGAAGCAGATCAAGCATTACAAGGCAGCGACTGACGCCAAGCGCGGCGCGCTGTTCACGAAGCTCATACGCGAGATTACGATGGCCGCGAAGATTCGCGGCGGTGATCCGTCTGGAAACCCGCGGCTGCGACTCGCGATCGATACGGCGCGCTCAGCCTCGATGCCGAAGGAGAACATCGAGCGCGCGATCAAGAAAGGCACCGGAGAGCTCGAGGGCGTCGAGTACCACGAGGTGACATACGAAGGCTACGGTCCCGGCGGCGTGGCGTTGTTGATCGATGCCGTGACTGACAATCCAACGCGAACCGTCGCCGAGATTCGCAGTAAGATGACGCGACTGGGCGGCAATCTGGGCACGCCAAACTCGGTCGCTTGGATGTTCGAGAAGAAGGGGCAGATCTCTGTCCGGGCCTCGAGCATCGACGAGGACGCCCTGATGGAAGCCGCGCTCGACGCCGGCGCCGAGGACGTCGTGCGCGAAGACGATCTGTTCACCGTCTCGACCAGCCCGAACGACTTCCATACAGTGCAGGAAGCGCTCACGGTCAAGGGAGTTCAGATCACCGAAGCCGAGCTCGCGATGCTACCCAAGAACACCGTGAAGGTCGAAGGGAAGGAGGCGGAATCGCTGTTCAAGCTTCTCGAGACGATCGAAGATCTCGACGACGTGCAAAAGGTCTGGGCCAATTTTGATGTTGATGTAGCCGATTTGAGCAGGGTTGAGGGTTGAGGATGGAAGGCTGAGGATGGGGTTCAGGTGATCGTCCTCGGCATCGATCCTGGAACCGCGAGCACCGGCTACGGTGTCGTAAAGGGAGACGGGCTTGGGCTCGTCTCCCTTGTCGAATGCGGGGTCATTCACACGCGCGCGCGCGATCCATTGCCTGCGCGGCTGCAGGAGATCTTTGATGGCGTCACCGAGTTGATCGTGCGCCACCGGCCGGACGCGTTGTCCGTCGAAGACATTTTCTACGCGAAGAACGTTCGGACGACGGTGGTGCTTGGACATGCGCGGGGCGTCGTCCTCCTCGCGGGGCAGCAAGCAGGCGTCGAGATTTACGAGCTGCCGCCAGCGGAGATCAAGAAAGCAGTCGTCGGCACCGGCGCGGCGACAAAGGAGCAAGTTCAGTTCATGCTCACGCGATTGTTGCGGCTCAAATCGGTCCCCACTCCGTCCGACGCAGCCGACGGCGTCGCCGCCGCACTGGCGTTTCTCATGAGTGCTCGCGTGCCAACCATGCCGGGTGCGCGGGCGCGAGGCCGCGCATGATCGCGCAGCTCAGCGGCACATTGCTCAACAAAGAGCTCGATCGCGTCGACGTCATGACGCCCGGCGGCGTCGCCTACGAGCTCTCGATCCCACTCGGCGTCTATGAATCGCTGCCAGCGGTCGGATCTGCCGTTGTGCTGCACACGCATCTCGTCGTCAAAGAGGACGGATGGCAGTTGTTCGGATTCGCGAATCAGTTCGAGCGACGCGTGTTTCAGCGCGTGCTCAACGCGAAAGGCGTCGGTCCGTCGCTCGCCTTGGGACTGTTATCGACGCTGACGGCCGAGCGTGTCGTTCGAGCGCTGCGCGAGAAAGACATCGCTACGCTTCAGAGCGTCCCCCGCGTCGGACGGAAAAAGGCCGAGCAACTCATTTTGGACCTCGCCGACAAGCTCAATGATCTCCAAGTTTCTCCGTCGCCCGGTGGACCACGACCCGAAGGTGCGGGGGTGGAGGACGCAGTCCGCGCGCTGGTGTCGCTGGGCTACTCGACGGCCGACGCCGAGCGCGCCGTGCGATCGGCGATCGATGACGGGCGCCACACCGGCGGCGCAGCGGAGCTCATTCGCGGCGCACTAAGCAAGATACGAGGATAAATCGAGTGCTCGCAGCCAGACGAACCGCAACGTTCACCGAATCGGTGATCCGCGAGATGACGCGCATCGCCACCATGCATCAGGCGGTGAATCTCGCGCAGGGCTTCCCGGATTTTCCGATGCCCGAGCCCATGAAGGAAGCGGCGTGCGCCGCGATCCGCGGCGACATCAACCAGTACGCCGTCACATGGGGCACGCCTGTCCTCCGGCAAGCGATCGCCGAGAAGTACCGGCGGTGGTACAACTTGGAGGTCGATCCGGATCGTGACGTGACAGTCACATGCGGCGCGACCGAAGCGATGGCGTCGGTGTTTCTTGCACTCATGGACGCGGGCGACGAGGTGATCATCCCCGAGCCGTTCTACGAGAATTACGGGCCTGATGCAATCCTCGCGGGTGCGAATCCGGTGTTCGTCCCATTCGAGCGGCCGAACTGGACCCTCGACGCCGATCGGTTGCGCAAGGCGTTCAACTCACGCACGAAAGCGATCATCGTCAACACACCACACAATCCCACCGGTCGTGTCCTCACGCGCGACGAGATTTCTCTCATCGCCGAGTTGTGCATCGAGCACGATGCGTGGGCGATCACGGACGGACCGTACGAACACATGGTGTACTCCGGCCACCATCACGAGATCGCGACCTGGCCCGGCATGCGCGAGCGCACGATCACGATCTCTTCGCTATCGAAGACGTGGAGCGCGACCGGTTGGCGCATCGGCTGGATCATTGCGCCGCCGGCGCAGACTGGACCGATCCGCAAGGTCCACGACTTTTTGACCGTCGGTGCGCCAGCGCCGCTGCAAACCGCCGCGGCCGTGGGCTTCGCGTTCGACGCCCAGTACTACAATCAGTTCTGCGCGGACTATCGCGCGCGACGCGAATTTCTCTGCGGCGTGCTCCGAGAGGCTGGCTTCCAATTCTCGACGCCGGAAGGCGCCTACTACATCTTCGCCGACTTCTCGAGCATCAGTGATCTCGACGACGTGACATTCGCCAAATGGATGACCCAGGAGGTCGGTGTTGCAACTGTCCCAGGGTCGAGCTTCTACTCGCGCAAAGAAGACGGACGTTCATTCGTCCGCTTCGCATTCTGTAAGAAGCAGGCAACGCTCGACCAGGCCGCCGAGCGATTGTCGAAGCTTCGCGCGCTGGTATAGCGCGCGCGTCGTCCGAGGCGCTCAGCGAGGCTCGCCGCGCCGCCGATCGTTCGGCGGCGACGGTTTCGGGCTCGATGGAAATCGCGGTTCGTCCGGCACGTGTCGCAACTCTCCGCTCGGCAGGCAGACGTAGAGGCTCGAGCTCACGAAGCCGCGGCCGTCATCCGTCGGTTGGCCGTAGACCCGAACTCGATCGCCGATCGCGACATCGAGCTGAAAACCCGGCGTCTCGGTGATGATGTCTTCTTCGACGCCGTGCCGGGTGGCAATCCGAAACCCGGTGGGTTGCAGAGCGACGATCAGACCTCCCGTGACGGTCAGCATGGCGCCCCATCCCGTGGGTTTCGAGTTCTCACACTAACGTATATGAAACGTCCGTGGCCATCGAGATTTCCCACATTCGCCAAACGGCTAGTCTCATCGTCGCTGCGGCTCGCCGCCACGAATGCTCCCTGTGGCAGTTGCGCATGAATTGCCTGCCGAGGGTCATTCGTCCGTCAGATCGCGAAAGACGCGGTGGTTTTCGGCGTATATTCGGGGTATATTTTTGGACGCGCAGATGGCGCGTTGGCCTTTGATCACCCCGCCTGGTAGTGTGTAGCGATGCCCCGAGCCGAGATCACCAC
>JAICYT010000018.1 GCA_025934075.1 Gemmatimonadaceae bacterium
GGCACGACGACCGTCACCCGCACTGATCGGCTCACAATCGATCGAACGGCGATGAGATCGGAGTCAGTTTCTGACGGGAGATTCGTAAGTGGGGCCATGGGCGTTGTCATAGGAGAGAATCATAATAACGCGCGCGGAATGTGGACTGTCGGTGACGTTGGTGTCGCCATGCGGCGGACCGACTCCGAAAGGCCGCCGAAGGAGCAAATGAAAGCGAATTGTCTGCGTTGGATACAGTATTCGCAAAAATATCGTTCGAGCACTAGTGACGCATTGAAACGTGACAGGGTTTACTTCACGTCGCGACAAAGCCCTTATGTCCCATGCGCCGGCCGCGCGAGGGGTGCACAAGGCGAAGCCGCAACACGATTGGTCTCGCCGCGCTCGCGGGCTGCGCGGCGTTTGCGATCGGCCGACGTCGGCCATCCATTCACCAGCCATTTGGCTCTCGATGGAGGAGGCATGGCACTCGCGTTTCGCCGTTTGGTCGCTGGGATCGGCATCGTGGCGTGGTTACCCATGGTCGCCGCCGCGCAGGAAGCCGCAACGGTTTCTGGGCGCGTCACCGGAGAAGGAGGCGCAGGGTTGTCCGGCGTCTCCGTCTCGATTCCCGAGCTCGGGCTCGGCGCTCTGACCCACGAGGACGGGTCATACACCTTCGGCGTTCCGAGCGCGCGCGTCACGCGCCAAGCCGTCACGATCACCGCGCGTCGTGTGGGCTACAAGCCGAAGACCGCACGCATCACGCTGAATCCGGGCTCGATCAATCAGAACTTCGTGCTCGAGGCCAACCCGCTGCAACTCGGAGAAGTCGTCGTCACCGGCGCGGGGACGGCGACCGAGGTAGAAAAGCTCGGGAACGTCCGCAACTCGGTCTCGGCGGATCTCGTCGAGAAATCGAACGAGACGAACCTCGTGCAAGCGTTGGCGGCCAAAGCGCCGAACGTCGTCATCAACCAATCGGCCGGCGATCCTGGTGCGTCCTCCAAAATTCAAATTCGCGGCTTACGCACGATGAACGGCCAGACGCAACCGCTGTTCGTCGTCGACGGAATTCCCGTCAACAATTCCACGGTGTCGACGACCAACTTCAATCCGATCGACGCGGGCGGCGGTGGGGTTGGCGGTCAGGATAATGGCGGCGAGTTCGAAGGCACTTCGGCGCCGAACCGCATGATGGACCTGAATCCGAATGACATCGAGAGCGTCGAGATCCTCAAGGGCGCGTCCGCGGCGGCGATCTATGGCGCACGCGCCGCGAACGGCGTCATTCTGATCACGACCAAGCACGGTCGTTCCGGCGCCACACACTACGAGCTTCGGAGCTCGGGGTCCAACGACGAGGTGACACGCAAGGAGCCGCTTCAGCGCTCCTTCGGTCTCGGATTGCTCAACGTTCCGGCAGGTACCTGCGACGACATCGGCAAGTCGTCTTGCTTGCGCAGCTGGGGGCCGGCTCTCAGCGGCGTGCCCACGTACGACCACTCGAGCGAAGCGTTCGACACCGGCCACGTTCTCGACAATACACTGAGCGCGTCGGGCGGCAACGATCGAACCACGTTCTATCTGTCGGCCAACAACAATCACAATGAAGGCGTGTTCATTGGGCCGAACAACTTCTTCAATCGGTCGACGGTTCGTCTCAACGCGGCGCACCATCTGACGGACGACTTCACCATTGGCGGAAACTTCTCGTACGCCGATACGCGCGGCCATTTCACGCAGCGCGGCAACAACGTGAATGGTTTGTTGCTGGGTCTGTTCCGTACACCGCCGGAGTTCAACAACTTCCCGGCGCTCGATCCGACGACGGGCTTGCACCGCTCATACCGCCTGCAAGACCCGACGCCCGAGACGGCCGGCCAATCGCGCGGCTTCAACAATCCGATCTTCGATCTCACGCAAGAGCTGAACGACCAGAAGGCCGGCCGATCATTTGGAAACTTGAATGCGCAATACATCGCAAACCACTGGCTGACCTTCGCCTACACGCTCGGCGCCGACTACTCGAACGACGAGCGGCTCGAGGGATGCCCGGCGGAATGCTCCGACGTGGCCGCCGGCGGTCGAATCACCGAGGGTAAGGTCGTCGACTATCAGATCGACCATAACCTCACTGGCACCGCGACCTGGAACCTGAGTCAGAACTTCGGTGGAACCGTCACCGCCGGCCAGAATTTGAACTCGCGAAACCTTCGTACGTTCTCGGTGGTCGGCCGCACGTTGATCGCACCGCAGCCGTTCAGCATCCTCAACACGCTGTCGCGCGATCCGCCGAGCGACTATCAGACGGAGGTTCACAACGAGTCGTACTTTGGCCAGGCGACGTTCGACGTCTATCAGCAGCTCTATCTCACGGGCGCACTTCGCGATGACGGCTCGACGACGTTCGGCCGCTCGAATCGCACGAGTTTGTTCCCCAAGGCGAGCGCCGCGTGGACGTTCACCAAGTTCCACACGATTCCTGGGTTGACGTTCGGCAAGGCGCGTCTGTCCTACGGCGAGGCCGGCAACGAGCCGCAGCCGTACCTGACGTCGGTCACGTTCAGCGGCACGAACCTCGTTGGCGGCATCGCGCAGGGCACAGGTCTCACGCCGACGCAAAGCGGCATTGGTGGTCTGTTCTTCACGACGACCAAGCCGGCAACGTCGCTCAAGCCCGAGCGCACACGCGAGACGGAAGGTGGATTCGACGTCGGATTCTGGGGCGAGAAAGCAGACTTGAGCGCGACCTGGTACAAGTCACGCACGACGGACGTCATCCTGGTGACGCCGATCGCTCCGTCGACCGGATACGGCAGTGAAGCGAAGAACGCGGGAATCTTCCGTAACAGCGGAACGGAGCTGAGCCTCAACCTCCGGCCGCTCACGCGGACGAACTACTCGTGGGACGTGGGCCTTGGCTGGGGACGTAACCAGTCGCTGGTCGAGAACATCGCCGGCGCCGACTTCCTGTTCACCGGTGGCGCATTCATCGGGACGGTCGCGATGAAGGGTCAGCCGCTCGGCGTGATTCGAAGCGAGGGCTGGGTGCGGTGCGGCATCACGCCGGATGATTATTTGCCGACGCTCGCCGCGGCGTGCGCCGGCAAGCCAAAGGGCGCGCTCTACATCGACGATGGGACAAACGGCTGCTCCGACGCAGGAATGCCCTGCGAAGATACCAATCTGCGTATTCTCGGCGATCCGAATCCGAAGTGGACCGGTAATGCGCACACGAGCTTCAAGTTCAGGAAGCTCGAACTGTCCGGCCTGCTCGACATCCGTCACGGTGGCTTGATGTGGAATGGCACCAAGGGCGCGCTTTGGAGCTACGGAACGCACGGCGATACGCAGGATCGTGCGATCTGCACCAAGACCGGTTCGACGGTCAGCTGCACGGGAAACGAGCACGCCTTTGGCGACGCCGACTGGTATCCCGGGGTCGTAGTCGGACCGGGCGCCGGCCAGAAGATTCCGATCGGCGAGAATTGGTATCGCCTCAGCAATCTGGCTGCGTGTCCGTTCACGGGCATCGATGAACCGTGCCTCGAGAACGCCGGCTTCGTGAAGCTGCGCGAGATATCGGTCGCCTACACGTTCGATCAGCCGTGGGTTTCACGTCTCCTCAATCTGTCGACCATGAACATTCGCTTCGCCGGTCGCAACCTGAAGACCTGGACGAAGTACACCGGACTCGATCCGGAAACGAATGCCGCCGGTCCGTTCGAGCAGGTTGGCGCCGCCGATTACTTCAATCTTCCGCTGACCCGATCGTTCGTACTCACGGTCAGCCTCAACCGCTAACGCGAGGACTACGGAATGCGATTCATCAAATACGCAGCCGTCGCGAGCTTGTGCGCCATGGCGAGCCTCAGCGGTTGCAGCAATTTCCTGGATTCGGAGAAAGCGGTCAACGATCCGAACAACCCGACCGGTGCGACGACGAATCAATTGTTCGTCGCGAGTCTGGCGAACATCTTCGGGCAGCAGGAAGGCCCGGTTGCAATGAACGTTTGCGAATGGATGCAGCAGTGCGCCGGTGTCGGTGGCCGGTTCGTCGAGGTGCAAGGAACATACAGCATTACCAGCGACAGCTTCGACGGCTCGTTCCAATCGATCTACACGGGCGGAGGGCTCAACCAAATTCGCGCGATCGAGACGAATACGGACGCGTCCGGAGATAAGCTGTACCACGGCATCGCTGAAGTGCTCGAAGTGATGGACGTGCTTTGGGGCACCGACATCTGGGGAGATATTCCCTACAGCGACGCCGTCGGCGCGAACCCCACGCCGAAATTCGACACGCAGCAGACGATCTATGCTTCGCTGCTGACCCTACTCGACAAGGCGATCGCCGACATTCAAGCAGGCGGCACCGGGCCGGGCGCCTATGATTTGGTCTACGGCGGCAGTGCGGTTAAATGGACGGAAGCCGCGCACACGCTCAAGGCGCGTATCTATTTGCACCAGGAAGAAAAGCTGGGCGCGGCACAGTACACGAGTGCGTTGGCCGAAGCCCGCAAGGGAATCAGCAAGCCGGCCGACGACTGGAATACGGTGCATTCAACTGCGACATCCGAGCGGAATTTGTGGGCACAGTTCCAGCTCACGTCGTTCGGCCAGGATCTCGTCGCCGGATCCGCGCTCGTGAACTTGATGCTTGCCCAGAACGATCCGCGGCTTCCGGATTATTTCGCCAAGAACTCACATGGCGGCTTCGGCGGTTACAACGTCGCAACGCAAACCACGCCGGCGGATTCGGTCTCATCCATCCTTGGCTCGGGCCGGACGAACGACGTGACATTCGGTCAGCCGATCATCACGTACGATGAGACGCAACTGATCATCGCCGAGGCGGCGTTCCAGACGAATGACAAAGCGTCTGCCGCGACGGCACTCAACAACGTGCGTGCGGAGCACGGCAAGCCTGCGATCGCCAATCCGACGCTTGCCGACATCATGAACGAGAAGTACATCGCACTGTTCCAGAACGTCGAGGCGTGGAACGACTACAAGCGGACATGTCTCCCGGCGTTGAAGCCCGCGAAGAGCAAGTTGGCCATCCCAGGACGATTCTTGTATGGCTCGACCGAAGCGCAAACAAATCCGGATAACACTCCCGCGGAGCAACCGTTGTCCACGGGCCGGAATTGGAACGACCCGAATGCCTGCACCGGCACATAAGGCGCTCGCCGGCGTGCGGTAACACATTTGCACGATGGGGAGAACGAGCGACTTCGTTCTCCCCATCGTGTCGTTGCGGGAGTCGATGCATGAAATTGAAATCCAGATTGTACATGCTCGCGCTCGGACTCATCGCCGCCTTTGGCCTCGACGGGTGCTATGCCTACGTCCGCCCCTCACCGGGCCCGCTCGTTGGCCGTCCCGTGCAAGCGACGCTCACGGACTCCGGAGCCGTGGTTCTCGCGGGGCGCATCGGTCCCTCCGTCGAATTCATGCGCGGCAACGTCGTCTCGGAGGACACGCACAAGATTTCGCTCGCGATGGACGAGACGACCTACCGCGATGGAACCGGAACGTCGTGGCGGCACGAGGTGGTCGAGGTGCCGCGTCCGCTCATGCGCGAGGTCGATGTACGCCAGTTTTCACCGACCCGCACGGCGCTCTTCGCGACGATTGCGTCGGTTGTGTTCATCACGGTGGAACGCGGATTCTTGAAAGGCGGCGGGGCGAACGCCGCCGGCACTGGACAAACGGGACTACCAACAGGCCGCTAAGGCCGTCAGTTCCTGATGGCAATCGACGAGCGCGCGAGATCCGTCTCGAGCGTCCAGTCGGCGGACTGGCCAGGGAAGAGATGCAACACGTCGCTCGTCACACCTTGCGATCGGCCGATCGGGTCGGCATAGAACTGCACCTCATTCCCCGGATAGCGACGCAGATGCAGGCGAAACGCGCCCCTCGACGCCGCCGTCACGTCGCCGATCCGTTCGCGATAGCCGCCTCGAACATTGTAGATGACCACGTCGAGCGGATTGTGATTGATGACGTTGAGCGTCACGACATCCGTCTCGTCATCGACCGAATGTTGGTGTCGGAACGCGCACGACGTCGCGCTCGAGAGTGCCGCGACGGCTAGCACAACGCCGAGTATTCGGCGTCCGGTGCGAACGAGACTTGGCCGGCGAGCAGGCATGGATCGAAGAGCCGATGGCTTCCGTCAGAGCAACAGTTGACGTATAGCCATCGGCTCCGTCCCTCGCAAGGACTCTGATCGCGCGAGCTAGCGCCGCAGAATCGACACGCCGCCGTTCGTCGTTACCGCGCGAATCATTGCTCCGCCTGCGCCGAGCTGCGTCGAGAAACGGCGGCCGACCGAGCCCTGAAGCGTGACCGGGAAATCGATGTTCATCCCGCCATTTACCGTACCCGTTTCCAGCCGCGCTGAGTAGTTCGCGGGGATGATCAGATGCACGCCGCCGTTCGAGGTGCTGAGATCGAGTCCGGTGCCGGCCCATCGATCACCGCTCAACTCGGCGGTGACACCGCCGTTCACGGTCGTGCCGCGCACATCACCGTCGACGTCGCGGAGATTCAGGCCGCCGTTCACGGTTTCCAACTCCATCTTCGAGCTTACGCCGTCAACCGAGATGCCGCCGTTTTTCGCGGTGAGTGAGAGCTCGGTGCGTCGCGGTGCCCAAACCTCGTAGCTCACCGACCACGACTCGCGCTGTCGATTGCGATCGGGACCGTTGGCGCGGACCTGACCGTTTTGCGCGGTGACGAGAATTTCTTTCGCCATCGACTCCGCGTCGGACTGAGTCTCAGCCTGCGCCTGGATCATCGCCACGATCTCGATCTGAGGCTTGTCCCAGCCGTGGACCGTGATGCCGCCGTTGTCGCGCCCGTCAACATTGATCGCGTTCGTCGCCGCGAGCGTGACGTTCCGCGTCTCGCAGAACCGCTCGTTGTCGCCACGGTTGCGGCGACAATCGTCCATGAATTGCGCGGCGCGGCTGGATTGCGCGAACAACTGGCCGCTAGTGAGCGCGCTGGTGAGGCAGATGACTGCGGCGAAGGTTGAGCGGCGCATGCGGAACTCCGGTTGGAAGATCGAGTGAACGCGAGCGATCGGGCGGCTGGTCTTCTGACACCGCGCCGGCCTCGTTGGTTGGAATCGGTTCGGCTCGGTATATTCGGCAGCGTCGAGACGGTATCCAGTATGCGGATCGGCTCGATCATGATTCTCCACCCGATACCCAGGAATTGTTCGACATGCGCGCCAAACTCGTTCTCGCGTCGTTGCTGACTTTGTCCGCGCCGGCGTTTCTCGGTGCTCAAGGGAAGGGCCGTACTAAATGCGACGCCGATAACGCCGGACTCAAGCTGCCGGCTGGCTTCTGCGCGACGATCTTTGCGGATACGGTCCGCGGCGCGCGCCACCTGTGGGTCGCGCCCAACGGTGATGTCTTCGTATCGCGACAAGGCCAGAAGGTTGGCGGCATTACCGCGTTGCGCGATACGAACTCCGACGGTAAGGCCGACGTCGAAGTGAAATTCGCGACAGGTTTCAACTCATCGGAAGTTGCGATGTTCGGCGGGTATCTGTACACCGAGAACATCACCGGCGTGCTCCGGTTTCCGTTCAAAGCCGGATCACTCGAGGCGGCCGGCGCGGCGGAAACCGTCGTCGAAGGGCTTCCCTCGGGCGGACATCAGAACAAGACCTTCGCCATCAGTCGCGACGGTGCGCTCTATGTGAACATCGGATCGCCGACCAACTCGTGCCAGGAAAAGGATCGAGTCAAGGACTCGCCGGGAAAGCAGCCTTGCGCGGATTTGGAGACGCGAGCCGGCGTGTGGAAGTGGGATGCGCGGAAGCTGAACCAGAAGTACGAGAACGCGGTCCACTTCGCGCGGGGCCTTCGGAATGCGGTCGGCATCGCGATCAATCCAGCCGACGGCAAGCTGTGGGCAACCCAACACGGCCGCGATCAACTTGGCGGCCCGCTGGGGAGCTGGTCGTTCGACGCGCGATACAGCGCGGAGAATCCCGCTGAGGAATTGTTGCAGGTCAACCAGAACGACGACTTCGGTTGGCCATACTGCTACTACGCCGTAGAGGAACACCACCTCGTGCTCGCGCCCGAATATGGTGGCGATGGCAAGAAGGTCGGCGAATGCGCGAGCAAGAAAGAACCTGTCGCCACCTTTCCGGGGCACTGGGCTCCGAACGCGCTCATGTTTTACACCGGATCGATGTTCCCAGCGAAGTACAAGAGCGGTGCATTCATTGCGTTTCACGGATCCTGGAACCGTGCGCCGGAAGATCAGGCCGGATTCAACGTCGTTTTCCAACCGCTCAACGATGGGAAGGCAGCCGGGCCGTACGAAGTGTTCGCCGATGATTTCGGGCCGAACAAGTCTGGAGCGCGTCCGACCGGGAATCATCGCCCGACGGGCTTGGCTCAGGGTCCGGATGGCGCGTTGTACGTCACCGATGACGCCGGTGGCCGTATCTACAAGATCATCTATACGGGGAAGTGATTCTGCGCCCAGCGACGTTGAAACGCGTTACCTTCACAATAGGATCTGAACTTGGGAGCCAGTCGTGAGCAATAACCCACTCAAGAGTCTCAACGCAGCCGGCCAGGCGATCTGGCTCGACTTCATCGACCGTCCCATGTTGCGCAATGGCGACCTCGAGCGGCGCATTCGCGACGACGCGCTCACTGGCATGACCTCGAATCCGACGATCTTCGAGAAGGCGCTCGCCGAAGGCAACGCCTACGACGACCAGATTCGCTCGGCCGCCGGCGACTTCACGGCGATGGAGCTCTTCGAGTTGATCGCGACGACTGATGTGCGTGATGCCTGCGATTTGTTCCGCGGCACCCACGACCGGACCAACGGCGCTGACGGTTTCGTCTCGATCGAAGTGTCACCTGGCGCGGCGAACAACGCGAACGCTACGATCTCGGAAGCGACACGACTTTGGGCGAGCGTCGATCGCCCGAACGTGATGGTGAAAGTGCCGGGAACCGTCGAAGGCGCTGTTGCGGTCCGTCAACTCACGGCGAACGGCATCAACGTCAACATCACGCTGTTGTTCGCCATCGAAGCGCACAAAAGCGTGATCGACGCCTACATGGCCGGTCTCGAGGACCGCGTGCAGGCCGGCAAGGATATCTCGAAAATCCATTCCGTGGCGAGCTTCTTCGTCAGCCGCGTGGACACCGAAGTCGACAAGCGATTGGATGCGGCCATCGCAAAATCGCCGGCCAATCAGGAAACGCTCAAGTCGCTGCATGGCAAAGCGGCAATCGCGAACGCGAAGCTCGCGTATCGCCTCTTTCAATCCGAGATCGCGTCGCCGCGCTGGAAGGCGTTGGCGTCGAAGGGAGCGACTGTGCAACGTCCGCTCTGGGCCAGCACGAGCACCAAGAACCCGGCATACCGCGATGTCATGTACGTCGAGCAGCTCATCGGGCCGGACACGGTGAACACCATGCCGCCGCAAACGATCGACGCATTCCGCGACCACGGCGTCGTCGCGCGCACGGTCGATGCCAACGTCGACGCAGCGCAACGCACGATCGATACGCTCGAGCGGAACGGAATCTCGATGCGTGACGTGACCGACAAGCTGCTCCGCGACGGATTGGCCAGCTTCCAGAAATCGTTCGACACGCTGTTGGCCGGTCTCGAGAAGAAAACCAAGGCGCTGGGCAAGGAGCTGGTCACGAGTCGGTAGACGGTAAGGCGCCGGCACGGACCGCGCGTCGATTTGAGCGACCCAAACACACGCAACATTGCACTACTGTCGAACAAAAATCGTCTGCACGTTGGGGCCGGCGAGCTCGTCGCGTGAGGCGCTGCGCAGTCTAATGGACGCCGGCCTCAACGTCGCTCGCATCAATTTCTCCCATAGCACGCACGAGCAACACGCCGCCACGATCGCGCTCGTCCGTGCGGTCGCCAACGACTCCGGTCGTCCGATCGCCATCCTCGGCGATCTTCAAGGACCGCGGATTCGGATCGGCGAGATTGGGGAAACGCGAACGCTCGAGGATGGAAGCGACGTCGTCCTGGTGCCGGAGCGATTCGTCCATGGCATGAGCGAAGTGCCCGTGACGTACGAGAACCTCGCCGACGACGTTCACGTCGGCGACCGCGTGCTGATCAACGACGGCCTGTTGGAGCTCGTGGTGCTCGACGTCGAGAAGCCGCGCGTGATCGCGCGCGTGCTGCACGGTGGTCCGCTCAGCAGTCACAAGGGCATCAACCTTCCCGGTGTCCAAGTTTCAGCGCCGTCGATCACCGAGAAAGATCGCGAGGACATCGCCTTCGCCGCCGACCAAGGCCTCGAGTACATCGCGCTCAGCTTCGTCCGGCGCGCGCAGGACATCGCCGAGCTGAAAGCGATGATCCCGAAGTCCATGCTCGTCGTCGCTAAAATCGAAAAAGATTCGGCCTTAGAGAACATTGAAACGATCGTTCGCGCGTCGGACGGCGTGATGGTCGCGCGCGGAGATTTGGGCGTCGAGCTGCCGTTCGAGGAAGTCCCATACGCACAGAAGCGCATCATCGCGCTTTGCAACCGCCTGGGCCGTCCGGTCATTACGGCGACCCAAATGCTCGAATCGATGATCACCCATCCGCGCCCGACGCGCGCGGAGGCGAGCGACGTCGCGAACGCGATCCTTGACGGAACGGACGCCGTCATGCTCTCCGCCGAAACCGCGGCTGGCCAATATCCGCGCCTCGCCGTGGAGGCGATGAGTCGCATCATCGCCGAGATCGAAGGCAAGCCGCTGCAGTTCGGACACGAGGATCGGCGTCGCGAGATGGCGATGTCGACAGAGTTCGCCATCGCCGCGGCGAGTGCGGCGGCGGTCAGCATGCTCAATGCACCGGTGCTGATTGTCTTCACCAAAAGTGGATTCAGCGCGCGCATCGTCGCCTCGCATCGGCCGAGTGTGCCGATCCTCGTGCTGACCGACGTGCCGCAAACGTTCCGTCAGCTGGCGCTCGTGTGGGGCGTCATTCCCGAGCTCGTGCCGCACTGCAATACGTATGACGAGATGGTGCGGCTCGCGCTCGAGGCAGTGGAGCGTCGCGGCCTGGCTCGAGCCGGCGACCGCGTCGTCGTCACAGCTGGCGTGCCGTTCGACGTTCCAGGGACGACGAATTTGTTGAAGGTCGAGACGGTGTGAAGCGGTTGCTGAGAGCAGATCCTCCGCTTCGTTCAGGATGACGCCCTGCCTGCCGCAACCATGAAACTCACTTTTCTCGGCACCGGAACCAGCTTCGGAGTTCCAAAGATCGGCTGCTATTGCGACGTGTGCCGATCGCCCGATCCGCGCGACAAGCGGAGTCGGGTCGGAGCGGTCGTCGAGAGCAATCGCGGAACGCGGCTGCTCATCGACACGCCGCCAGAGCTCCGTGTGCAGCTCATCGCTGCCGCGATCGATCGCGTCGATGCGGTGGCGTTCACCCATGAGCACGCCGATCACACACACGGCATCGACGATCTCCGGGCGATCACTGTGAGCCGCGAAGCGCCACTGCCGATCTACGGATCCGCGCACGCGCTCGGCGACCTCGCCAGGAAATTTCGATACATCTTCGACGACTCCATGCGACCCGTGCCCGGCACGTCGAAGCCGGAAGGCAAAGCGCACGTCGTCGAGTCTGGGCGACCGTTTTCTGTCGGTGACCTGGAGATCACGCCGGTCAGCGTGCCTCACGGGAATGTCACAGTCTTTGCATACCGAATCGGGCCGCTGGCATACGTCACCGACGCGAAATCGATTCCGCCCGAAGCGATCGATCTCCTACGCGGAGCGAGCGTGCTGGTGGTCAATGCGCTCTTTCGGACGGAGCATCCGACACATCTCAGCATCCCCGAGGCGGTGGACGTGGCCCGAGCTGTCGGCGCCGAGCGCACCTATCTGACGCACCTGACACACGACAACTTCCACGCCGACCTCGAAGCCGAGTTGCCGCGCGGCATCGCGCCGGCATTCGATGGTCTCACCGTTCGCATCGACTGACATGACGCTCCGAATCGACTACACGAACATGATGGGCGACGTCATCAATGGTGGCATCGCTGCCGCCGACTGGGCATCCGCGCCCTTTGGTCGTGCCCATGCCGGACTCGATCGCCGTCGTGACGCTGGCGAGCTTGGATTTCTTGCGCTTCCGACCGACGACGCGCTTCACCGTCAGTCGACAGATTTCGCGGCGACGGCCAAGGCCAAGTTCGACGACGTCGTCGTGCTCGGTATTGGAGGATCCGCGCTCGGACCGATCGCGCTACGCACGGCGCTGCTCAAACCCGCGTGGAACTCGCTAACTGCCAAAGAACGAGACGGCCAGCCGCGGCTGCACGTCCTCGACAACGTCGACCCACAAACGATTACCGCACTGCTCGGCCGGTTGTCGCTCGAGCGCGCGCTGTTCGTCGTGACGTCGAAATCCGGCGGCACCGCCGAGACCATGGCGCAGTACCTCGTCGTGCGCGAGCGATTGATCCAAGCGAAGCTCGATGTGAAGGATCACCTCGTATTCGTCACCGATCCGAAGAAAGGTGCGCTGCGTCAGATCGCCAACGATGAAGGCATCGCTGCATTGGACATTCCGCCAGCGGTGGGCGGCCGATACAGTGTCCTGACGCCCGTCGGAATCTTGCCCGCGGCGCTCGTCGGCATCGACACCGCGCAGCTGATGGCCGGCGCGCGCGACATTGCCGGTCGGTGCGCGAGTGCCGGTGATACGCTCGCGAAGAATCCGGCCGGACTGTTCGCGACGCTTCAGTATCTCGCGGACACGAAGCTGGGCCGCCACATCCACGTGCTCATGCCGTACTCGGACCCGCTCCGCGACATCGCCGACTGGTTCGTGCAGCTGTGGGCCGAGAGTCTCGGAAAGCATCGAACGTCTGGCGACGCCGGCGTCGGCCCGACGCCTTTGGGCGCGCTCGGCGCGACCGATCAGCACAGCAAGGTCCAGCTGTTCATGGAAGGCCCGCCCGACAAGACGGTCACTTTCATCGCGGTCGCTGAGGGCGGGGCCGAACTGACCATTCCCAAGCTACATTCCAATGTGACAGAGCTGGGATATCTGGGCGGGCATCAACTCGGTGAGCTGCTCTCGATCGAGCAGAGAGCGACCGCGGGCGCTCTGGCGCGGCGTGGGCGTCCCAACATGACGATGCACATCGACCGGGTAGACGCGTGGCATCTGGGCGCGCTGTTCATGCTGCTGGAGATCGCGACGATCTACGCCGGAGAACTGTATGGAGTCAACCCGCTCGATCAGCCGGGCGTCGAGTTGGGTAAGCAGTTCACCTACGCGATGCTGGGTCGCCCGGACGCCGAGCAGGCCCGGCAGGAATGGAACCTGCTTCCAAAGCCCGATGCGCGGTATAGCGTTTAGGGACATTCGCGCCGATCGGCGTTGTTCTGATCTCGAACCGATAGGTCATTTCATTCATGAATAATCTCGAATCGCTGAACCGCTTGTTCGGGGACGACGTAACTGTCCGTGACGGGCGGGTGGCTGTTTCGCGTCCGGCGGCGCTTGGCTCGCCAGCGATGGACCGACTGGTACGTGCCGCGGTCTTCGGTGACGGCGACGAGAAAGAGCATGCACGCTGGCTCATCTGGGAGCTCGGTCAAGCCGTCGGCGTGCGCCCCTCGTCGATTCAGGATCTCTACATGGCGCGTGGCCGCGGTGAGACACACGGCTTCACCGTGCCGGCGATCAACGTTCGCGGCATGGCGTACGATACCGCGCGTGCAATTTTCCGAACGGCGATCAAGCTGAACGCCGGCGCGTTCCTGCTGGAGATCGCGCGCTCCGAGATCGCGTACACGGATCAACGGCCGGCCGAGTATGTCGCGGTCATGCTCGCTGCCGCGTTGCGCGAGGGATTCCGCGGACCCGTCTTCATTCAAGGCGATCACTTCCAAGTGAACGCCAAGAAGTTCGCCGCCGATCGGACCACAGAGGTCGACGCCGTAAAGTCACTGGCCCGCGAGGCGATCGCCGCCGGGTTCTACAACATCGACGTCGATACGTCGACGTTGGTCGACATCTCGAAGCCGACGCTCGACGAGCAACAGCGTCTGAACTACGAGGTTGGCATCGAGATCATCAAGGCGGTTCGCGAGCTCGAGCCCGACGGAGTGACGATCTCCGTAGGTGGCGAGATCGGTGAAGTCGGCACGCAGAACAGCACGGTCGAAGAGCTTCGCGCTTATATGGACGGACTCAATCGCAATCTGCCGGCGGGAATGCTCGGCTTGTCGAAGATCAGCGTGCAGTCGGGTACATCGCATGGCGGCGTCGTTCTTCCCGACGGATCGATCGCCGATGTCAAGCTCGACCTCGACACGCTCGAGCGGTTGTCGAAGGTCGCGCGCGACGATTACGGCCTTGCCGGCGCCGTGCAACACGGCGCCTCGACGTTGCCCGATTCAGCCTTCAATAATTTTCCGAAGCGCGAGACGGCCGAGATCCATTTGGCGACGAATTTCCAGAACATGCTGTTCGATCATATGCCGGCCGATTTGCGCGCGACGATCTATGATTGGCTGACGACCAACGCCAAGGACGAGCGCAAGGCGACCGATTCCGACGAACAGTTCTACTACAAGACGCGTAAGAAGGCGCTTGGACCCTTCAAGCGACAGGTGTGGGATCTTCCTGCCGACGCCAAGGCCGCGCTCGCGAATGCGTACGACGAAAAATTCACGTTTTTGTTCAACCAGCTCGCGATCGGAAACACGGCCGACATCGTGGCGAAGTTCGTGTCGCCGCCGACCATACATCGCCTCGATCCGAGCGAGGCGGTCGCCGTTGCCGCCGCACCGGACGACGCGGACCTGAGTGACTAGGAACGGAGCGCATGCCGTCCAACGTCGCGTCCAGCGAACGAATGACTGAGGACCTGCCGTCCGTCGACGCGCTTTGGCTCGACACGCTTCAGCGCATCTGCACGCGCGTCGCCCACGAGCTCAAAGGCGCACTGAATGGCGTGTCGGTCAATCTCGAGGTCGTGCGTTCTCGGAGCGAACGGCAGGATGCGCCTGCCTCCGGCGTCGCAAGGTACGCCGGTTCGGCGTCCGATCAACTGGGCGCCGTGATCGCGATGACCGAGGCGGTGCTGGCCATGGCGCGGCCTCCGCGTGAGCCGCCGGATATCGGTTCCATCATCCGCCGCCTCGACGCGCTGCTGTCGCCAACCGCTCGGGTCGACGGCCGGACGCTGGAGTTGCGCGGTCCGATCGACGATCTTGGCATCACGTCGTCGATCGGCAACAGCGCGCGGCTGGTGTTGTCGGTGAGTCTGCTCGCCGCGCTCGATACATCGATGCACGTTATCTGCGAGGCCGGCGCGCCGAGCGGTGACGGTGTGGGACCGGTGGTTCGGATCGAGTGTCGCGGCGGAACCACGCCGGCGCTCGACGCCGATGTCGTTGCCGTCGCGGCGGAGCAGGGTATTGGGCTACAATGCGACTCGTCAGTGATCTCAATTCGTTTCCCGCGTTAGGCGGCAGGTGGCATCGATCGTATGAAGCACGCGAATGCGAAAATTCTCATCGCCGATGACGAAGCGGCGATCACCACCGGCCTCAGCGCGATCCTGGCCGATGAGGGGTACGTCGTCGATGTCGTGGCGGACGGACAGAAAGCGCTGGAGCGCCTGTCCGAAGACGGCTATGGCGTCGCACTCGCCGACCTCAAAATGCCCAAGCTCGACGGGCTCAGTCTGCTGCGCGAGTTGCAGCAACGACAGATTCCCACCGAGTGCATCATCATCACGGGGCAAGCCACGGTCGACTCCGCGGTGCAGGCGATGCAGCAGGGCGCCTACGACTACATCGAGAAGCCGCTCAACGCCGACAAGCTGAATCGTCTCAAGGCGCTGATCCCCAAAGCGCTCGAAAAATTCCACGTCCAGCAGAAGAACCGCGAGCTGACGTCACGCCTCGAAGGGCTCACCCACTATGGCGAGCTGACGGGACAATCCGAAGCGATGCGCGGCGTCTATCAGATCATCGAAGCCGTCGCGCCGTCGAACGCCAGCGTGCTGATTCTCGGCGAGTCTGGAACGGGCAAAGAGTTGGTCGCACGCGCGCTCCACTCGAAGAGCGAGCGATCGAAGGGCCCGTTCTTCGCGCTCAACTGCGCCGCGCTGCCAAAAGAGATTCTCGAGAACGAATTGTTCGGCCACGAGAAGGGCGCCTTCACCGGCTCGACGAATGAAAAGCCCGGCGCGTTCGAGATGGCGAGCGGCGGAACGATCTTCCTCGACGAGGTCGCCGAGATGTCGCCGGACATTCAAGTCAAGCTGCTCCGCGCGCTCGAGACGCGGCAGGTTCGGCGTCTCGGCGGACGAAAGGAGATTACGGTCGACATCCGCATCGTGGCGGCGACGAACAAGGAATTGCAGCAGGCGATCGCCGACAACGAGCTGCGCGAGGATCTGTACTATCGTCTCGCGGTCGTCGAGATCAGCCTGCCGCCGCTCCGAGAGCGGACGGACGACATTCAACTCTTGGCAAACGAATTCCTCGCTCGATACGCGAGCCAAAACGGAAAGCAGCTCACTGATTTCGAGCCGAGCGCGTGGGATTGGATTCTCTCGTATCACTGGCCAGGCAACGTTCGCGAGCTGAAGAACGCCGTCGAGCGCTCGGTGATCATGTCGCGTGGTCCCAAGATCACGCTCGCCGACATCATGCCGCGGCACTTGCGGGCGGGAAGCTCCGTCGCGACGTCCGTCACCATTCCGGTCGGCGCAACGGTCTCGGACGCGCGCCGTCAACTCGTGTTGCGGACGTTCGCGTCGACCGCCGGTGACGTCGAACGCACGGCAAAGGTGCTTGGCGTGCCCGCCGACGAGGTGCGCCGTGATGTGCTCTCGTTCCTGAACCCTGAGATTGGCGCCGACAATGCTGTCGATGTCGGCGGAAACGGCAAGCATCCAAGCGCTGCCGAACAACCTGGTGCTTCCGCGCGAACGCCGGCAGTGCCGAAGAAGCCTGGTAAGAAGCGCTAACGCCACGAGGACTCGAGCATGTCTCGCTATCATGAATTCGACGACGATGAACCGTACGTCGTGATCGAGAGAGAATCGGCCGGATTCACGCCGTTTCTCATGGGCCTCGCGCTCGGCGCGGCCGCGGCGTTGTTGATGGCGCCGCGCTCGGGCGCCGCGACGCGACGCGACATCAGGCGTCGTGCGCTGCGGGTTCGCCGCGCGGCGGAGACTGTCGCATCGGATGTGACGGAGACGGTCGTCGATACGTTTCAGGACGCTCGGCGACGGGTCGAAGAGCAGATCGATACCGCGCGCCAAGCGGTCGAGCTGAAGCGCCAGCAAGTGCATCGCGCGATGGAAGCCGGTCGTCTCGCCGCGCACGAGGCGAGGGAAGAGCTCGAGCAACGGATCGCCGAGACGAAAGCGGCGTACAACGCCGGCGCGACAGTGGCGCGGAATGGGCGCACCTCGGTCGCCGCGGACGAAGGCGACGGCGACGAGGGCTGAGGCGACCATACCTCCGCCCTCGATTCTTCGTCATGGCCAAGCGTCCATTCTTCGTCAGCTTTGGCTGGACGCTGCGCGACTACCTCAAGCGCGTTTGGGACAATAGCGGCGAGGACAACGTACTTTTTCTCGCCGGCGGGATCGCGTTCAATATCATTCTCGCCGCGCTCCCGTTCATTCTGCTCCTCGCGACAGGCGTCACGTATCTGCTGCCGATCGTGTACAAGGGGACGATCAACTCCACGGAACAGATCGGCCTGTTCCTCGATCGCCTTCTCCCGGCGCATTCGGAGATCAATTCTCCGTACCACAAGCTGATCAACGACCTGCTGCGGACGAGGCGCTCGATCACGATTTACAGCGCCGTGGGCTTCATCTGGTTTTCGACGCGGCTCTTCGGATCCTTGCGGACGGTGCTGGCGAGCGTGTTCGACATCGAGAGCGAGCGAGGAATCATCGCCGGCAAGATCTTCGACGTGAAGATCACGATCGTCTCGACGCTGCTCTTCGCCGCCAGCGTGATGGTGACGTCCTACGTCGCCCTCGCGTCGAGCGCGCTGGTGTCGTTCAACCTCGGGACGGACGTCATTAGTAATCTGCAATACTGGATCGGCCGCGTCCTGGGCTTCATCTTCATCGTGCTGATGTTCTTCGCGTTGTACAAGTACTTGCCGATCCGCCGCGTCCCCGCGAAAACGGCCTGGGTCGCCGCGACATTCACGAGCCTCTGTTTCGAGGGCGCCCGCACGGCGTTCGCGTACTACACGCAGACGTTCAACCCGGCATCGCTCTACACGGGCACGCTGACCGCGATCGTCGTCGTGGTGGTTTGGTGCTATTACGCGGCACTGATCTTCATTCTTGGCGGCGAGGTCGGTCAGGTCTTCCAACTCCGCCGGGTCAGGCGGTTACAGCGAGAAGTTCTCACCGACTAACTGTCGGGACGTTCGCGATTCTCGTGCTTCCGCCCTCCACCCCGCGTTCCAATGGCCTGCCCCTTGCCCTTGAGCTTGTATTCTCAACAGGGACAGCCTCATGCGTAGACAGTCATTGCTGTTCGCGACAGCAGGCGTCGCATTGATCGGTGCGTGTAGTCGCACGGAGAACGGCGATGTCGTCGTCAAGCGGCCGGCCGGCGTTTCAGTGCAAACCACGCAGGACACGCTTCACATGCCGACGGTGACGACCCACACCGATACGGTCAACACGCCCGTCGTCGGGACGAAGCCCGAAACAGTCATCGTCAACAAGCCCGTCATTGGAACGAAGAAGACGACCGTCAAAGTCCCGGAAGTCAGGAAGCCGTAACTGAGATCGTGATGGCGCGGGGAATGTGGGTCGGTCCATATTCCCAACATGCCGATCGACTTGCGCAGCGATACCGTCACCAAGCCCACGCCCGCCATGCGTGCGGCGATGGCAGCGGCAGACGTTGGTGACGACGAACGCGATGGTGATCCAACCACACGGCGACTCGAGGAACGGGTCGCCGCGCTGCTTGGCAAAGAGGCCGCGCTTTTTTTCCCCAGTGGCGTGATGGCGAATCAAGCCGCGATCTGGATCCATGCGCCGCGTGGAACGGAAGTGCTGCTCGACGTCGACGCGCACATCGTACACAGTGAGATTGCCGCGACCGCGGTGTTGAGCGGCGCGCAAGTCTTGACCGTCGTGCCCAGTGGTTTGGTCATGAGCGCCGACGATCTACGTCGCGCGTTTCGCCCGCGCTCACGCTACTATCCAGCGGCGAGCCTCGTTTGCGTCGAGAACACGCACAACGGTGCGGGCGGAAAGGTCACCGACATCAACGAGCTACGCGCCATTCGCGCGGCCGCCGCCGAACAAGGCATTCCGGTGCACATGGACGGTGCGCGACTGTGGAACGCGAGCATCGCCACCGGACTTCCGCTCTCCGAGATCGCCGACGAGGCAGACACGGTCATGGTGGCGTTCTCCAAGGGACTTGGCGCTCCTGTCGGCGCTGCGTTGGCGGGTTCGCGGAAGGCGATGGAGATCGCGTGGACCGCGCGCAAATTATTCGGCGGCGCGATGCGCCAGTCGGGCATCATCGCCGCGGGCGCGTTGTACGGCGTCGAGCATCACATCGAGCGGTTGGCCGAAGACCACGAGAATGCGCGCGTCCTCGCGAGGCTGCTCGACGGAGCAGGAGGGGCGGCGGTCGTTCCGCCGGATACGAACATTGTGATGGTCGACCTCGCGCCGGGCCAAACGGCAAGCGAGATTGCGGCGGCGGCACGCGACGAAGGCGTGCTCGTCTCGGAATGGTCCGCCACACGCTTGCGTCTCGTGACACATCTCGACGTGAGCGCGGAGGACGCTCGGCACGCCGGCCAAGTGCTGCGCGATTGTCTCGAGCAGAGTCATCGCGTCACGCAGCGCCTTTCACGAATCGCCAACTGAAACCATCAATGGTCACGCTGACAACCAAGGACTTCGAGGACGCCCGCGCGCGCATCGCGCCGTACATCAAGCGGACGCCTCTACTCACGTCGCGCCAACTCAGTGAGCTCACGGGCTACGACATCCGACTCAAAGCCGAGATGTTTCAACGGGTCGGTTCGTATAAGATCCGCGGGCCGTTGAACAAGTTTGCGCAGATGCCCGAGGAGCAGAAAAAGCGGGGCGTCGTCTGCTCGTCAGCGGGGAATCATGCGCAAGGGGTCGCGCTCGCCGCGAAGATCCACGGAATTCGCGCCGTCGTCTGTATGGCCGAGAACGCGACACCCGCCAAGATTGCCGCGACGAAAGGTTACGGCGCCGAGGTGGTGCTGCACGGCATGATTTGGGACGAGGCGAACGAGAAAGCGAAGGAGCTCGTGCGCGATGAAGGTCTCACGTATGTGCATCCGTTCGACGACGAGCAGCTCATCGCGGGACAGGGAACACTTGGTCTCGAGATCGTCCAAGATTGGCCCGAGGTCGACGCGGTCGTCGTTCCGATCGGCGGTGGTGGATTGATCTCCGGCGTCTCGATGGCGGTCAAGAGTCACAATCCGAAGGCGCGCGTGATCGGCGTCGAATCGTCCGATGGACCGGCGATGAAGAGGAGCGTCGAAGCCGGCAGGCTGGAAACGATCGACTGCCGCACGATCATCGACGGACTGCGCGTGCGGCGCGTGGGCGAGATCAATCTCTCGGTCGTGCAACGCTTCGTCGACGAGATCGTGACGCTCCCCGACAGCGAGATCTTCGACGCGGTGATCTGGGTGATGGAGCGCTGCAAGCTCGTCGTCGAAGGTGCGGCCGCGGCGCCGGTTGGCGCGCTGCTTCACGGCTTGGTGAAGTTGCCTCCGGGCTCGCGCGTCGCCGTCGTGCTTTCTGGCGGCAACGTGAATCTCGATGAGCTGCGCGGTCTCAAATGGAACTGACCGCGCCACGAGCGTCGACTAGTCCTCGAGGGTTGCCGACAACCGCTTGGGCGCTTTGAGTCGATAGCCGTCGCGCAGCAGTTCCGCGATCTCGCTCCACGGCGGATTGCGGTCGATCCATGCACCGATCCAGCCGGCCGGTCCGACATACGGCGGCGAAAAGTAACGATCGGGCTTCGCGCGCATGACCATGTCTTGCGCGACGTGGTTGGACGCGATCCATACCGCTTCGCGACCCGCGCCGTGGTGAGTGTCGGCGCTGGCATGCATGGCGAACAGCTTGTTGCGCACGCGAAACGTCGGCTCGCCCCACGCTTCCACCTCGAGTGCTTCGGGAAGTGCGAGACAGATCTCGCGAAGGCGGTCGATCGGGCCGCGCTTCGTGGTTTCGCGTTTGCCGGGGCGCTTTACCGGTTTTTTCGCTGTCGCTGTCGCTCTTGCCGGTGCCGCGTTCTTCGCGGTTGTCTTCTTGTCTGTTTTTCGCGATGCCATGGGTAGAAATTAGCGGTGCGATGGCTCCATCTGCACGGTCAGATGGACGGCTTCGCTCGCTTGAATCGCTTCCATTGCCGCTTAGATTATTCGATGCCCCAGGTCCCGGAGGGCGTCAGCCTTCCAACTCCGTCAGGACCCCGAAGGTAGCAGCGGTACGAGGTGTCTGATGTCGCTTCGTCAGACCTGGGGTATTAACGCGGGAGACGTAGCTCGATGCGAGCGCGTCCTCGCGTTTTTTCGTTGTGTGAACGCGCCGTTCTCACCGTTCGCACCTTCCGCGGCGCACTTGTAGATTCCCTTCTCCCGACCCTGCGCGCTTATGTCGATCGCCCTCGCCCGCAAATACCGCCCCAAACGCTTCGCCGACGTCGCCGTGCAGTCGCACGTCTCGACGACGCTGAAGGGCGCGATTGCGCGTGGTCGAGTGGCGCACGGCTATCTGCTGTGCGGCCCGCGGGGCGTCGGCAAGACGACATTGGCTCGCGTGCTCGCCATGGCACTGAATTGCGAACGTCGCGGCGACCCGACGCTCGACGGTGAGCCTTGTGGCGAGTGCGCGTCCTGCACCCGCATTTGGGCCGGCTCGACGAGTCTCGACGTCGTCGAAATCGACGCGGCATCGAATCGCGGCGTCGATGACGCACGCGAATTGCGCGAACGCGCCATGTACGCGCCGTCGGGCGACAATCATTACAAGGTCTACATCGTCGACGAAGCGCACATGCTCACGCGCGAAGCGTGGAACGCGCTGCTCAAGATCCTCGAGGAACCGCCGCCGCGCGTCGTGTTCGTGTTCGCGACGACCGAGCCACAGAAGATCGCGCAATCCGCCGCACCGGTGTTGAGCCGCCTGCAGCGCTTCGACTTCAAGCGCATCGGACCCGGCGAGATTCGCGAGCGCCTATCGCACGTCCTGAAAGAAGAAGGGATCGACGCCGAGCCCGAAGCGTTGGCGGCCATCGCTCGCGCCGCCGACGGGTCGATGCGAGACGCGCTCAGTCTCGCCGATCAAGTGCTCTCCATGGGCGACGGACGCGTGACCACCGAGCGCGTTCGCGACGCACTCGGCTTGGTTCCCGAAGACGAGTTCATCGCCATCCTCGACCTGATCGCCGATCGCCGCGCGGCCGATGTGTTTCCAACCGTTGCACGTCTTGCTGACGCGGGAATCGATTTCGGCGGTCTCCTCACCGGCCTCGCCGACATGCTGCGCGCGCAGCTCACCGTCGTACTCGGCGGCGCCGCGATCGACGTCTCCGACCGCGCGCGCGAGGCGCTCATCGCACGCCGTGATCGATTCGCCGCGTCCGATTTGCTCCGCATGCTGCAGGCGATCGGTGAGCTCGAGCCGCGCTTCCGCAAGAGTGGCCAACAGCAGCTTCTGATCGAGACGTTGCTCGTTCGTTTCGCGCTCTTGGATCGTGCGATCGAGCTCGAGGACGTGCTTCGATCGCTCGACGATCAAACGCCGCGCGCGAGCGTACCGCCACGTCGCGAACCGAGTGGAGGCACCCCAAGCGGAGGTGGCGGTGGCGGATCCGGAGGAAATAGCCCGAGCCCTTTCGTCCGTCCGGAGCCGCGACCCGCCCCCCGCGCTGACGGCTCCGGAGCTCGCGCGGAGGCCGTGAGTCGAGCGGTGCCGCGCCCGGTCGCCGCCGCCGAAGAGCCGCTGGACCTGAACAAGATCACCGGTCGATGGGACGCACTCGTTGAACGCCTGCGCGCCGCGAAGCCCATGCTGGCATCGGCACTCGAGCATGCGTCGCCGATCGCTGTTACAGCCGGCGGTGCGCTCACGATCGAGCTCGACGAGTCGAACGATATCTTTGCGCACGCCATCACGACCGGCCGGTCAGAGATCGTCAGCGCGCTTCGCGAATGGTTCCCAGGTGCCGAACGCATCGAGCTTCGTCGGGACGAAGACGCTGCTCTCCCGCCTCCAAAGCGCTTGACCGACGAGATGGTCCGAGCCGAACGAATCGCGTCCCTCAAGAAGCGCGATCCGGTTCTGCGCGCTGCGATCGACGCGCTCGACCTCGACGTCGTAGACTAGCCCGCCGTCGCTGCAACCAGATAGCTTTGATTGGATAGCCCGTCATCCTGAGGAGCGAAGCAACTAGCATGGCCGACTTCATGAAGATCCTGCAGCAAGCGCAGGAAATGCAGGGTCGATTTCAGAAAATTCAGGACGAGCTGCAGTTGCTGACCGTGACTGGCGCGGCTGGCGGCGGCATGGTCACGGCCGAAGTCACCGGTACTGGTCAGATCAAAAAGATCAAGCTCGACCCGAGCGTCGTGAACCCGGCCGACATCGAGATGCTCGAAGACCTCGTGGTGGTCGCCGTTTCCGATGCGCAGAAAAAGGCGCAGGAGCGCGCGAAGGACCAGATGGAAAAAGTTACCGGCGGACTGTCGCTGCCCTTCAAGTTGCCGTTCTGATTTGACTCGCCGGCTCGGAGATTCTTGCGCGGACTGCAGCGTTCACGTTGGCCTGGATGACTCGCTAAGTGTCAGCCATTGATGATCTGGCGACGGAGTTGTCGCGTCTTCCGGGTATTGGTCGGAAGACGGCGCTTCGGCTGACGTACCACCTCCTGCGGCAGCCGACCGACCAAACACGTCGTCTCGCCGAGGCGCTATTGACGCTCGGCGAGCGTGTGCGGCCGTGCGCGCGGTGCTTCAATCTCACCGAAGACGAGCTATGCTCGATCTGTCGCGATTCGCGCCGCGACGCCTCGATCTTGTGCGTCGTCGAACAGGCATCCGACATCAGCGCGATCGAGCGGGCCGGGGAATTCCGCGGACTGTACCACGTGCTCGGCGGCCGTCTGTCGCCCCTCGACGGTGTCGGTCCGGACGACCTCACCATTGGTTCGCTGCTCGACCGCGTGTCGACCGGTGGGGAGGTGCGAGAGGTGATCATCGCCACAAACCCCAGTCTCGAGGGAGAGGCCACGGCGCTCTACGTGCAAGGACAGCTCGCGCCGCGGGACATTACCGTGTCTCGAATCGCCCGCGGTCTGCCCGTGGGAGGCGACTTGGAATACGCGGACGGAGTCACCATCGCGCAGGCGATCAACGCGCGGCGCGCCATGTGAACAGCCTATGAACCCCTTCGGAAATGGGTCGCGGAACGGCAGCCACCAGGTCAAAGCGGTGACCGCGGGCCTGCTTGGCGGTCTAGTAGTAGGCGCGGTGGTCTGGAGTGTCCTGATCCGGCGGTCGCGTCGCGAGCTGTTCAGCAAGAGTCCAGTCAAGCGCCTTGCGGCGCTTGGCTACCTCAGCGGGCAGCCCGGGCTCGAAAATGCTCGCATTCTCGTCGACTACGTCGCGTGGGAGCGTCATCCGGCACTTCGCCGCCGGGGTGAGCGCATCCTGCGCCGCATGCACAACACTCTCCTCGCCTAGGATCGGATCGCGATGCCTGTTCGCGCAGCAAGTTGGTCGTTCACGGAGGATGACTTTCGCGCGATCACCACCGCGTTGGAGCGGTTCCTCACCGATTGCAATGCGCGCTGTGCGCTCTTGGTCGATCGCACAGGTCAGCTCGTTGCCACAGTGGGCGAACGCCCCAACTTCGACCCGACCGCCTTCGCCACGCTCACCGCCGCCGACTTCAGCGCCAACGATCAGCTGGCAAAGCTGATCGGAGAAAATGATTTCAGCTCGCTCTTCCACCAGGGCGAGAAGGAATCCATGTATCTCGCCGACATCGCGCGTCGCGTCATTCTGGTCGTGCTGTTCGACAACCGGACCACCCTCGGTCTCGTCCGACTCAAAATGCGCCCGACCGTCCTCCAGCTTACGGAACTCTTCGAGCAGGTTTTCACTCGCGCCGCTCGAGACGCGGGATCGGCGCCGAACATTCTCGCCGGCGCCGATGACGAGATCGACAAGCTATTCCAGTAAGGAACGACCGCTATGTCGATGATCAACTACGCGTCGCGCGAAATCAACTGCAAGATCGTCTACTACGGTCCGGGCCTCGGCGGAAAGACGACGAATCTGGAGCACGTCTACGGCAAAGTTGCCCCGGATACTCGCGGCAAGCTCATCTCGCTCGCGACCGAAACGGAACGCACGCTCTTCTTCGATTTCCTTCCGGTCGACCTTGGCACGATTCGCGGCTTCAAGACTCGATTCCACCTCTACACGGTGCCAGGCCAGGTCTACTACAACGCGAGCCGGAAGCTGATCCTCAAAGGCGTCGACGGCATCGTATTCGTCGGCGACTCGCAGCTCGAGCGAATGGAAGCCAATCAGGAAGCCATGCAAAACTTGTATGACAACATGGCGGAATACGGCTACGATCTCACGAAGATGCCGTTCGTGATTCAGTACAACAAGCGCGATCTGCCCAACGCGTCACCGATCAGAGACCTCCAAGCCGCGCTCAATCCGGGTTGGGAGGTCACCGAGTCATCACGTATGCGGGTGACGCCGGACGCGTATCACGCCGGCGAGAATCTCATCGAGCAGCTTCCGACGGGCGAATGGATCGAGCGCGCCCAATACTTCGAGGCCGTCGCGGTCTCCGGCGACGGGGTGTTCGATACCCTGAAAGGGGTCAGCAAGCTGGTACTCAAGTCGCTCGCGTGAACGATGCTTGCTGTTCGCCAAAAGCGAATAGCTTTCTACCATGAACCTGCCGAACGCCCTCACCGTCGGCCGCATCGCTGTCACTCCACTCATCGCGATCCTTCCGTTCGCGAACTCGTGGACGCTGAGGCTCGCCGCGTTCGTGCTGTTCACGGCCGCTGCAATCACCGACTACATCGACGGTCATCTCGCGCGATCGCGCAAAGAGGAAACCGACCTCGGCCGACTTCTCGATCCGCTGGCTGACAAGGCGCTGCTCGTCGGCACATTCGTCCCGATGTATCTGCTCTCGTCAGATTTTCCGTTCGTCACGCCGATGGGGACGATCGGGCTTCCATGGTGGATCATCGTCATCGTGCTCGGCCGCGAATTGTTCATGACGATCTTCCGCCAAGCCGCTGCGCGCCGCGGTGTCGTCATCGCCGCGATCGGGCCCGCTAAATGGAAAACCGGATTCCAGCTCGTGTGGCAAGGCTCGGCGTACTTTTGGTTCTGGGCCGCGACGCTCGCCGCGGCAAAGGGCTGGAGCTCGGCGGCGTGGCGCGGGTTCGCGATGTTCAACGGAACCGTCGGCACGATCACGATGGCCGTCGCCGTGATTCTCACGGTGTACTCGCTCGCCATCTACCTGCGCAGCTTCCGAAACGTCTTCACGGCCGCACCTGTCAAGTGAGCACTACCCGCATCGAAGTCGTCACGATCGGTGACGAGCTGTTGCTCGGCTTTACGATCGACACCAACGCCGCTTATCTCGCGCGATCACTCGCCTCGGTCGGCGTTCACATCGTGCGCCGAGCGACGGTTGGAGACGACGCATCGGAGATTGCGAGTGCGGTAGGCGAAGCACTCGAGCGCACCGGCGCCGTGATCACCACAGGTGGCCTTGGGCCGACGTCGGACGATCTCACGAAGCAATCGATCGCCGCACTGTTCGGTCGCGGCATGCATCTGGACGAAGAGCATTTCGCCTGGATGGAAGAGCGGTGGACGAAGCGATTTCAGCGTCCGCTGCCCGCAACGAATCGCCAACAGGCGATGATTCCCGACGGCGCCCTGAAATTAGAGAACCATCACGGCTCGGCGCCTGGCATTTGGCTGGAAGACGAACGCGGGCGATGGGTCGCGATGCTGCCCGGCGTCCCCCGCGAAATGCGTGGCATGACCCAGGACACCCTCATGCCATTGGTACGTGCGCGCGTCTCCGCCGATACGGTGGTCCGTTCGCTCACGTTGCGCACGACCGGCATCGCCGAATCGGTCTTGGCCGATCGCGTCGAGTCGATGGGCGGTGGACCACTTGGTGTTTCGCTCGCCTACCTTCCGTCGATCGCCGGGGTCGATCTTCGTCTCACGGTGCGTGACTTGCCCGAAGACGAAGCGAGTCGCGCGCTGTCGAATGCCGCCGAGCGTCTCCGCGAGCGGCTGGGCAATTCGATTTACGGTGAGGACGACGACGATCTTGCCGCGATTGTCCTCGACGTGTGCCGTACCAGAAACTTGACGATCGGTGTCGCGGAAAGTTGTACCGGCGGCTTGCTTGGTGCGAGGCTCACGGCGATCTCAGGGTCGAGCGACGTGCTGCGCGGCGGCGTCATTGCCTATCACAACGACGTGAAGATGGAGTTGCTGGGCGTGAGCGACGCAACGCTCGCGGCGCACGGAGCGGTGAGCGAAGAAGTGGTACGCGAGATGGCTGCCGGAGCTCGGCGGGTTGCACGGACGAATATCGGCCTGGCAATCACCGGTGTCGCAGGACCGACCGGTGGAACGCCAACGAAGCCTGTTGGAACGGTCTGGATCGCCGCCGACATTGACGGCGACGCAAGCTCGGCGCTGCACCGCATGTGGGGCGATCGCGACGAGATCCGCCAGCGCGCCGCCCAGTGGACGCTGGAGCTTCTGCGACTGCGCCTCGCCGCACCGGCGAGTTGATCCGGACGACTACTTTCCCTTGGCGATGGCCCTCGCCTTTGCTGTGTCCCCGAACTCGGCGACAAATCTTGCGGCCTTGTCGGGCTGTTTGAGCGAATCGTATTCGGCGATGAGATCCTTCCGCGCGTTTTGTATGAAGGTGACCGCGGGGTTGGCCTGCTTCACCATGATCTCGTATCCAGCCAGCGTCTCGACTTGAGCCTCGGCGAACTGTCGCTGACGGAGCAGCGCGCGGCCGAGCTTCATGCGGGCAATGCCGGTATTCATATGGTCCGGTCCCTGCGCCTCCGAAAATCGTCGAACCGCGTCGCGATACAGCTGCTCGGCGCGATCGTATTGGTGTCGACCGTAGAACGACCCGGCGAGGTTTGAGGTCGCGATGCCGATCAAGTAATGTTTGTCGCCGTACACCGAACGATAGATGGCGAGCATCCGTCGAAAATCCGCTTCGGCTTCGTCATAGTGCTCCAAGTTGATCGCGATGTTTCCAAGCTCGTTCACGGTCGACGCGACTGATGGATGCATCGGACCGTACACGCGTTCACGGATCGCGAGCGCCTGCCGCAGAATCGCCGCGGCGTCGTCGAACTTCTCCTCGTACACCAGTGCTCGGCCGAGCATCGTGAGCTCCGCCGCGGTCTCGTAGTGGTCGTTGCCGTAAAAAGCGCGCGTGATGTCCAGCGCTTGACGATCGAGCCGCTCGGCTTCGACGTAGTTGCCCCGATCGAGTTGACTTGCACCCAAGTTGATGAGGATCTTCGCGACGAGCGGGTGCCGATCGCCGTACAGCTGCTTGTACATCGCGAGCGCGCGACGATTCAGAGAATCTGAAATCTCATAGTGGCCTGAGTAGAAGTGGACGTCGGCCAACGAGCTCAGACTGGTTGCCAGATCGGCGGTCGCTGCGCCAGGCAAGGAGTTGAGCTTGACTGCTTCTTGCAACACCGGAATCGCCTTGTCGTACGCACCACGTTCCTGCAGCGCGCGTCCAACGGCGATCGTTGCCTTGATGATGCTTGGATGATTCGCGGGGAGGGTTCGCTTGCTCATCTCCAGGCCCTCGCGGCTCAAGCGCTCGGCCTCGTCGAACCGCGCTTGGTCGACGCGCAGTGATCCGAGCGCCACCAACGTTGCGGCGACATCCGGGTGCTCGGGACCATACAGCGCTTTGCGCGCCTGCAATGCGGCGGTGAGCAGGGAATCAGCGCGTGCCAACTTGCCGAGCTTCTGATAGATGCTGCCCAGCGTGACGTCGAGCTCCGCTTCCACCGCGGGATCTGCGGACAGACTGTGTGCTTCCTGCAAGCCGCGGTCGACCAGCGTCACAACGCGGAGACTGTCCGCTGGCCCGGCCACTTTGTCGCCGCCCTCGAACAGATTGAGTGTGAAGCGTTGGATGCGCTGCGTACGCTCGGCTTCCGCCAACGCCGCGTTGCGTGCCGTCGCGAGCCGAACCGTATAGAAAACCGCCATGCCCACGATCAGGACGAACACCACGCTTGCCGCCAAGACCACTTCCCAATTGCGGCGAACGAATTTGCCGATTCGGTACGAGGCACTGTCCGGACGCGCCTCTAATGGCTCGCCCTTCAAGTAGTGGTCGACATCGCGAATTAACGCATCGACGGTCGCGTATCGGCGTCGCGGATCCTTGTGCATCGCGGTGAGACACAGCACGTCGATGTCCGCCCACTGCGAATTGCTCAGCGTTCGCGCTTTCAAATCTCCGGCCGGGTGCGAGCCAAGTCGCCCGACGGCGACTGAGGGCCGCTCAGGGTTCTGCTCGAGGATGATCGCTTCGACCTCGCTCGGCACGCGATCCGCCAAGTCGAACGGGAGGTGCCCGACCAGCAGCTCGTACAGGATCACGCCAAGAGCGTAGATGTCGGTGTGAATGCCGACACGATCGCCGCGAATCTGCTCTGGCGCCGCGTATGCGGGCGTCATCAAGCGCAGCCCTGTCCGCGTTTTCTGATCCGAGAGACTGTCGAGGCTATCGAGCTGCTTGGCGATGCCGAAGTCCAACAGCTTTACCGTACCATCATCGGTGACGAGTATGTTCGACGGCTTGAGATCACGATGGACGACAAGGTGCTGGTGCGCGTGCTGCACTGCCTCGCAGACGTCGCGGAAGAGACGCAGACGCCCCGCGATCGTGCGCGAGTGTGCATTGCAATAGTCGGTGAGCGGTACGCCGTCGACGTACTCCATCACGAACCACGGGGTGCCGTCGGGCAGCGTGTCCGCGTCGTAGAGGCGTGCGATCATCGGATGGTTCAGCTGCGCCAGGGTACGCTGTTCGCTGGCGAATCGCTCGCGTCGCGCGGGCGACAGCCACGCGTCGCGCAGGATCTTCACGGCTGCGAGCGTACCGAGATCGTCACGCGTGCCGAGGTAGACCACACCCATGCCGCCCTCGCCGAGGATCCGCGTGATTCGGTATGGACCAAACCTCGTCGTCGACGGTGTGAACTGCGTCCGCCCGAGCACTTCCTCTGCAGCGACCGCGACGCCGCGGTCGAGCAATGATTCACCGCGAGCGTCTTCGGCGAGCAGCGCCAACGTCTCCATGACGAGCGACGGATCGTCACCGCACTTCGCGTCGAGGAACGCGCGTTGCTCACCCGCCGGCAAATCCGCCGCGGCGTGAAACAAGACCTGAAGTCGTTCCCATCGAGCCGAATTCATATCATGCTCTCCCGCGTCGGAGGGCCGGCAAAATGCGCCAGCTCATGATTGCGTCGAGCGGCCACCTCGGAGCTCCTGCGCGAGCCAAGCCTTCGCGGCTCTCCAATCTCGAAGCACCGTCGATTCAGAGACGTCGAGAAGTTGCGCAGTCTCGGCGACATCGAGTCCGCCGAAGAACCTGCTCTCGACGAGTGTTGCCTGGCGAGGCTCGATGCGCGCCAAATCCGTCAGCGCTTCGTCGAGCGCGATGAGATCATCGGCGCCGGTTGTCGCGGTTCCCAACGATTCGTCGAACGTGACGGTCGCCGCGCCGCCGCCGCGTTTCTCGGCGCGCCGGCGACGTGCGGCTTCGATCAGCACTTGCCGCATGGCGCGCGCAGCGATCCGCTTGAAATGGACGCGCGACGTTCGCGCGACCCATGGTGAGTCCGCAAGCTTGAGCCATGCTTCGTTGACGAGTGCCGTCGGACTGAGCGTTGCGCCCGGATCGTTGCGTCGCACGCTGGCAGCGAGCCGGCGAAGCTCCTCATAGGCGGCGCTGAACACGTCGTTGAGCGCTTGGACATCGTCGAATTGTTCGGCGAATTCGCCAAGATCCAAGCCGTGGGACACGCAATCTCCGCGGAGCATGACGGTTTTGGTGATGACCCGGCGTAAAGTGGTACAAACGGGCCGGGGGAACGCGCATAGCGTATCACTTGCGACAGGAAGTTGGCAAATGCGGGTCGCACAATATCAGATTGGGCTTGGAAGCCTCTGGCTTACGGCGCAGATCGTATTACTTTCGGGCGATCGCAATGAAAGCGGTTCCTGACCGTTCCTGTCCGGCCCCCCAACCGCCCTCGCTCTTCCATTTGCAGCCGTTCGGCCTTTCCTCCTTCCTTTCGCCAGGAGAATCACGATGCGTAGTACGCTGAGTAGCAGTGCTTCGAAATTGCTGGCCGCCGTCGTGTGTATCGCTGTCACCGCGCAGTCCGCTGTCGCTCAGGCAAAGCCGGCGGCCACCACGCCCGCCTTTGGCATGGGGTACACTGACATCGGCCCGACAGTGGGCCTCGGTGGACTCGGTGGGGCCAGCGCTGATTTCGGCGGACGGTTCGAGCATGCGATCAAAGCACTTCCCGACATGGGCAACGGCATGCTTGGCATCCAGGTCGCCGCTGAGTACTACTCCTGGTCGACCGGCAATTCCCTGTTCAATTACAGTGTCAAGTACATTCCGATTGGCGTGACGGCGAACTACCACTTCAACATCGCGGGTCAGCCAAAGTTCGACCCATTCGTCGGCCTCGGTCTCGGCTATAATGTCGTCACGTGCAGCGGCAACTTTGGGAACCTCGGCTGCGGCTACAGCAGCGGCATCTACTTCGTGGGCCGCGCTGGCGCTCGCTACTTCTTTGCTCCCAAGATGGCGGGCTACGCTGACGTCGGCGCCGGCGGCGCGACGCTCAACGTCGGCCTCATGTTCAAGCTGATGTAATCGCGGTTGAGCAAAACAAGGGGCGGGTGCGCGCGGGGTGACCAGGGGGAAAACGGCGGGACCCCCCCCAAGCCGCCAGGGACCCGGAAAGGACCACCA
>JAICYT010000204.1 GCA_025934075.1 Gemmatimonadaceae bacterium
AGCACGATGGTGCCGTGCTCCGCCGGCAGCCCGAGTGGTTTGGCGAGCACGACGCCAAAGAACATCGTCAACACTTCGCCGATGTTGGACGACAGCAAGTAGCGAAGGAACTTCCGAATGTTGGCGAAGATCGCCCGCCCTTCCTCGATCGCGGCGACGATCGTCGCAAAGTTGTCGTCGCCGAGCACGACGTCCGCCGACTGCTTCGATACGTCGGTGCCGGTGATCGCCATCGCCACGCCGATGTCGGCTGCCTTGAGCGCTGGAGCGTCGTTGACGCCATCCCCAGTCATGGCCACGATCGCGCCGCCGCGCTGCAGCGCTTTCACGATTCTCAGCTTGTGCTCGGGATTGACGCGCGCATACACCGAGACTGAACGGGCCAACTCTGCGAGGTCGCTGTCGCTCGCGCGTTGCAGCTCTGTACCGGTGACGACCCGCGAATCATTGGCGATGCCCAGCTCGCGCGCGATGACGCTCGCGGTTCGTGGGTGATCGCCGGTGATCATGATCGGCCGCACGCCGGCGTTCTTCGCCCGGAGCACCGCGTCTTTCGCCTCGTCGCGCGGCGGATCGATCATGCCGATCAGTCCCACGAATACCAAGTCTTCTTCGACCGCGGATCCGACGTCCGTGGGCACCGCATCGGGAAGACGTCGAATCGCCACGCCCAACGTGCGTAGCGCTTCGCCGGCGAGCAACTCGGTGACGCGCTCGATCTCGCGGCGGCGTTCCGGTGTCAACGCGCGCGGCTCTTCGCCGACAAGCTCGCGCGAGCAATGCGCGAGCAGCACGTCCGGCGCACCTTTCGTGAAGGCCACCATCTGCTGTTCTCGCGCCGCATCCCGGTGGAGCGTCGTCATCAACTTGCGTTCGGACGTGAACGGCACTTCGCCGACACGAGGCAGCCGTGCGCCCAACTCGCCCGAGTCAATGCCGGCTTTGTGCGCCGCCACGAGGAGCGCACCTTCGGTCGGATCTCCCTGAACGACCCACTGCCCTGCTCGTTGGGTCAGCGTCGCGTTGTTCGCTCGATCGGCGACCGCCAGCGCACGATCCAGCTCCACACGCAACGCACCTTGGATTGTGCCGCCACTTTCACAGCGTGCTTCGCCGTCCGGCGCATAGCCAGCCCCGGTGAATGAGACTCGCCCGCTCGCCGTGACGACCACTCGCACCGTCATCTCGTTCTTCGTCAGCGTTCCAGTCTTGTCCGATGCGACCACGCTCGCTGAACCCAGCGTCTCGACCGCGGCGAGATGCCGAACGATCGCGTTGCGTTTCGCCATGCGCTGCACGCCGAGCGACAGCACGGCAGTGACGATCGCCGGCAGTCCTTCTGGAACGGCGGCCACCGCCAACGCGACGCCGAGGATGAACACATTGAGGATCGCCGTCAGCCCGCGAACGTCCTCGACGTAAATGATCGTTGCGATCATGATCACCGCGATGGCGACGACGACTATGCCAAGCACTCTGCCCGTTCGATCGAGCTCCTGTTGGAGCGGCGTCGACTCGACGGGCGCGTCCCGCAGCATTCCCGCGATGCGCCCGGTCTCCGAGCGCATTCCGGTCGCGGTCACGATGGCGCGACCGTGACCAAACGTGGCCGCCGTCCCGCTGAACAACATGTTCGAGCGGTCGCCGAGCGCGGCATCGGCGCCGATGGGATCGGCGTCCTTTGATACCGGAAGGCTCTCGCCCGTCAACGCCGCTTCGGCAGTGTGCAAGGCGAGCGATTCGATCACGCGCGCATCGGCGGGACTGGTGTCGCCTTCCTCGATGAGCACGACGTCGCCGGGCACGAGCTCCGCTGCTGGAACGCGTCGTCGGTCGCCGTCGCGGATCACCGTTGCCGCGTCGGCCGACATTGCGCGCAGTGCGGCAACGGCGGCCTCTGCGCGTGATTCCTGAACGAACCCCATCGCCGCGTTGAGCAGCACGATCGCGAAAATCGCGATCGCTTCGTATGGTAGTGTCTCTTCGCGCTCGAACCACCACGCCGCGACAGATACGGCGGTCGCGACGAGCAGCAGGACCACGAGTACATCCTTGAACTGCGCGACGAACCGGCGCCACACGGGAGTAGGCGGTTCGCTCGCGAGCTCATTGCGCCCGAGCTCTTCGAGTCTGACGCGCGCCTCGGCGCTGCTCAGACCGCGGTGCAGATCTGTCGCGAGCGCCGAGGCGACTTCCGCGGCGGTGAGATGATATGCGTCGTCGACGCTTGCGCGCATGGCGGTCATGTACCGGGGAGCAGGACGTCCGCCAATCGATTTCGCATCCGTTACGATACAGCCGGGGAATACCTGGTAGGGATCGGCGAACCGTTGACAGCGTCCCGGCCTCCCTCAATTTCTCACGCGTTCATCGTAAACCATTCAGCAGGCTGGAGATGCCGTGCGAGGCAGCAGGTCACCGGTGCATCGAGCTCATGGCCAAGTGAAGATCGCGGATGGGGCCGCGCCGCTCCGCCCGCGCGCAACATCATCGGGCTCACGCCAAAATCTTCGTGTCCACGTACCGGTCAGACGCAATTCCCAGTGCGCGTTGGGATCCGGACTCGCTGGAACGGCGACGTCCAATCGCCAGAGTCTCTGCGATTGTGGCGGAAACGCGGCGAGCAGCCCCGCTCCAATTCCTACCTTGGCGCGACTGGTCACGCCGAACGGCGCGTCGCCCGCCCAGACGCGACCGACATCGACGAAACTCGCAACGCCGAGCGCGTCGTGCGACGTGAGTCCGCCGATGGACCAGCGTTCTTCGACGCGAGCGACGCCTCGAAGCGCGCCAGCGTCGCGTGACGCGGAGTAGCCCCGCACACCTCCCTGGCGATCGCCAAGCATGAGCTGGAACGGCACGCGCTCGTTCCGGGCCCCAGCAAATTCGAGACTGCTAATGAGCACGTGCGCGGGCGCCGGCTTGCGATACCACGCGAGCCGTCCGCTGCCGATCATCGAATCCCAATCGTTCGCGCGACGATCGTTTCGGGCTTCTCCGTCGAGGCGTACCGCGGCGAAGGAGGTTGCCGAGCCGACGCCGCCGTAAAAGTCGGCCGCAGCGAACACGTCGTCGTCGCTGCTTCCGAACCGAGCAACTGTTCGTCCGATCAAGACGCCGAGTTGTGTGCCAACCGCCACGTCCTGGACGGCGCGGAGTGCGTCGAAACCGCGCACCGTCATGAAAGAAAGCGCGCGCACGCCGGCCACGGCATTCAGTCGCACGTTGCGGAAAGGAACCACGGAGTCGATGAGGTGCAGACCGTTGGTTGCGAGCAGCCCCGAATCCGAGACGACGACGAATTGGTTGGCCGATCTGACATCTTCGTGGGTCATGAGCCCGCCGACAAACGCGCTTCGATGGCGACCGCCAATGCGACGCACGCGCCCGACGTCCCACAACTGCCGGCGCACCTCGAGCGACAGCGCATCGCCGTCGGGTGGGCTGAAGGACACGTAGCGATTGATGTCGCTGATGCCCACGTGCCATGCGCTTCGCTGCAGATCGGTAACGAATGCATGGCCGAATCCCACGGTCAGCTCGCTACCAACAGGCGAGCGTTCGGCAACCAGCTCGAGGACCTGTGGTTGGCCGAATAGCTGATTCGCAACGGCGTGAAGCTCGAAACCTGTGCGATAGGCCAACCCTTGCTCCACGTTCGCCGCGAGATACAGACCCTGTCCGCCGACGTTCGCGTTGCCGAACCGCACCTGGGAGATGCGCTTGCCTCGCACGCGCATATCGACCACGGTCGGAATTTCGTCGATGGTCTCGACTTCGATGCGAACGCCCCCGGCGCTATCCGGCACAGCGAGAACAGTCGCGTCCGCGAGAAAGGGCTGCAAACGCAGAATGCGCTCTGATTCCGCGCGATGACGCTCCGTGCACGGCTGCCCGACCTGGAGAAGCAGGAAGTGGCTGATCGTTTGCCGGGTCGACGTGGTATGAATGACACCGATGGCGCGCGCCACGCCGCGCAGTTGATGTGGCACTGCGACGAACGACGGGTCGCGCGGTGTGATGTCGATCGCGCTGACGATCTTGCCGTCGCAGATCGCCGCGGGGCGACCAGAGCGTCCCGCGGCAGCGAGGGCGGCGCAGATTACAAGGGTCAGCGCCGTCCCGCCGTTTAGTATTTCCATATTGGAGCTCTAGCTTCCACCGATCCTCATCGAATCGCTTGGAGTCCAAGGATCGAAGTCAACAAGCCGCCCAGGATGCTCTGACTTCCGTTCGACGACGACCCGTATCGCGATCGGCTGCTGAAGCCATCGTCGTATCCTCGGCGGAAGCCCTCGCGGAAGTAGTAGTTGTAGTCGGATTGATCGACGTAGTTGCCCTGGTAACCGAAATTCGCGTCCTGGTACCCGAACGAGTCGCGATAGGAGCTGCGCCTGTGATCCTGACGGTCAGCCTGACCCGCGCGGTAGCCTTGCTGGTATCCATTGTTCACCGCCGCGCGAAGGACGTCGGCCCCATATTGATTGGTCTGGCGTGTCGTGCCAGCAACGACGTAGCGGTAGGTGGGTGCGGTGCTCACGTACGGATCGCGCGAGTAGTCGCGCCGGCTCTGGAGCTGCTGCTGCTGCTGGCGTAGCGTGGCTGCGTATTCCTCCTGCGCGCGAGCCTGTGCAACGCGCTTCTGTTCCTGCAGCCGGGCTGCCTGCTGCTGGGCGACCCGAACCTGCTCGTCGAGACGTTGCTTGTACGCCCCTGTACGTTGCTGCTCCTGCTGGACCCGCTCTTGTTGCTCTTGTGCCGATACCTGCCCGGTCTTCTTATCCTTGTCGTCTTGCTTCCGCTTGCGCTCTTCCTGCTTCTCTTGCCCTCGACCTTGTGCGTGCGCAACCGTGGTTCCACCAACGCTAAGGAAGAGCATTGCCGCGCTGAGAACTCGTATAGACTTCATCTGCCTTGCCTCCAGTCGAGCATAATCCGCGAATTCGCCGGCGAGGCCGCCGGATGTGGCTGCACTCGAGACTATCGCGGCACCTATGCGTGTGGTCGTCCAGCCGGTGCGATCGTTCCATGTTCTACAATTCCAAATGTCTCGTCAGGCTCGACGCGGAGCGCGCGGCAATTCCAGCGTGAAACGCGAGCCAACTCCAACCGTGCTCACTACGGTCAGCTTGCCGCTCATTCCACGCGCGAGGTCGCGACTGATCGCCAAACCGAGCCCAACGCCGCCGCGACGATCGGCATGGCTAGTCGCCAACTGCACGAAAGGCTCGAAGATGTCCTGCAGCCTCTCCTCCGGTATGCCCGGGCCATCGTCATCGACGTGAAGTGCGACGGTACCGAACGTCGAGCTGACACTCAGCGTGATCTTGCCTTCTGCCGCCGTCGCGTATTTCACCGCGTTCATGACGAGATTCAGAAGAATCTGGCGGACGCGCTCGGCGTCGGCCCACATCATCGTGTTGGCCGGATCTCTCGGAGTCGCCAACACGAGTCCCCGCTCTTCGGCGGTACCGTGCAGCATGTCGGTGACCTCTTGCAGGGCGGCCTGGGCGGACACGGCCGTGCAATTGTACTCCAGTCCTCCATGTTCAGTTCGGACGAAGGTGAGGACGTCGGAGATGAGCGCGAGCAGATGGACCTGGTTGCGTCGGATGCGTCCGAGGTCGACGATTTGTTCCGCGCTCACCGGACCGCGCAATCCCATCTCGAGCAATGTGACGTAGCCTCCGATCGCGTTCAGCGGCGTCATCAACTCGTGTGTCATCGTCCCGAGGAACACCGACTTCGCCTGGTTTGCGGCATCGGCAGTCTTGCGGAGCGTGTGGGCCTGCTGGTACAGTCGGTCGTTATCGACTGCGATCGCACAGAGGTCGGCGAGATCCGATGCGAGCGTGATCTCTTCCGGCGAGAACGGCGGGTCGTTTTCACGCGTGACGAACGTGATTACGCCGAGCACGGTCGAGCGCACGACGAGCGGAACGACGAGGAGGCCGCCGAAGCCCAGCTCGCGGAGCGCGGCGTAGCCCTGGGTTTGTTTGCCGTCGACGATCCGCGCCGGGGACGCGTCGCCGGTGACGTCGGCCTGAATCGGGAACCATCGGTCGGCGAAGTGCTCGGCCAAATCCTGCTTCGATGGATCCGGGTGAACGACCGACAGCCGATGCACGGCGCCATCCTGTTCGACTATGTCGACGATGCACCAACTACCGTCGCGCATGAGCGTACGCCGACGAATCGCCTCGCGCGCGCCTGCACCCTCGAGCGACATTGCGAGATCACGACTCGTCGCAGCGAGAAATGTGGCGCGTTGGCTGGCGACAATCGCTTCGCTGCTAGCGTCGCGCGCGTCGAGTGCAGCGAGGAGCAACCGCTCGGTGATCGTCCGCTGACGCGCGAGCGCCATCGCGCCCAAATCGCCGCCATCGTGCCGGTCGTACGTCATCTCAGCCATCGGCTCCAGCCGCGATCGCGGGCGCGACGAGGTCCGGCACGCCCGTGGTGATTCCATGATAGTTCGACAGCGTCTCGGCCATCACGGCGCCATCGGACGTCACATGGTACCGTCGGAAATCGGTGGCGTGATCGCTTCCGCGCATTTTGACGACCGACAGTACCTTCTCCAGCGATCCGTTGATCTCGATGTACCGCTGCACCAAGATGTCGTCCGTAATGAACGAGACGCGCTCGTGGGTGAATCGTCCGCCGGGATGCGCGTCAACCACTTCGTCGGTCATGAGCACGGTGACGCCGGTCGCCGTGAGCGCGCCGACCAGGCGATACAGCGATTCACGAAAGTCCGCGCGATACGTCGGTGCGAGCGCAACCTCGAATCCGGAGAGCGAATCGATGACCACGCGCGCCGCTCCCACGCGTTCGACCGCGCTCTGAATCTCGGCCAACATTTCGTCGACCGACAAATCCAGCGGCCGGAGATAGGTGACGGCCAGTCGTCCGCGCTCGATCATGTTGTCGAAATCGACCGCGTCCGTCTTGGCTCGCGCCAAATACGCCTCGGGATACTCCTCGAACACGGCCACAACGCAGCTCTCGCCATCGGTCAGCCCCTGTGCAACGAACTGTGTGGCGAAAGTCGTCTTGCCACTACCCGCAGGACCCGTGAGGAGCACGACATCGCCTGCCGGGATTCCTCCGCCCATCATCTCGTCGAGCCC
>JAICYT010000073.1 GCA_025934075.1 Gemmatimonadaceae bacterium
AGTGAATACAGCCCCAAGTGCGCGAGGTGAGTCGCGTCAGTGTGTCCGTGAACGCCGAAGATGCCGCACATCTGGATGCTGGTTACTGGTTTACTAAATGTTACCGGCGACGGGTGTCGACATGATCCGCGAAATCGTTTCGTGGTACGCCTCGTCGAGCGTCGCCAACGGCGTGTTGATGCGGCCGCTGGACGTTGTAATCTGCACCGGATCGCCAACTGCGCCGACACTTCCTATTACCCGGGCCGGCACGCGATGTTTGCGCGCGATCGTGGCGACGGTGTCAGGCATCGAGGTCGAAACGACGACGCGGCCTTGGGCTTCACCAAACAAGAGCGCGCGGGTCGGGATCTCGCGCCAGTGGCTGAGATCGATTCGCGCTCCGAGTTGCACCTCTCGATTCATGACGCAGCATTCCGCGAGCGCGACGGCGAGCCCGCCGTCGCTGCAATCATGCGCCGAGTGTATCAGGCCGCCCTGAATTGCCTCGAGCAGCGCGTCGATGAGTGCCCGCTCGGCATCGAGATCGCAAGCGGGCGGGGCACCGCCAACGACGCCATGAATTCGAGCCAGGTATTCGCTGGCGCCGAGCTCGGATGTCGGCTCGCCCAATAGAACAATGGAATCTCCCTCGGTCTCGAAGTGCGCGCGCGTGATGTGGTCGAGCGATTCGATGAGACCAACCATACCGATCACAGGCGTTGGGTACACGGCGCCCGACGGATTCTCATTATAGAGGGATACGTTCCCGCCTGTGACCGGCGTGCCGAGTGCATTGCACGCCTCGGCCATTCCGCGCGTGGCTTCTCGCAGTTGGAAGTAGACCTCCGGCCGACGGGGATTGCCGAAATTCAGATTGTTGGTGATGGCCATCGGCCGGCCGCCGGTGCAGGCAACGTTTCGGGCCGCCTCGCAGACGGCGATCTGTGCACCAATCCGCGGATCGAGATAGACGTAGCGTCCGTTGCAATCGGTCTTGAGCGCCAACGCGCGATGCGTGCCGCGCACACGCACGACGGCGGCGTCGCCGCCGGGTCCGATGACGGTGTTCGTCCGTACTGTCGTATCGTACTGGCGATGCACCCACGTCTTTGCCGCAATGTTCGGCGATGACAACAACTGTTCGAGCGTCCAGGCGGGATCGCGTTCTTCAGGGCGCTCGGCAATGGCGTTCACATTTTGCGAGCGCAGCCGCACGGCCTCGTCGCTCTCGCGTGCGTCAGGCGTGTAGGTCGGACAGTCGGTGACCAAACGTATGCCTGGGAACTCCGCGACGACGCGATCGCCTTCAGTGACGCGATAAACGGGTTCGGCGATGACTTCGCCGATCACCGCGGCGGTCAGATCCCATTTCGCGAGGATCGACGCAACTTCGTCCTCGCGTCCGCGCTTGGCGACGACGAGCATCCGTTCCTGCGATTCGCTCAACAGAATTTCGTACGGCGTCATCCCTTCCTCGCGAACCGGGACTCTTGTCGTGTCGATCGTGACGCCGACGTCGCCACGCGCCGCCATCTCGGCGGAGGACGATGTGAGACCAGCCGCGCCCATGTCCTGAATGGCGACGATGGCGCCGCTGCGAATGAGCTCGAGGCTCGCCTCGAGCAGCAGCTTCTCTGTAAACGGATCGCCAACCTGGACGCGGGGACGCTTCGCTTCACTCTGTGCGGAGAGATCCTCGGAGGCGAACGACGCGCCGTGAATTCCGTCGCGACCGGTGCGAGCACCTACGGCGATGATCGGATTGCCCACACCTTCAGCGACCGCGCGAATGAGCTCGTCCTCATGCAGAAGCCCGACGCACATCGCGTTGACGATCGGATTGCCCTCGTACGCGGGATCGAATGCAACCTCGCCAGCCACGGTCGGAATGCCGACACAATTGCCGTAGTCCCCGATGCCTTTGACGACGCCGGCGAACAGATAGCGGACTCGCGGCGAGTCGAGCGATCCGAAGCGCAACGAATTCAGCATCGCGATCGGACGAGCGCCCATCGTGAACACGTCGCGCAAGATTCCGCCGACGCCGGTCGCCGCACCCTGATAGGGCTCGACGGCGGACGGGTGGTTGTGCGATTCGATCTTGAATGCGACGGCGAGTCCGTCGCCGATGGAAATCACGCCGGCGTTCTCACCGGGACCTTGCAACACGAATGGTGCTTTTGTCGGAAGTGTCTTGAGCAGCGGTCGTGAGTGTTTGTATGAGCAGTGCTCGCTCCAGAGCGCACTGACGATGCCTAGCTCAGTGAAAGTCGGTTCGCGCCCGAGCATGTCGAGCAGGCGCTGATATTCGTCGTTCGTGAGTCCGTGTTCGGCGATGAGCGCCGGCGTTATGGCCGGATCGCCCGATCGCGGGGTAACGGCGTTCAGTTGCTGCTGTCGTTGCGTCATGCCGATGGTTGAGTGGCTTCCGGTTTTTTCGCCGGAGTCGCGGGCGTCTTGAGCGAAGGACCGGCGCCGCGCTTGGCGTCGGCCGCCGGGATCATGCGGGGCGAGCTGCTGGTTCCGCTGTACTGGCGCGCGTGCGAGCGAAACACGGCATCAATCACCTTGTCGCTATCGAGCACGACGAGATCGTTCATGCCGCATTTTCTTTCGCAACCGTTCTTGTACAACAAATACGTGTGACCTTGGTACGTACGTGCCGACAGCGGCTCACCGAGCTTCGCGACGACTTGCGCGAGAGTCATGCCGGGGTCGATGGTCGCCGGGGTCTGTGCGGCCACGGGGGCCGCGATAAGACCGGCAACAAGTGCGATCAGAATGCGCATATGTGCGTCCTCATGCAGTGACTCGAGCGAGCATAGACTCGAAAATCCCGAGTCCATCCTCGGATCCGAGGAGTGGGTCGACGGCGCGCTCGGGGTGGGGCATCATTCCGAGCACGTTGCCCGCGTCGTTCACAATGCCGGCAATGGATCGCATGGAGCCATTGGGGCTCCACCATTCATCCGCATCACCGGGTCCGCCCAGGTAGCGAAACACGACGCGTCCTTCGCCCTCCAGTTTATCGAGCGTGGCATCGTCGGCGGTGTAACGCCCGTCACCATGCGCGATTGGAACGCGAAGAACCGCGCCGCGCTCATAGCGGTTCGTGAACATCGTGTCAGTCGTTTCAATCCGAAGCCGAACGGTCTCACAAACGAACTTGAGACTCGTGTTCCGAAGCAGAGCCCCGGGAAGCAGGCCGGCCTCGCAGGCGATCTGGAATCCGTTGCAAATTGCGAGCACCGGCCCGCCGCGTTTCGCGAATCCAATCACGTCCTGCATGACTGGACTGAAGCGAGCGATCGCGCCGGCCCGCAGATAATCGCCGTAACTGAATCCGCCCGGAAGCACGATCACATCGCTCTCGTGGAGATCGTGATCTTTGTGCCAGAGAAAAGTTGCGTCCTCGCCAAGCTTCTCGACCACAGCCTGATAGGCGTCGTAATCGCAATTGGAGCCGGGAAAGGTGACGATGCCGAACTTCATGTAGCCTCCACGCTCGCGATCTCGAAGTCTTCGGTCACGGGATTCGCCAGCAGCCGCTCACACATGTCGCGCGTCGACTGTTCGGCGGCTTTTTGATCGCGCGCTTCCAGATCGACGACGATATGACGGCCGACGTGCACGTCGCGTACACTGCCAAATCCGAGCGTGTGCAGCGCGTCGGCGACTGTCTTGCCTTGCGGATCGAGAATGCCGCGTCGTGGAACGATGTGCACGGCGATGCGATATCGGCTCATTCAGTAGGACCTTTCGATGTGTCGGATGGAGGAGGTGCGGCTGCGGTGTTCGGGCTGGCGCCGGGCGGTCGATTTCCACTGCGGTGCCCGCGTCTGCGTTTTCGGCGGCGTGCGGATTGCGGCGACTGCGACGCCAATGACCCTTCGTCACCGCGACCGTCGGGACGGCGATCGTCGCGTGCCGCCGCGAGAGCCGCTGCGTCCGCGGTGCCGGCGCCGAGCGGGATCGTTCGACCGAATGCGGCACGTCGTTCGTCGCGAGACTCGACGCCATTCGGCTCGTCTTCCCAAAAGATCTCGTCGGGCGTGCTCGATTGCCCGATGAACCCGAGGACTAGCCATTTGATCACGCCAAAGAGCACGTACGCCAGCAATGCGGGAAAAATAAATTCCTCGTGCCGCGCGACCAGCAAGACGATCGAGCCGCCAACAACGAACGAGCCGAGGAGCTGGCGAATGCTTCGGAATCCGACCGATGGGATAGCCGGGTAGGGAACATCGCTGATCATCAGTGCGGCGAGCATCGCCATGAGGCCGCGCAGAATCGTGTGCCATGGAAGGTCCGACAGGGTCTTGCTGTCGGTGAACAGGATCACGGTTCGATTATACAGCGGCGTCTGGCTGAACCAGTAGTACGTTGCGAGCGTCAGGCCAGCGGCCGGACTTGGCAATCCATGAAAGTGCGTCTTCTTACGGCCCGCCTGCTCGACGTTGAATCGCGCGAGTCGCATGACCGCGCACGACGTGAAGATGAAGACGAGCAGCCATTCCCACGTTCCGTGGTTCGGCAGCTCGAGATACATGATGATGGCCGGCGCAAATCCAAAGGAGATGGCGTCGACGAGCGAGTCGAGCTCTTCGCCGAACCGACTTCCGGTTCCGGTCGCGCGTGCGACGCGTCCGTCGAGCGTGTCGGCAATTCCGCCGAGCACGATGAACGCCGGGGCCGCGGCGAAATCGCCACGAATGGCGACGATGATCGCGTAGATGCCGCAGAACAGATTGAACAGCGTCAATCCGTTCGGCAGCAACACGACGGCTCGACGAACAGCCTTGCGCCGCACGGGAACGCGCTGTGTAGCGTTCATTGACCGGTCAATTCTCCGACGACGCTGACGCCGGCGTACGTCACGTCACCGACCTTCACTTTCACCATGGCCGTGACGGGCAGGAACACGTCGACGCGCGAGCCGAAGCGAATGAGGCCCATGCGGTCGCCTTGCTTGACGTGGTCGCCTTCCTTCGCGTCGGTTACGATGCGGCGAGCGATCAACCCAGCAATCTGTCGGACGAGAATGTGATTCGAGCCTGTCTCGAGCCCGATCGACGTTTGCTCATTCTGAAGACTCGACTCCTCGGCTGCGGCATTGAGAAATCGACCCGGCTTTCGTTCGATGTAGCGCACGATGCCATTCACCGGATATCGATTGACGTGCACGTTGAACACGTTCATGAAGATCGAGACGCGCACCGCGCGCGAATGCATGAACGTCGGCTCATCGACCTCGGTGATCATCACGACCTTGCCGTCGGCTGGCGCGATGACGAGGCGGTCCCCTCGTTCACCGACGCGCTGGGGATCGCGGAAGAAGTACGCGACCCAGAGCGCGACGATCGTCAGCGCGAACGCGACCAGCCACAGCGACCAGGATCGGCGACTGAGTGCAACACCGAACGCACCGACCGCAACGAGGGCCGCGATGGCGATGAAGCTCAGTCCTTCGCGAGCGAAATTCACGCGTCGCCTTCCGCTGGAAGCACGAGATCGCCGCCCGTGATGCGTCGAAAGGCGTCGACATAACGCGCGCTGGTCGCGTGCACGACGTCCGATGGCAACGCTGGCGGCGGAGCTTCTCCATTCCATCGACCGGCGCGCCGCTCGGCGTCGAGATAGTCGCGCAGCGGCTGCTTATCGAAGCTCGGTTGCCCTCGTCCGGGTTGATAGTGCTCGGCGGGCCAAAAGCGCGAGCTGTCGGGCGTGAGCACTTCGTCGATGAGTGTGATGCGCCCCTCTTGATCGCGGCCGAACTCGAATTTCGTGTCGGCGATGATGATGCCTCGGCTCGCAGCGATGGCGCGGCCATGCTCGTAGATCAAGCGACTGAGCCGCTCGAGCTCCGCGGCGACATCGGGCCCCAGCGAGGCAATCATCCGGGCGATTGTAATGTTCTCATCGTGTCCCGCCTCCGCTTTGGTCGCCGGACTGAAGATCGGTGGCTCGAGTCGCTCGCTCTCGCGAAGGCCCGATGGCAGTGTTTCGCCGGCAAGCGTGCCCGACGCGCTGTACTCCTTCCAGGCCGAGCCAGAAAGATAGCCGCGGATGACGCATTCGATCGGAAAAACGTCAGTACGCCGACAAAGCATTGCGCGGCCGTCGATCACTCCACGATACTCGGCCAAGGCCGGTACGTGTTCGACGATCTCGTCGACCTTCGCCGAGATCATGTGATGGTGGACGTCGCCCGCCAGGTGATCGAGCCACCACGCCGTGATCTGCGTCAGGACGATGCCCTTGTGTGGAATCGGCTCGGCCATCACGACGTCGAATGCGCTCACGCGGTCGGTCGCAACGAGCAGCAGGCGATCGTCGTCGACGACATACACTTCGCGAACCTTGCCCCGGCGAAGATGGCGCAGCGGAAGCGATTGTAGCTGCGCGACCGTCATACGCGGACCTCCTCGCGCACTTCGTCGGCGCGCGCGTGTCCGGCGAGCACCGGTCCGACGACCTGCTCGAGGAACTCGTCGACTTGCTCCGGTGCGCGCCCGACGAAGCGATGCGGATCGAGCGCTGCTTCCAGATCGGCGACGGGAACGCCAAATGTCGGATCCGCGGCCAATCGCGCGAGCAGATCATTGCGCTCGGCGCCGTTCTTGAGCGCTCGTGCGGCGTCGATGCTGTGTTGGCGAATACGTTCGTGCGCGACTTGACGATCGCCACCGGCGCGAACGGCGCGGACAATCAGCTCTTCCGTCGCCATGAACGGAAGCTCGTCGAGCAAGCGGCGACGAATGCGCGCCGGGTGCACCTCGAGCCCAGTAACGACATTCTCCATGAGCACCAAAATGGCGTCGGTAGCGAGGAAACTTTCCGGAATCACGATACGTCGATTCGCGCTGTCATCGAGCGTGCGCTCGAAGAATTGGACGCCGTGCGTCAAGTTCGCATTCGGCTCGAGCGTCACGACGAATCGCGCGAGCGACGCGATCCGCTCGCAGCGCATCGGATTGCGCTTGTACGCCATCGCGGACGATCCGATTTGCTCGGACTCGAACGGCTCCTCGATCTCGCCGACCGATTGCAAAACGCGGAGGTCACCGCTGAATTTCATCGCGCTCGACGCGATGCCCGCCACGACGCCGAGTACTTGCGCATCGAGCTTTCGACTGTAGGTCTGTCCGGAAACGGGAATCGCCGACGAGAAGCCGATCTTCGCCGTGACGCGTGCCTCGAGCTCGCGGACCTTCGCGTGGTCGCCGTTGAAGATCTCGAGAAAGCTCGCTTGCGTTCCGGTCGTCCCTTTGACTCCGCGACAGGGAAGCGTGGCGATGCGATGCTCGAGATCGGCGATGTCGAGCAACAAGTCTTGCATCCAGAGAGTTGCCCGTTTGCCGACTGTGGTCGGCTGCGCTGGCTGCAGATGCGTCGACCCAAGTGTCGGCTCGTTGCGCCATTCGCGCGCAAACGCCGCGAGTGCGCGGAGCACGCGAAGCACTTTCCCGCGCAGCAGCTCCATGCCGCGCCGCATCAGTATCAGATCGGCATTGTCGGTGACGAACGCACTCGTCGCGCCGTAGTGAATGAATCCGCGCGCCGCCGGCGCGACGTCGCCGAACGCGTGAACGTGCGCCATGACGTCGTGCCGAAAGCGACGCTCGTATGCGGCGACAACGTCGAAGTCGATGTCGTTGAGGTGCGCGCGCATTTGTGCGATCGCGTCATCGGGAATTGAAACGCCCAGCTCCTGTTCGGCTTCGGCGAGCGCGAGCCACAGCTCGCGCCAGAGTCCGTGGCGCATGGCCGGCGACCAGAGCTCAAGCATCGCGTTCGAGGCATATCGCTGGGCGAGGGGCGACGAATATCGATCGTGACTCGTCATCGGACCCCGAATTCAGTCACATAGAGCTGGCCTTGCCGCTCGACGATGACCCGGAGATAGGTGCGGCCACCATATGTGTCGAACGCACGCGCGACGTCTTGCGCCGTCTTGATGGGAGCGTTGTTGATCTGAAGGATGACGTCACCTTGTTGAATGCCGGTTTGGTCGGACACATTCTGGCCGATTTGAAAAACCAGCGCGCCGTACTGTCGTCGCAGGCTGCGCTCGGCCGCGATCGCCGGCGTCACCGTAACGAGCTCCAATTCTTTGAGCACTTGAACTTTCGGGGCGCTGACTTCGGGCAGGTCAGCGACGTTCACGTCGACGTCGAACTCGCGCGAGCCACGCCGCATGTGTAGATGCGCGGGCGCGCCGGCGCGAAGATCGAGCAAGGCGGCGTACCAATCGAACGGATTGTGCACGACGCGCGAGCCTTCGCGCAGAATCACGTCGCCCGCTTGCAATCCGGCTTTCGCTGCCGGCGACCCCGCGGTGACCGTCGCGATCACAGCACCTTGCGTCAGCAAGTCGCGCGGATTGCTCGATTGCGCTTGTCGGAGACGGACACCGATCCACGGGCTGCGGATCGACCCGTGCGTCAGCAGATCGTCGACGACTCTCACGACGCGATTGATGGGAATGGCAAAGCCCAACCCAACCGAGCCGCCGTTTGGCGAAAAGATGTTGCTGTTCACGCCAATGACTTCACCGTCCGCATCGACGAGCGGGCCACCCGAATTTCCGGGATTGATCGCGGCGTCGGTTTGAATCATGTCGAAGTACGTGCCTTGACCTTCGCTAGATCCGATGAGGTTTCGCTGTGTCGCGCTGATCACGCCAACGCTGACACTCGGCTCGCTGTTGCCGAGATAGAATCCGTAGGGGTTGCCGATCGCGATCGCCCATTCGCCGATCGCAAGATTGTTCGAGTTGCCCAGCTTGACCTCGGGCAGATTGTTCTTCGCGTCGATCTTCAGCACGGCGATGTCGTTCGTCTCGTCGGAGCCGAGGATTTTCGCCGGGTACACCGTTCCGTCGCGCATCATGACGGAGATCTTGTTCGCGCCCGCGACCACGTGCGCATTGGTGACGATGACGCCTTCCTTGCGCACGACGAATCCGGTGCCCAGTCCTGCTTGGGTTCGGGGTTGAGCGCGTCCGAAGAACATGTCGAACGGATCTTGCGGCGCCTGCTCGACGACTTCCGTCTGCACCGTCACGACCGATGGGGCGACCTTCGCAACCGCCGCGGTGATGGCGTTTTGTCGGCTTTGAGAAACTTGGCTGTTGCTATTGGCGGGCGCGATGGCGCCGGAGGCCTGCGCACTCGACGGCTCCGGCGCACGCGAGCAGCCAATCGCGACGGCCAGAAACAGAAAGCGCCCGCGACGGTGAGCAGCGCGAGCGATCATCGCCAAACGTGGCAGGGCGAAACGTCCGTCGGTGGTCATGCCCCCTCGGCGTAAAGGTCGTTCGGATATGTCACGCGATCGAGAAATAACGCGTGCGGGGCGGCCGGCGGGGACACCTCGCTGTTGTTCGGTGCGCCAAGCAAGCGGGGCAGGTCGGCCAGTGGCCGGCGACCGGTCCCGATGTCGAGCATTGTCCCGACGAGAAATCTGACCATGTGATGGAGAAAACGATTGGCTTCGATCTCGAACACGAGCCCGCCCGGTCGGTCACGCCATCGCGTATCCGTCACGCGACACCGGTGATCATCCTGTTCAGGCGCCGTGCCAAGTACCGCGAAGCCCCGGAAGCAGTGTTCGCCCGTGAGGTGGGCGGCCGCGGCGTCCAGAGCGCCCCGATCCAAGGGCTGCCCGAATGCCAACTCGTACCGCACCCGAAACGGCGAGTTCGCTTCCTCGTCCGTGCCGACGTAGTAGCTGTAGCGTCGACTCAGTGCACTATACCGCGCGTGAAACTCGGGGCGCATCTCGAACGCCGCCGCAACCCACACATCCGACGGCAACACCGCATTCAACGCCCGCCGCAACTTCGGAACGCTTCCAGTCCAACGCGCCGGAACTCGAATGCCCACCGCTTGTCCGCGCGCATGCACACCGGCGTCAGTCCGACCAGAGCCCAACGCGGCGATTGGCGTCGCGCACAATCGCTCGAGTGCGGCTTCCAACGCACCTTGAACGGTGCGTTGATCCGGCTGCCGCTGCCATCCGCTGAATTCGGCCCCGTCATAGTGCAACACAAGCTGCACGGTGCGCTCGGCCATTGCTGGAAACCTATCGGCACAGGGGGGTGTGTCAAGCAATGTCGATCGACTCCACGTTGACTTTGCAGTGACGAAACCGATTGACTTTGCGCGACCTACGCACTCACATTTCGCGCTCAACGTCGCCTGCGCCGCGTTCTGTGTCGCGTGCGCCCTGCCGTCCTCCCGATGCCGCCGCGCACGCTCGCCTCTCTCGCTCACGCGCTCACCGTTTCGACCAGCCCCGACGACGCCCTTCAGGCGCTCGGCGAGTCGCTGGCCGAAGTCGATCGATTCGCCCAGCTCGCGCTCGTTCGGTTCGACGAGCGACGTGGAATGCTCGGCGAACGAGTGCTGGCGTCTGGCGCGACAACGACCAGCGCGAAGCTCGAGACGACCTTCGATCATCTCCCGTCGCGGGAGCGCGCCGCGATCGCTGTTGGCGGCCAACTTGTCGACTTCGGCGAAGCGAGCGACGAATTCGCGCGGCTATTCGAGATGCCGTCATTCGGCGAGGCCGGATGGCTGAGCGTTCGCGGTCTTCGTTATGAAGGACAGCTCACTGCGCTCCTCGTCCTATACGAAGCTCGAAAATTGTTCGGCGCACGCACGGCCGAGCGGTTCTTGCCAGCGATCGCGCTGTTCGAGCTCGCACATCTTCGTTTTCTCGAGCGTGAGGCGCGCCAAGAGGCTGTTCGCACGCTCGAAGACGTCACCCAACACGTGCACGGCGAGTACGAGACGCGTCTCGCCGAACTGGAGACCCGGCTTACCGACGCGAGCAACACCCAGAACAGTCAGGCGACGAGTGACTCCGCGCGAGTCGTCTCGCTCGAGCGAGAGCTTGCTCAAGCAACAGAAGATGCGCGCCGCGCGATCAGGCGGGCGGACGCGGTTGAGGCAACGGTGTCGCAGGCCGTGGAGCAGCTCGAGAAGGCGCACGTCGAGCTCCACCGGCGAAACGAGTCACTGCGCCAGAAGACGCGGACGATTTATTTGATCGACCGCGTGCTCACGCTCGACGCATCGACGAAAGATCCGCGTCAGTTGGCCGACGGCTTATTGGCGCTCGTCGGTGACGACATGCACTCACACCGCTGTTCGTTGATGCTCGTGGCGCCCGACCGCGAATCACTTTACATCGCCGCCGCGCGCGGCGTGGGACCGAGCATTACCGAGGGCGCGCGAGTCGCCATTGGTCAGGGCGTTGCCGGACGCGTGGCGGCGAGCCGCGAGCCGCTCTTGGTGCGAGACGTTGCCGAGGCGAAAACGCATCCGCTCCTGCACGACCAGTACTTCACGACGGGATCGTTCATCAGCTTTCCTTTGATCTATCACGACCAGCTGGTCGGCGTGGTGAATCTCGCCAATCGAGCGATGCAGGGATTGTTCGTCGAAGAAGACGTCGATCGCGTCCGCTTGCTCGGACTCGTGATCGCCCTCGTTGCGTCGAACGCCAAGCTTCCCGAACGCCTCGTCGAAGCATTCAGTGTCCACTAGTCCGCCGCCGAATGCGCTACTCAATACCATAAGGCGCCTCACGTCGGGAAATGCACCCGACCCGGATGAGCTGACGAACGCGTTTCAAGTCGTGTTGGCGGGCGACGCCACGTCGGCGCAAATCGCCGCGTTGTTGATTGGACTGCGCGTGCGAGGTGAGACTCCGCTCGAGCTTGCGGCCGTCGTACGTTCGCTCCGTCGTGCAATGGTGGTATTGCCTGCCGAGCGCCCGGAGGAGTTGGTCGACACGTGCGGAACTGGCGGCGGGACGATCAACACCTTCAACATTTCGACGGCTGCCGCGCTGCTTGCCGCGGGCGCGGGACTTCGCGTCGCGAAGCATGGCAACCGTTCCTTCACCACGCAGTGCGGAAGCGCCGATGTGCTCGAGGCACTTGGCGTGTCGATCGACGCTCCGGTTCACGTGATGGAGGCGGCACTCCGCGATGCGGGCATCGTGTTCATGTTCGCGCCGCTCATGCATCCAGCAATGCGACATGTCGCACCGGTTCGTGGCGAGCTAGGAGTTCAGACCGTGATGAACATGGTCGGTCCGCTCGCGAACCCGGCGCATGCCGGACGCCAAGTCGTCGGCGTGTCGGATGAACGACGCCTGACGCTGATCGCGGGCGCGTTGAGCGCCTTGGATACGGTGCACGCACTCGTGGTGCACGGCGCCGGCATGGATGAGATCTCACCATTCGCGCCGTCCGAGGTCATCGAGATTCGCGATGGCGCGATGACGGAATGGACGATTGATCCGGAACGGTTCGGATACGGCGGCGGAGTGGTTCAAGATTTGGCGGGCGGCCCGCCGGCGGCGAACGCAGCCGCTGTGATGCGTGTGTTGCGCGGCGAAGGCAACGAAGCGTCGACCGCTGCCGTTGTGCTCAATGCCGCGGCGGCCTTCTATGTAGGCGGAGCGGTCGCAAGCTTCGACGACGGCGTGGAATTGGCGCGAGACGCAATCAGTTCGGGAGCTGGGCTCGTCGCGCTAGATCGCCTTCGAGTGGCTTTCGCTCGTCACTAGAAGCGAGTCGAATTCCCGTCAGTAACGCCGCATCACTCCGACCACGATTCCCTGAATCGTGATGTCGTTCTCGTGCACATAGATCGGCTGCATGGTCTCGTTCGCCGGCTGGAGGCGGATGCGTCCGTCACGCTCACGATAGTACTTCTTGACGGTGGCCGAATTTCCGTTGACGAGCGCGATGACCATTTCGCCGTTGTCGGCTCGCTCGCGCTGGTTGACGACGACGAAATCTCCGTCCTTGATCTGCTCGTCGACCATCGAGTTTCCGCGCACGCGAAGCACGTAATGGTTACCGCCCCGGCCAACCATGGTGTCGGGGACGCAGAAGGTCTCGTTCGATTCGAGCGCTTCGATCGGCATACCGGCGGCGACGCTTCCGAGAAGCGGCAACTCCACGGCACGCGGACTCGCATCGCTCGGCAGGATCTCGATGGCGCGGCTCTCATTGTAGCTGCGCTTGATGTACCCCTTCCGCTCGAGGTTCGTGAGGTGCTCGTGCACCGTCGCGAGCGAGTTGTACCCAAAGTTCTCGGCGATCTCCTCGAAGCTTGGCGCGAAGCCGTTTTGCTCCGTGTAGACCGTGAGGTAGTTTAGTATTTCGCGCTGACGCTTCGTGAGCGGCATAGGCTGATACCTGTTCAGCTTGAGAAAGTAGCGACGGGGCCGGACTCCCGAATAAGCCCCGAATACTAGAATATCCGAAGAAGGACCGAAGTGCAAGCTTCTCCTGTCTGGATCCCACCGACCGGCACGCTGGGCGGCATCGTCGCGGAGGCGCGCGAGCGTGTCGTCGCGCTCCGCGCGCGCGAGTCCGAGCTCGCGAGAATGGCAGCCGACGCGAGCGGTTCGCCCAGCTTCGCGAGCGCGCTTCGGCTGACAAATGTCGCCGTGATCGCTGAAGTGAAGCGCCGATCGCCCTCGAAAGGATGGATCAACTCCAAGATCCGACCTGTCCAGCAGGCGCAAGCGTACGAGGCGGGCGGAGCAGCGGCTATCTCCGTGCTCACCGAGCCGAAGCACTTCGGTGGTGAGTCCGCCGACGTCACCGCCGTTCGAGATGGCGTGCGTCTCCCGGTCCTCAAGAAGGACTTTCACGTCGACCCGATTCAACTCCTCGAGGCGAAGGCGATCGGGGCGTCAGCAGCGTTGCTGATTGTCCGCGCTCTCTCGCCGCGAGCGTTTCGAGATATGGTTGCGGCGGCGAACGCACTCGCATTGGAACTACTCGTAGAGGTGCGCGACGAATCGGAGCTGTCGCGTGCACTCGAGGCGAGCGTGAGCATCATCGGTATCAACAACCGAAATCTCGAGACACTCGTCATCGACGCAGCGACGTCTGAGCGTTTGCTCGATGCGATTCCTACGTCATTAGTGGCTGTCGCGGAGAGCGGAATAGGCGGTCGCGCCGACGTCGAGCGACTTGCGCGAGCGGGGGCTGACGCGGTGCTCATCGGTTCGGCGATTTCGGCCGCCAACGATCCGGCGTCCGCGGTGAGCGATCTTTCAACGGTGCCGAGGGTCGGTCGTGAGCGCTGAGATCAAATTCTGTGGACTGACCCGGCCCGAGGACGCCGCCTTTGCGGCGAGCCTGGGCGCATCGTATGTCGGCGTGATCTTCGCGGGCGGACCGCGATCGCTCGCCGTTCCCCGCGCGATGGAAGTGCTGAGCGTCGTCCAGCCGAGCGTCGGTCGTGTGGGCGTGTTTGCCGATCAAAGCGCGGACGAAATCGCACGGATGGCTGACGTGCTGCAGCTCAACGTCGTTCAGCTTCACGGATCGTTCGACCCTGAGCGCATTTCCGCTCTGCGGAAACACTTTTCAGGCGAGGTCTGGCCGGTGTGCCGCCTGTCGAGCGCCGCGCTTCCACCGTCGGTGGCCCACATGCTGTCGCTGGGTGACGGGCTGCTGCTCGACGCGGCCGTTCCCGGAAAGCTTGGCGGCACCGGTGTCGCACTCCCATGGGCAGAGCTGGCGGAGCCGCTTCACGAGTTGCGACGGTTCAAGCGGATCATCCTCGCCGGCGGCCTACGTCCGGAAAACGTCGGGCAGGCGATCGCCGCGCTATCTCCGGACGTCGTCGACGTTTCTTCTGGCGTAGAGAGCTCACCCGGTCTCAAGGACCACGATCGCATGCGCGAATTTCGCGACGCGGTCGACCACGTGGCGACAATCACATGACCATGGCCCAGGCAGAACACACAATGCAGGATCGTTTCGGCGCGTTCGGCGGCCGCTACGTTCCTGAAACGCTCATTCCGGCGATCGACGCGCTCGACCAGGCGTATGACGAAGCGCGGGCCGACCCTGCCTTCGTCGCCGAGCTGGAGCATATGCTGACGACGTACGTCGGCCGTCCGTCTGCGCTGAGCGATGCGCCGCGGTTTTCGGAGCTCGTCGGGACGCAGGTTTGGCTCAAGCGCGAGGACTTGAATCACACCGGCGCGCACAAGATCAACAACACCGTCGGCCAAGTCCTGTTGGCTCGGCGAATGGGGAAGCGACGGATCATCGCCGAGACGGGAGCGGGGCAGCACGGCGTCGCGACGGCGACGGTCTGTGCCCGATTCGGCCTCGAGTGCGTCGTATACATGGGTGAGGAAGACATGCGGCGCCAGGAGCTGAATGTCTTCCGCATGCGCCTCATGGGAGCCACCGTCGTCGGAGTTTCGAGCGGCACGCGAACGCTCAAGGACGCGACGACCGAGGCCATTCGCGATTGGGTCACAAACGTCAATGACACTTATTACATCATCGGCTCGGTCGTCGGGCCGGCGCCCTACCCGCGTATGGTGCGCGATTTTCAGTCGGTGATTGGGCGCGAGGCGCGCGCGCAGATGCTCGACCGGGCCGGCCGCCTGCCAAAGACGGTCGTCGCCTGCGTTGGCGGCGGCTCGAATGCGATGGGAGCATTCCATGCGTTCGTCGACGATCGTGATGTGGAGCTCGTCGGCGTCGAAGCGGCAGGCGAAGGTCTCGACTCGGGACACCACTCGGCCTCGCTCGCGCGGGGTCGGCCAGGCGTGCTCCATGGTTCCTTGAGTTATCTCTTACAGGACGAACACGGGCAGGTGCATCCCGCGCACTCGATCTCCGCCGGCTTGGATTATCCAGGCGTCGGGCCGGAACACTCGTATCTCAAGGACAGCGGCCGGGCTGAGTACGTCGCCGTTTCCGATCGCGATGCGCTCGACGGTTTTCGCCTCTTGAGTCGCCTCGAGGGAATCATTCCAGCGCTCGAGACGGCCCATGCCGTGAGCTGGATCGCCTCGCAGAAAGGACGCTGGGCGCCGGACGAGCCTGTGCTCTTGTGCGTGAGCGGGCGCGGCGACAAGGATGTGGCGCAGGTCAGCCAAATGAATATCTTGGGGCCGTGACCTCTCCCTCCCACTTGGCGAACGGGCCGAAGCGGGATCCGGAGCATCTCGATCCGCCGTTCTCCGCGGCGCCGGTAGAGGAACTGCTCCGGCTCATCTCCAAGGCGGCGCGTGCGCACCAGCTGTATCTCCCAAACAATCCGATCTACCGCCGCGCGATTGAAAATCTTCGCGCGGGGTTTCCGCCGATTTGGGCAGAGGTCGACGAGCTCACGCTCACGATCACCGAAAGCGAGATCCGCTGGTTCGACACGCCTGTGGCCGGAGAGGCTGGGAACAAATCCGCGGATAATCTCGCGTGGTTGTTCTACAAGGACGGCGTCCGCGAGCTGACGTTCATGAAGGGTTTCGAAGAGGCCGAGGTCATCAAGTTCTTGGCGCTCATCCAGCGCGCGCGGAAAGGATCGCCCGACGAAGACGATCTCGTGGCGATGCTGTGGGAATCCGATTTGGCCCTTGTTCGCTACGGCTACGTCGACCTGCTGCAAGAGGGCGGAGTCGGCGAGCTGGCCGACGGCGGGGAAATGCAGCCGGTCGGAGCCGGTGAAGTGCAGCGCAACATGCGCGAAGCGGCGCAGGAGTCTCGCGCGAGTGGAATCATCAACATCGCTGACTTCGATGCCACGCTCTACTTTCTCGACGATCGCGAGATCGAATACCTCCACACGGAGCTGAAACGCGAATACGATAGAGACCTTCGCGTCAGCGTAGCATCCGTGCTGATGGATATCTTCGAGGCGCAGCAAGACCCTGATATTCGGAAAGAAGTGCTCGAGAACGTCCACACGCTCATGGTCTACCTCTTGACCGCCGAGCACCTGTCGGGCGTCGCATACCTGCTGCGCGAAGTGCAGGTGACGGTCGATCGCGCGACCGGTGTGACCGATCAGCATCGCCAACAACTCGTGCAGCTGGCCGAGCGTCTGAGCGCACCCGAGGCATTGTCGCAGCTGCTTCAGGCGCTGGACGAGATGACGACGCTTCCCGCCCAATCCGAGCTCGGGGAACTCTTCGATCAGCTTCGTCCCGTCGGATTGTCCACCGTATTCCTCTGGCTGCGCAAGACGCAGAACGAAGCGCTGCGCCCGTTGCTCCAAGCTGCCGCGGGACGGCTCGCCGGCGCAAACACGTCGGAGCTGGTTCGACTGATCACCGCGAAGGAGCCGGAAGTCGCGACCGAAGCGATACGCTTGGCCGGCGCGCTCAAGACGCAGGCCGCGGTCATGGCGCTCGCAAGAATTCTCGGCGACACGAACGTCGAGATGCGGCGGCTCGCCGCGCAAGCGTTGGCCGAGATCGGATCGCCTGGCGCGATGCAAGCGCTCGATCGCGCGATCGACGATTCAGATCGCGACGTTCGCGTTGCCGCGGTGCGCGCAATGACGGCACGCGCCTATCGGCCTGCACTCGCTCGCCTCGAAGGCGTCGTGAAGGGAAAGCGCGTGCGCGAAGCGGACCTCACCGAGAAAATGGCCTTCTTCGAGGGATACGGAGCGCTCTGCGGAGACGCCGGCGTTGCGCACCTCGATTCCGTACTCAACGGCAAAGGATTTCTCGGACGCCGCGAAGATTCCGAGGTACGCGCGTGCGCCGCGATCGCGCTTGGTCGCGTGGGAACACCGAAGGCGATCGATACGCTCCGCAAGGCAGCGACTGAAAAGGACATCGTCGTGCGCAACGCGGTGAGTCGTGCGCTCCGCGGTCCGGGAGCCACCGAGTCATGAGTCCGCGCAACTCATCGGAGACGGCGCTCCAGTCGGTGTCACTGCCCGGAGCGACGGGCGAGGGTGGCGGCGATGCACGCGTGCGCCGCGCGGGACGCCAGCTGATCTTTTCCACCTATGGCGCATTGCGCGCGGTCAAGCTTTATCCCGTCGAGAATGCCGCGGTGCAGAAGGCGCTCGACGAAGTCACGAATCAGAGCAAGGAGCTGATCGCCAGCGAGGAGGAGCTCGAGCTTCGGATGTCGGGCGAATTCATTTTCGTCAATCAGACGCGCCTGCGTCTGGATCTCGACAACTTCGCCAGTTTCAGTCACCTCCTGTCACTCTTTCGCGCCTGCGGCATCGGTCGCCTGACCATCGCGCCGACCGTCCGCCCA
>JAICYT010000033.1 GCA_025934075.1 Gemmatimonadaceae bacterium
CACCGGCAGCGAGTTGACCGACCGCGGCCAGCCGTCGCTCACGCGCTCGTGCTTCTTGCAGCGCGAGCAATTCAGCGGTGCGCTCCTGCACCATTCGCTCGAGACGTTCCGCTTCCGTCGACACTCGCTCGTACAGCTCCGCGGTGCGCCGCGCTTCCTCCTCGAGCGCTTTGGCAAGCTGCGTCTTCACCGTCACATCGCGCTCGACCGTGACCGCACCGCGAATTTTCCCGTGCTCGTCGTACAACGGATTCGAATTGACCTCGATGATCACCGGAGAGCCGTCGGCGCCGCGCCGCACGGCCAACGTTTCACCGCGCACGCGCTCTCCGCGCAGCGCGCGCGCCGTCGGGTGCTCGTGCATGAACAGGCTCATACCATCGATGGAGCGCGGACGATCGAGCTGCCACAGCTCGCGCAGCGTCGACGGCTGACCGGACAGGTGATCCTGGAGTGCCTGCGTGTTCGAGCGCACCGTGCGGCCGTCGGTGTCGAACACGCGGACCGAGTCAGGGATAACATCGAAGATCGATTCGAGCTGTGCGACGTTGCGGCTCAACGTTTCACGCAGCTCTTCTCGCTCGCTGACGTCGTTGCCGGCGAAGAGAATTCCGCGCCCGCCGCCTTCTTCCACCAACGTCGCGAACGTCGTCTCGATGAGCCGCCGTCCCCCGCGATGTTGGAACGGAATGCGTACCGCGCTCGCGACCGGCGACCCCCGGAGTGCCGAGTCGATTTGGTCGGTCAGGTCCGCGAGCGCATTCGGGAACGCATCGTAGATCGAGATTCGAAGCGGTAGTGACGCCGCGACATCGGTCAGCTCACGATATCGTGCGTTGCCATTGACCAGCCGCAAATCGCCGTCGAAAACAGCGATGGCGAGCGGAACCGCTTCGAATAGGGCCTCGAGTCGAAGTCCCGTTATGCCGACGCGGGCGAAATCGAGGCTGGCCGAGGGCTGCGTCACAGGGGAACTAATGAAAGACCGGGCGACGAGCCGTCAACGGCGACGGCATCAAGATCCTTTTAGCGACGATCGAATACTGCCAGAGGCAACACACGACGAACTCCGGTCGAGGACGCTCACCATCGCGGCGGCACAGGCGGCCGGCTTTCGGGCGGCGGCGTATCCGCGGTAATGAGACGCGCGCCTCGCTGATACGTGAAGAACGAATATCCCCACTCGATCAGGACGCTGAGCCGATTTCGAAAGCCGGCGAGATACATGATATGCACGAGCAGCCAAGTCCACCACGCTATCGCGCCACTCAGATGCCGGCCGGCGAGGACGCCGACCGCCTTGTAACGACCGATCGTCGCGAGATCGCCTTTGTTGAAGTACCGGAAGCGCTCTCGACCCTCGCCCCGCACGGTATGGAGAACATTGCGCGCGGCAGTTCGCCCGCTTTGCATGGCTGCTGGTGCAACTCCTGGAACTGGCTTGCCGTCACTCTCCAGAATCGCCATGTCGCCCACTACGAAGACCTCGGGATGACCAGCGATACTCAGATCCTCATTTACCTCCACGCGACCCATGCGATCTCTCGTCGCGCCGAGCGACGCGCCGAGCGACGACGCGGCGTTGCCAGCCGCCCAGAGGATCGTGCCCGCATCGATCCGTTCGCTCCCGATCTCGACAAAGCCGTCGCCGACGTTCGTCACGCGAGCATTCGTTCGCACCTCGACGCCAAGCTCCACGAGATCGCGCTCGGCGCGGGCTGAAAGGTCTTCGGGAAACGTTGGAAGGAGACGCGGCCCTCCCTCGATGAGGATGATTCGCGCCGATGCGGTGTCGATGCGCCGAAAATCTTTCGGTAGCGCGAACCGCGCGATCGTCGGCAGCATGCCGGCGAGCTCGACGCCGGTCGGGCCGCCGCCGACAATCACGAACGTCATGTCCGTTTGTCGCTCCGCTGCGTCGCTCGTACGTTCCGCGCGCTCGAACGCGAGCAACCAACGCCGCCGCAGCTCGATCGCGTCCGCAACGCTCTTGAGCCCGGGCGCGCGATGCTCCCAATCGTCGTGCCCGAAGTATGAATGCCGAGCTCCTGCGGCGACGATGAGAAAATCGTAATGAAGCTCCCGTCCGCCATCGCAGCGAACGATGCGCGCGCCCGGAACGATCTCGCGCGCTTCGGCGAGCAGAACCTCGGTGTTCTTCTGCGCGTGCAGCAGCCAGCGGATGGGCGCCGCGATGTCGGTCGGCGCGAGCGTCGCTGTGGCGACCTGATACAACAGCGGCTGGAAGACGTGGTGATTCGTGCGGTCAATGATGGTGACGTCCACTGCAGCATCGCGCAGAGCCCGCGCCGCGTATAGCCCGCCGAATCCGCCACCAATGATGACAACCTTGGGCCGATCCATAAGGGCAAGTTACACGGCGGCGGAATACGTCAGACGCCGCCGGCGTCCAAGCGCGTGGGAAAGTACAGGCTCACGGCCGAGCCATCGGCGAGAAACGCCGAATGCGGTGCTCGCCGCAGCGCGCCGGCGAACGGCGCGTCGAACACGGTCGAGTCATCGTCGAGATCAGCAACGCGCAGCTTCCAGATGCGCCACGACGGATGCCGCACCTCGTACTCGACCGCCGACCCGTCGCGCTGGCGCGTGTAACCCCAGAAATGCTGTGTGATGAATTCCTCCTCCGATCCGCTCTCGATCGGCGACGACGCACCGACTGGCTCGACGCGAACTCGATTCCATGCGGACGGGCCTCTCCACTCGTACTCCACGAGACTCGGAGTCTCGTTCGGAAACTCGGCGTCGATGCGGTGTCGCATGGAGAGCGTGCGATATGGTTCGTTGAAGCTCAGCCGTGCGACGAACGCGATGGCCGCCATCGGCACGAGCTCCCGAAGGAACGTGACGCCTCGTCGCGCTTCGCCGTTCACCGTCCGCCGAACGTAGAAGCGCAGGTTCACTTCCTCGAACGTTTGATGAAATGGAATCGGCACGCCGAGCAGGCGCGTGTTGCGAAAATGAAATCCGACGAGGCTCAGGTATGCGGCGCCGTCCCACAAGTCGAGCTCCGTACCGACGGGCACGAACGGCGTCAGCCATTCGGCCGGCACGCGGTAGTTGAGCATCGCCAAATAGCGCCATTCGGCGCTCAAGAACTCACGCGACATTGGACTGACCGCTCGCGATTCTCGCAGTCGCCGGCGACGCGATGCTATTCGGGCGCTGGCGCCGCCCCCTCGTCCATCGGAGTAGCGCCGCTTTCTGATTCCTCGCGTGCGCGCGCGGCATCGGATCGCTTGTTACGAATCTTCTCGTCGCGCTTCGCCTTCCGATCGAGCTCCTTCTTGCGCTTCTCGAAATCGTAATTAGGCTTTTTTGCCAATTGAGGAGCTCCGCTTGGGTTCGTTTGCCAGAGATGGGCGCCGGGCGTCGACTCGCCTCCGGCCCGGGAAAGATAGCGACGATCGCCCTTGCGGTAGCAGCCTATGGAATCGCGGTCCCAAGCCTCACGAGAACCTTGAACGTGGTGTCCATGATCATGCCGGTCGCGCGACGCTGATCCGGATCGCGAGCATAGTAGACGCGCCCGAGGCGCAGCAAGACGAAGCTCGCATCCGGATCGAGCGGATGATCAAAGCTGCTGGCGACACGCGAGCACAGGGCGCCGTCGCGAACTACTGTGACCGGCGCGAATTCGTCCATTCGGACGATGCCGAGATCCTGACGCATCTCTTTCATGACCGGACTGGCACTCGTCAGCACAGAGAGCACCTCGTCGCGGGCGCTGTCCACGAGAACACGCGATACGGCGCACGGGGCCGTGCGTGATTGGGCGCGGACACTTGGCGTTTGTGTGGCGCTCATCACTACCAAGAGCGACACGGCGAATAACGAGCTCGAGCTCACACTGACCTCGACGTTACAGTGAGGACCCAAAGGGCAATTCTGAGGCCGAGCGCGCCTGGTTGGCTACAGATATCGCTCCCGCAGGATTCCCACGTGGTGCGCGACGTGTCCGGCTACGATGTATGCCAACGCGCGTACTGTGAACGGGTTACCACTCGCCATCCCGCGCCGCATCCACGCCTCGGCTGGAAGCTTGTTGAAGAGCGACAACGATGCGGCGCGAACCGTTTGGAATTCGTCGATGAGGCTCGGCCACGCGCGGTCGTCGGAGCCTGCCGATGTCACCGCGATGTCTTGATCGAAGCTTGGCAGCGAACTGTCGAAGCCGCGCGCGAACCAGAATGCGCGGAACGCGAACACACGCTCTGCATCGTTCAAATGACCGACTACCTGACGAATGCTCCATTTGTCCGGCGCGTAGCGGTGCAGCGAGCGCTCATCCGAAATGCCGCGAAGGAATGCAGCTGTCTCTCCCATTTGAGCTTCGAGTGTCTCGCAGATATCGCCGCGGCCCACCTTGTCGATGTAGGTGAAATAATAGTCGGCCGCTTCCGTTCGTTCGGGGATCGTCATCGTAGCCATTGGTCTTCTCCGCTGGAGGTTGTAAGACGTTCGTATCGTTGTTCTCGCGACAATCGATGATCTCGCATACCGCGTCAACGCGCGCGTTCGACCACCGGCAAGAGACGCGAATCCTCGATCGCCGCGAGGCGATGGCCCATTCCGGCGAGATAGGCTTCGTTCGATGCGAACGCGAGGAACGTTTGCGAACTCCGGTGACGCACGAGCATCACGAGATCCCATCGCTCACTGGGCGGGCCGATCAGATAGTCGCCGGCGTCACCGATGAACACGATCTCTCCACCAGATTCTCGCAGATGTGGCAGCGTGTGCTCGACATATCGCTCATACGCTTCCCGCCCGGAGATCGGCGCCGGTGGCGCGAGCGACGGGGTCGCTGCGTAATCAGCGATCGCTCTCAGACGCAGAAGATTGAGCATGACCACTGGTCCGCGAACGCCGCGTGAGAAGAATCGTCGCCCTGCGTCTTGCGTCGGCTCCAGATAGACGTTCGATGGATTACTCATGACCGTGGTTGCGGTTTGTCGTAAAGCGTGACAGGATCAATGGCCAACAACTCTGCTGGGGGTTTGGATGCGTGTCCGCTCGGCTTATTCGCTCTTGCTCTTTGGGGCATCAGCGCTTGGTGCGCAAGGCGTGCGCGTCAACTTCGAAGCGTACGGTGAGCCGGTGCTCATGGACACCCTTCGTCAGAATTACGTCATCAAAGCAGCGCCGGCCAAGGTGTACGAAGCAACCCTCAAGGCTTTCGCCGATCTGGACATTCCGGTGGGCAACACCGTCGGAACCGAAGGCCTGATCGGCAGCGAACGTTTCCATCGCATGCACGCGTTCGCCGGCGACCTGCTCTCGAAGTCGTTCGACTGCGGCGACGATCCGACTGGGCCAAGCGCGAACTCACAGCGCGTCGAGATCGCCGTCGTCGCGTATATCGCACCCGCACCGTCGGGCGAAACCGGCACGCGGCTCGGCGTATCGATCGTGGCGCAGGGCCGAGAGGTGACCGGTCCACGTCGGGCGCCTCGTCCGTGTGCATCTACCGGTGCGCTCGAGCGAAAGCTTCGCAACAAAATTCAACAACTCGCCGGCGCCTGAACCTCGGTAGACACGCTTTGGCGCCGTAGCTAGTGCGCGCTACGCGAATGGGTACGAGCCTTTCACGAACGCACGATCGTGATACCCTTTCGCGCCTACGACTCGCGCCAGCGCACTCCACGGCGCGTCGCCTTCACGCAGGCACTCGACCACTCGACGAAAGTCGTATCGCGGCCGCCAACCCAAATCGTGCCGCGCAGCTTGATTGTCATAGACACGATCGATGCCCGCAAACATCTTCCACCCGCGGCGCGCGTACTCCTCGACATATTCCGGCACTCGACGCTCCACGACCGCCGGCGCATGGCCGCGCAATTCGGCCAAATCCTCAGGCAGAAACGGCGTCGTCGCGCTGATGATGTATCGGCCAAAGCCGATCGTCGCCGCCTTCTCGAGCGCGAGCAGATGCGCATCGACGACGTCCTGCAGCTCGATGCGCCGGTGGAGATATTCGTTCGCCTTGACATTGGCGTCCGCGTACACGCCGCGGAACGCCGGGTCGTCATCCTCTTCGGGGAAAAACCTCGACGTCCGCAGCACGATGCACGAAAGATCGTGCAACCGATGATGCAGCTCGCACAAATCTTCCGCCGCGGTCTTCGTCACGCCGTAAATGTTCTTCGGGATGGGACGCAAACCTTCCGTCACCCACACGGCGGGCGCCTCTCGCGGCGGCGTCATCGCGCTCCCGAAGACGCTCGTCGTGCTCGTGAAGACGAACGACGCGACCCCTGCCGACACCGCTTCCTCGAGCAAATTGAGCGTACCGGTGATGTTCGTGTCGACGAAGTCCTGGCGACTGTGCGTGCCGACGTGCGGCTTGTGCAGCGTCGCGGTGTGAATGACGGCGTCGACACCTTGCATGCTCCGATTCACGACGGCACGATCGACGATAGTCCCCACGCTCCCGGTAAACGGCGACGCCGTTCGATCGAGACCGATCACTTCGTGCGCCGTTTCCCGCAGCGTACGCACGAGCGCCTCGCCCAAGTGCCCGCTGCTTCCGGTCACAAGAATTCTCATGACGCGCTCGTGTCCTCGCGCGACAATGTCCACACGAGCATGTTCGAGTCAGCTCCCCTCGGCATTAGGCGGTAGCCAAGCCGCTCGGGAATTCGCGCGCTGGCGATGTTGCGGTAGTCGCAATGGATCTCGACCCGGTCGATGCGAGGATCGGCCAACGCGACGTTCGTGAGCGCCGCGGCGCCGCGCGTCGCCAATCCGCGTCTCGTGTGTCCGACGGCAACCCAATAGCCCACTTCAACCGCGCGGGGACCCACCCGCGGATACAATCCACATCCGCCCACCACTTCCGAGCCGTGTGAACCGTCCGGACTGAACATTCCGTACACCCACGCGACGCCCGTCACGAAATCATCGGCGTGCTTCGCCAGTCGTTCCTCGAGCGTGGCGCCCGGAACTCGACCGTCGACCACCCACGGCGTCCATGCGCGCAGATGGGCGTCACTCGCCGCGAGCGCCGCACGGAGACGGTCGGCGTCGGCTACAGTCCACGGCCGCAGCACAGCGTCGCCAAGGTCGATCGTCGTTGGCGGGGAAAGCTCGGTATCCATCAGCGATGTGATCTCGAAGGCCGGTGACCGAACACGACTCTGCGTTCAGCCGTCCGCTGCATGCTAGCCGCCGCAACGCCGGCTGGCTACTTCGGGGATTCACGGTCTAAGTGCTTGAGTGCGGGATCACCGCGAGATTGCGAGGTCCTTCGTCACCCGCATCTCTGCTGTATAACGCAACTCCGCGAATCGCACCAACAGGTCGGCCTCGGTCACACCTCGCCGCTCCTCGCCAGCCAGATCTGCGACGATCATCCCACGATGCATCATGATCGTCCGATCGCCAAAGCGAACCGCTTGCTCCATGCTGTGCGTCACCATCAGCGTCGTCAGCGAATGCGTGCGCACCAAGTGCTCCGTGACGACCATGATCTGCTCCGCCGCACGCGGATCCAGCGCGGCGGTGTGCTCGTCGAGCAGTAACAAGTTGGGACGCGTGATCGTCGCCATGAGCAGCGTCACCGCTTGGCGTTGTCCGCCGGACAACGTTCCCATCGACGCCTGCAATCGACTCTCGAGACGCATGCCCAACGACGCGAGTCCAGCGCGATACCGATCGAGCGACGCACGGTCGAGGCCCACCCGAAGACCGCGCCGCTTCCCACGCAACTCCGCCATCCGCAGATTTTCGGCGACAGTCATCGACGGACATGTTCCCTTGAAGGGATCCTGAAAAACGCGGCCGAGTAGCGCGGCACGTTTGTGTTCGGGCCAGCGCGTCACGTCCCTCTCGTAGATGCGAATCGTGCCCGCGTCGGTGAGATACGTGCCGGCGACGACGTTGAGGATCGTCGACTTCCCCGAGCCGTTGCTGCCGATCACGGTGAGGAACTGGCCGGCGGGCATCGTGAGGTCCACGCCGCGAAGAGCGGGAACACGGTCTCCGCCCGGCTGCTCGAACGTCTTCTCTACCGCGGAGAGCTCGATCATGAAGGATTCCTCCTCCAGCGCCGGCCGAGGTCGATGTTGGGAAGTGCCAGCGTCGCGAGGACGAATGCGGCTGTCGCGAGCTTGAGATCGACGGGGCTCAGTCCGATGCGCAGAGCGACGGCGATGAGACCACGGAACACGATCGCGCCAACGGCAACCATCGCGATCGTCGCACCGAGCCGCCAGCGTTTGGGCTTCAGCGTTTCGCCGAGGATGACCGCCGCCATTCCGGCGACGAGCGTGCCGACGCCCATCGTGACATCAGCGAAGCCTTGATACTGCGCGATGAGCGCGCCGGAAAATGCGACGAGTCCGTTTGCAAGCGCGAGCGCCAACTCGACCATCCCGCGTCGATCGACGCCTTGCGCGATGATCATCGCCGGGTTGTCGCCGGCCGCTCGCATCGCCGTACCGAAATCGGTGCGCAGAAACCACGTGAAGCCACATCCCATCACGAGGGTGAGCACGAGAAAAACCGCACCGAAGGAAATATCGTTCGACCAGTTGGCCGTGGCGCTCGCAATCGTGTGCAGCCGCGTCGCGAGTGTTGCGCGATCGAGCAGCGAGATGTTCGACCGCCCCATCACGTGCAGATTGACCGAGTAGAGCGCGGTCATCACGAGAATACCCGCGAGCAACTCGGTCACGCGGAGTCTCGTGTGGAGCAGACCGGTGACGTAACCGGCCACCATCCCGGCAAAGAACGCCGCAAGCGTCGCGAGCAGAGGATCGACGCCGCTGGTGATGAGCGCCGCGGCGACCGCCGCGCCGAGCGGAAAACTTCCATCGGGAGTGATGTCGGGAAAGCGAAGAACGCGCGACGCGATGTAGACGCCCCACGCGAGCGCGGCGAAGGCGAGTCCCAGAACGAGCGCGGCGAGCCAGAATTCCCACGGTGACGCATCTCGATTCGCTGCGCGCGGCGGAGTCTTCGTCGACGCGACTCCGGGGGTGTCGCGCTTGATCGGAATGACGGACGACGCCCGCGCGATGATGCCAGGCGGGATCGTCAGGTTGAAATCCGCCGCCGCTCCCAGGTCGACCACCATTTGTGGGTTTGCTGAAACGCTAAATGGAATGTTGGCCACGTTTTCACCGCGCAGCACGCGAATCATGAGCAATCCCTGCACATACCCGTTGTCGTAGAAGCTCGCGCCGAGTGCCAACGGTGTGCCGACATATCCGGTGTTCGACGCGACCACCGGCATGCCCAACTCACGCGCCTGCTTGATGAGCGATGGAAAGCCGCCGCCGATCATGATGCTCGGCACCTGCATGATGCCGTCGACGCCCTGCGCGCGCAGCGCTTGCACTCCTGTCGCGATGTCTTGAGGGCTCGTGCACGCGACGCTGACGAAGCGGATGCCAAGTTGCTCCGCTTTCCGCTTGACGACGCCCAGGTAATGCTCGGCGAATGGATCGGCGGGATCGAACAGCGTGCCCCAGACGATCGCTTTCGGGAATGCCGATACGGCGACGGCGAGCGCAGAATCAACGGGCAGAGGAATCGACGCGCCGGTGATGTTGGGCCGATGCGACGTAGGGCTCGTCCCCGCGGCGATGACGTACGGATTCGCGACCGCACCGAAGATGATCGGTCGATCGGTGATCACCTTCATCGCCGTCTGCGTCGCCACCGAGGAAATCGTGGCGACGTGTGTCACGCCCTGTTGAAGAAAATCGTGCATGATGAGCGACAGCGTCGGGATGTCGCCCTGCGCGTTGCGCTCGAGGAACGTGACCGTCACGTCACGGACGAAGCCCGAGTCGGCCAGCGCCTTGTAAAATCCCTCGCGTGCTTCGTCGAGCGCGACGAGCGACGAGATCTGAACGACGCCGATGATCGGACGACCAGTGTGCTGCCCGCCGCCGCAATTGGCCAGCAGTGCCAGCGATGCCGCGAGCGGAACAGCGACAAACCTCGAGTTGTGCATCAGGCTTCGCGGAGAGGAGGGAACGGCGGGCGGCTCGAGTCGAGCCGGTGTTACGCGTCTTACTTCAGCGGCGGCTGGCTGAGGTGCTAACTCTTGCCGCCCGCCTGGAGCTTGGCCAATCGTCGCTTCGCGTCGTTCACGGCGGGTTGCAGCTCGGGATCCGCGTTCTTCCAGAGCTCGACGAACTTGGAGAGATGCGAGATCGCTTTTTCGCGATCGCCCTTCGCGTCGTACAACTCACCGAGCCGCTTGTGCGTCCCGGCAAGCCCCTCGAGATCGTCGTCGAGCCGACTGTCGTATGGCGTTTCGAGATACGCCTCGAACTGCGCGATCGCCGAATCGGGTTGGTTCGCGAGATCGAAGGCGCGTCCAAGATTGAAATGAACACGATCCGGATTCTCGTTCGGCGGACGACCATCCGGGTCTTGGTCAGCGCGACGAAATTCCGCGATGGCATCGGCGTACCGCTTCTCGGCAATCGCGATCTCGCCGAGTGTTTCATGCACCATCACCTGTCGACGGCGGACGAAGGCCGTGTCCTTGCTCTGCGCAAGTTGCGCGAGAATCGCGCGCGCTCGATCGGGACGACCCGCCACAGCGTACACTCTTGCAAGGAGACCGTACGGTCGATCCTCTTCTGGAATTCCCGCGAGTGGATGAGCACTGAGCGCAGCATCCAAGCGCGCGACGGCTCGCGGCGACTGATTGCGGAACCATGCGTCATACGCGGCAAGACTCGCGGAGTCCGTGACGGCGGGGCTTGCGTTACCGAGCTCCGTTGCCTCGGACATGTACTGTCGGTAGCGACGTTCCGACTCGCCGAGTCGCCCACGCACCGCCAGCAACTCGGAGGACAGCACGGACGTCATCACCCGAGCCTCGAGGCTCTTCGTCACACCGTGGATGCTATCCAGCATGCGCTCGGTGCGGTCGTACTGCCGATCGATGTACGGAATGATAACTGCGTGATAGGCGTAATTGGCGCTGTTCGGGAGACGCTTCGCCTCCTGCGCGAATGCCGAGTCGACGGCCGCGCGCTTTCCCTGATCGATCAGAACGTTCACCAAATTCGGCAGCGGGATGTTGTTGTCCGGGCTCGCCCGCATCGACATGCGATACAGTGACTCGGCCTTCGCGTATTCGCGCATCGACGTGTAGGCGACGCCGATGTTGTTGGCGGCGTACGCCGTATCGCCCCGATCGATCAGCGACTGATACGCGGCGATGGCGCGTTGCCGATCGTGTCCGGCGCCGCGCTGGAAATAATATCCCTCAGCGAGATAGCGCTCATTCTCCGAAAGCCGCGCCCGCAACTGATAGGCTTTCGTCGTCGCCGAATCTGCCACCGACGCCGGGTAGAAAGAATTGTTCAGCGCCGAACCTAGCTTCCGCCAGGCCGTAGCGAACCCCGTATCGATCGTCACGGCGCGACGCAACAAAGGGATCGCTTTCGGCATGTCGTGCTCGATATCGAATGCGCGCGCGCCTTCGGTGTACGCCTTGAGCGCTTCGTACGATGATGTGGTGACTTGCTCGAGCGGCGGGCTCGCCTGCACACTCTTGAGAGACTCACCAATCTTGCCGCGTAGCTTCCGCGTGAGCTCATCGACACCGCTCACCAGTTTGCTCGGGCCGTCGACCGTCGTTTGAAACGCGGCGAGCACGGTGCCGGAATCAGCAGCGACCAATCGCAACGCGATCACGAAACCGTTGCCGAGCCCTGTCACGTCGCCCGTGACGATCGCCTTCGCACCTTCGCGAAGCGCAAGCTGACGTGCGAGTGTGAGATCGAGTCGTGAGGTCGGCGGCAGCTGCATGCGTTTCAGCGCAGCCCCGACGCTCGCCGGATTGAACAACTTGAGCGAGCGCGACTCGGCGAGGTTCGCACGCACGCCTTCCGCGACGACGCTGCCAACGCTCGAGTCGGCACGACTCACTCCGAAGTCGGATACGAGGACGACGTCGCGCTGATTGAGCTTACCCGCGGCAAACAGGGAACCGACGGGACCGATGCCGAACGCGCGCATCACCATGAACGCGATGATCAATGCGGCGAACCCGCCGAGCGCGAAGACGCCACCGCGCGTCGTACGCTTCCACGAGACATGCGGACTCGCCTTGAGCGCGATCGTCGCCATCGTGCCGTGCGGAACTTGTCGGCCGCCAGGTGTGAGCGCCGGTGTCGCGACGAGCGAGCGGCGCGCGACTGACTGCACGTATCCCGTGAAAAGAATCACCGGCAGGCCGAGCGCCATCACGATCAACGCGCCAGGCAGCACCCAACCCGGCAAACCGATCGTCATCGTCGCCGCCTTGGCGACCGCTGCCACCACGACGACCGAGACGGCATACATCACCAGGGCGCGCCGGAAGGCGGCGGGACCGTGCAGGAGAACCGGCGGTAGTGCAGGCATGCCGCCGGCGCTCGTCACCCCATTGAGCAGACCGATCACCTCGGCCGCGGTTTGTGGTCGCGCGCCGGTATCCTTCGCCAGGCAGCGCATTATGAGATCACTCAACGCCGCCGGCGCATCGGGTCGCAGCTCGGCGATCTGAGGCGGCGCCTCGCCCATATGCGCGCCGAGAATGCGCGCCGGCGTACGTCCGTGAAACGGAGGCTGCCCCGCGAGCAGCTCGAACGCCATGCAACCGAATGCGTAGATGTCGGCCCGATGGTCGATGTTCGGATCGCCAGCCGCTTGCTCCGGCGCCATATACGCCGGCGTTCCGATCGACGTGCCGAGTTGCGTGAGCGTCGCGCCCGATGATTCCGTGCGCGAGTCACTCAGCGCTTTCGCGATGCCGAAATCCGTGACGACCGCCGTGCCGCCCGACAGCAGCACGTTGTCCGGCTTGATGTCGCGATGCACGATCCCGCGGTCATGCGCGTATTGGAGCGCGCGAGCGACGTCGCCGAGGATGCGCAGCATGTCGGAGATCGAGAGCGGCGGCTGTTCGGCCATTCTCCGTCGAAGCGACTCGCCCTCGACGTACGGCATCGTGTAGTATGGAAGACCGTCGGTATCACCGGTCGCGAGCACCGGGACGATGTTCGCCTGCTGCAGCGATGCCGCCGTTCGAATCTCACGCTCGAATCGCTCGGCGCTGATGCCGGCGGCGAGCTCCGGCGACAGGACTTTGACGACGACCTTGCGCCCAAGGCGTATCTCGTCGGCGACGAAGACGCGCGACATGCCGCCGCCGCCGAGCTCGCGCTCGAGGGTATAGGCTCCACTCAGCGTCGCCTGGAGTTGTGATTGAAGGTCAGTCACGCCGCAGAATGTACCGTACGGTGCGGCGAAGGGCGAGAGATAAGATCGGCTATCGCCGTCTCTTCGCCGGCTGGTCGCGACCGTTTTGGTGGAGAACGAGACCCGACACGGCGCCGCTCGCGTCGCGAACAAACGTGACCTGCGCGTCCACGCCCTTGGCAAAGAAATCGCTGGCGCTTTCTGGCCAAAGCTGTGTCGGGGCACCGCCCATGTTCGAGCTGATGAAGAGCGCCCCATCTCGGAGCGTGACGTCGAGGTCGAGGCCCCACGCAATCTCGTAGACGCCCACGTATGGTGACAGCGCAGACACGGGCACCTCGATCGCCTTGCGTTCACGCGGGGGGAGCGCCGAAGGAGGTACCATGCCGAGCAGTCGCATGTAACCCGAGATCTGACTGTAATGCTCCGCCAAATCGGTCTCGAACCCGAGCAAGACGCTTGCACGCATCGGCGAATCGACCTTGGCCATTTGCTCCAAGGCCGCGTCACAAAAACGCAGCGAGGCTCTGAGCCGAGACACAAGAGTGTCCTTTGGCCACTTTGCCTTGACAGTGTCCGGCAGCGAATCTTTTGAAGTCCCGGGATGCTTCGCGCCCGCCAACCGCTCACACAGGCCGTAGTTCGCGTTTTCGAGGTGTTGAGCGATGTAGCCGATGGTTTGCTGCGGTGGAGTTGGCCGATAGGTGTATTGGCTCGCTGGTATGGAATCGAAGGCCGCGACGAGCCGACTGCCGTAGATGTCGGCAAATCGCAGGAATTGAAACATGATCGCGCGGGATGACTCGCCGGTCGGCGCCGATTGACCGGCCAGCGCCGAGGGAAGCAGGACTGCGAGGGCGATCAGGCGACGGCACACTTTGAGTGGCGGCATTTGCAGGACGCTTTTCGTGAGGTCGGCGGCGAGACGGTCGGGACGACATAAGAGTGATGCCGCGCGCATCCCAGTTCAATCAGGCGGCTGGATCGGCGCTGCTGGGCGCGCCATGTTCACTCCACACAACCAGCGAGTGACGCCATGGACATCGACGCGCCGATTCCACAAAAGCCGGCCGAGATCCGCGAGCTGACCGTCCGCTCGGTGCTCTGCGGTCTCCTCGTCGCGGCCATCATGGGCGCGTCGTATCCCTACATCGTTCTCAAGCTCGGCTTCGGACCGAACGTGTCGGTCGTGTCCGCGTTCTTCGGCTACCTCGCGCTCGGCATCGTCTTCAAGGACTACAATCGCTGGGAGAACAACATGGTGCAGACGGCCGGAACAGCGGCGGCCCAAACTGCGTTCATGTGCATCCTCCTCGCGGCGTTCGACATGCTCGCCGCGAGCCCCACATCCGGATTTCACATCACGCTCTCGCCGATTCAGGCGTTCTGGTGGCTATCGACGGGCGGGTTGCTCGGCGTCCTGCTCGCGATTCCGATGCGTCAACATTTCGTGGTCGACGAACGGTTGCCGTTCCCCGACGGAACTGCTGCCGGCACGACGCTGATCGTGCTCGACGCGGGCGATGCGGGCGCCAAGCGAGCCGCGCGCGTGCTGGCGATCGGCGCGATCGCGTCTGCCGTATTGATGCTCATGACCGAAGATGCGCGCGTGCTCTCCTGGTTTCCGTCGGTCACGCTGGTCGGGAGCGCGATGCTCGCGACGACAGGCGTCGGTGTCAATTGGAGTTTGTTGTCGCTCGGCTCAGGTATGATCATCGGTCTTCGCGTCGACGCCAGTATGCTGCTTGGCGCGACGCTCTCGTGGGTCGTCGCTCCGTATGCGCTGCTGCATTACGGAATCATCAAATCCGGATTCACCAAGACCGATGTGCTCTTCTGGATCATGTGGCCGGCGACCGGCATGCTGGTCGCGGCCGGGCTCGCGGGACTCTTCATTCGTTGGGGCGTGCTCAAGAAGACCTTTCGCAATCTCTCCGGCGCGTCGGCGGACAGCGGCACCGTGCCGATGAAGTGGGTGGGGGTCGGCGTCGCCGTCACATCGGTGGCGCTCATCATCATCATCAAGGCGATCTTCGGTGTCGCGATCTGGATCACCGCACTGTCGATCATTCTGTCGGTCCCGCTCATGCTCGTCGGCCTCCGCGTGCTCGGCGAAACGAACTGGGGGCCGATCAGCGCGCTCGCCAACTTGATGCAGGGCGTGTTCGGCGTGCTCGTGCCCGGCCAAATGACGGTGAACATGGTGGCGAGCGGCACAACCGGTATCATTGCCACCGACTCCGAGGCGCTGATGCAAGACTATCGCGCGGGGTTCATGATCGGCTCGACGCCCAAGAACATGGCGATCATGCAGCTCATCGCCACGCCGGTGGGCGCGGCGGCCGTGGCGTGGATGTATCCCTTGTTGCGGAGTACCTACGGGATTGTCGGCAACAATGCGGGCTTGTCATCGCCGACGTCGCGTCGCTGGGCCGGATTCGCTGAAATCTTATCGCACGGCACGAGTGCGCTGCCGCGCGGTGCGGTGACGGCGCTCGTGATCGGGTCGCTCATTGGAAGTCTGCTGGCGATTCTCGAATCGCGCGGCGTGGATTGGCTTCCATCGCCTACCGGCGCCGGCATTGGGATGCTCGTGCCCTTCGCGGTGGTCCTCGTCATGTTCTTGGGGGGAATCGTTGATCGCGTGTGGCGCCGCGCGAGCAAAAGCTCCAACGAGCAGTATATGGTGCCGCTGGCGTCGGGTCTCATCGCCGGAGAAGCGATCGTGGCGGTCGTGATTCCACTCTTGGTGGCGATTGGACTCGTGCATTGACGACTGCGGCGCCGCCGAACAGGCTCGCGCGGCGCGCGCATCATCGAAGCTTCGCGAGGCCCGCCTTGGCCAGCTTGAGCGCCATCATCTTGGCCTCGGGTTCGGGCGGCAGCTTTGAACCCGGGTTGACCTCGGCGAGTGCCACTGTGAGCTGTGTCTCGCCGGCGATTGCCAGCAGCTGGACGCGGCTCTTGTCGATGAGATAGTAGGCATCATCGCCGAGTCCGGGCACTTTCTCGACGCGGTAGCCGAGTCGGGCCGGCGCCTTGAGGTAGTTGTCGCGCATTCGGCCGAACATCACTTTTGTTTCGGGTGCGACAGTGATGCCGATATCCACGACGCCGCTGTAGGGTGCACCGCTGTAAATGCAATTGGTATGATACTGTTGATCCTCCCTCATCGGCCGCGCGGTCGCCAGCTCGCTCCGTCCCGTGATTGTCCTGATGTCGGCGGAGGTGAGTAGTTCGCAGGCGGTGATCGTCTTGCCGCCCACTTTCACTTGGGCGTTCGCGAACGGTGTTGTCGCGGCAATCAGTGCGACGGCGAATGCTGATATTCGTTTCATGAGCTCCTCCGAGAGAGTGTGGGCGACGATAGCTGCTTCGCCTCCGCAAGGCAAATGAGCGCCGACTTGGCGAGACGAAGCGCTCCGCCAATATTGGTCGAAGACGCGCGATACGCGATCTCCAGCGGATCGGCGAGCTGTCCACGCCTCAGGTGACCAGGAGAGCCACCGTGCCGTATGAGCGACTCGCACGGTTGTGGCGAAAGCTGATCCCGAACTTCAGGCGATCGGGGTCGGGGCGCGAAAGCACAGAGCTCGATTCAAGCGCCGGTTGGCGAATGCACGCCGCGGCGGATCGTCCGGCGTCCCGTTGCTACGCGCGATTTCTCGGCTCGACGCCCGGCCGCGACACTGCGCTGATGATCATACCAACGATCACCACCGTGACCGCGCCAATCACGTTGTGCCAGAGGAACGCGACTGACGGCGCACCGAAGTTCACGGCGCCAACGACCGACATGCCCGCGATGAGTCCGACGAACGCTCCAGCGGCGCGCGCCCGCGGGATCATCGCCAGCAGGAAGACGCCGAGAATCGATCCATAGAAGAACGAGCCGAATCGATTCACGACCTCGATCAACGAGCCGAGGTTGACGGCGAACGTCGCAACGATACAAGCAAAGATTCCCCATAGCCCCGTGGCGACGCGCGACACGATGAGGAAATGTTCATCCGACGCCACGGGGCGAACCCAGCGGCGATAGAAGTCGATGACGCTCGCCGTCGACAATGAATTGAGCTCACCCGAGATCGCGTTCATCGCGGCCGCGATGACGGCGGCGATGAACAATCCGGCCAGCCCGATCGGCAGATGATCGAGCACATAGCGCGGAATGATGTAGTTCACGTCCTTCGACGGCTGCCCGGTCACCCGCGCCGCGAGGGCGAGGGCCTCGGTCCGCACGGTGTCGACGCCGGCTTGCTGCGCGCGATAAACCTCCATCGCCGACGCTGCCTGCGCCTCAGTGCCATGATCGCGCGCCTGCGCGACCGCGCGTGCCGCCGCATCGCGTGCGGCAATATCCGCCGTGTAGCGTGATTCGAGCACGCCGTAAACGGCGGGCTGCGCCGCGCGCACCTGATGTTCGTGCGCGGGGTTGAAGAGCAGCGGCGCTGGCACGAATTGATAGAACACGAACACGAGCACGCCGATGAGCAGCACCATCGCCTGCAACGGAATTTTCCAGTAGGCGCTGATCAGCAGCGAGCTGCGCGCTTCGTCCACCGACTTCGCGGCCAAGTAGCGCTGCACCTGACTCTGGTCCGTACCGAAGTACGACAACATCAGGAACGTTCCGCCGATCACTCCCGACCAGAACGTGTAGGTGTTCGTCAGGTTGAACGAGAAATCGAACACGCGCAACCGCCCCGTCGCGCCCGCGATGTGCAACGCGTCGCTCGGCGATACCGGAATTTGGACGAGCAGCGTGATCGTCACCGCGACGATCGCCGTCACGATCAGCATCATCTGCTTGACGTCGACCCACGTTACCGCTTGCACGCCCCCGATCATCGTGTAGAGCACCGCCGGGACGCCGATGATCGCCACCGACCATCCAATGCTCCAGCCAAAAATCGCCGAGAAGACGACTGCCGGCGCGGAGATGATCGTGCCGCACGACATCGCGCGCGACACGAGAAATAGAAACGCGGTCAGTGATCGCGTTTTCGCGTCGAAGCGGCGCTCGAGAAACTCGTACGCCGTGTAGACGCCGGATCCGTGCAAGAATGGAACGAGCGTCACGCCGAGGATCACCATCGCCAACGGCAATCCGAAGTAGAACTGGACGAAACGCATTCCGTCCGTCGCGCCCTGTCCGGTTGTGCCGATCATCGTCACGGCCGACAATTGCGTCGCCATCACCGATAGGCCAACGGCCCACCACGGGAGGCTGCGATTGGCTAAATAATACCCTTCGATTCCCTTTGTGCCCGACGACCGGCGAATGCCGTGGGCGACGACATAGGCCAACCACCCGATGACGATCGCCCAGTTGAGTGGATGCACGTTAGGCGGAGAAGCGCCACTGGAGCAGCCACAACGCGCATAGCGTCAGGACTTGAACGAGCATGACGCTGGCAAGCGTGCGGCGAAACCGGCGCGAGCCCGCGGAGTCGTCACTCATCGCCGCGCCTCGCCCGGCCCGATGAACTGCGGGAAGAACGTCGGAGAGAGACGCGGATCGACGCTCATGGACGGATCGGGCCCGACGCCGCCGCCGGTCGGCTCGTCGCGCGCTGATCGGCGGACAACAGGTTGATGAACAGCCGGGCCGCGCCGGGATTGCCGGCAGGCAATTGGCGGAAGAACGCGAACGTCGTGTAGATGTACGTTCCCTTCCCGATCGGTGCGACGAGCACCGCGGCGTCATTCGGCGGCTCGTTCGGGTCGTTGAGCGAGAACAGCGCGTGATACTGCTTGTCGAACGTGTGCGGCATGTACGACGAGCGCTCTTGCACCCAATTCGCGAAGTCACTTTCGCCAATCCTGTTCGGCGTCGACAACAATGGCGATGACGGATCGATCACGCGGACTGGCGCATGCTCGTCGGTCACGCGGTCGGCCGGACGGCTCAGCGTGATCGGGTACGGCAGTATTCCCGGTCGCGTGTACTCGTACTGCCCGTACTGCGTGACGACCGTGCCGCCATTTCGCACGAAGCGCATCAGCACGGGGTTGTCCGCCACGAGCGCTGGACTCGCTTCATACGCGCGCGTCCCAAGCACGATCGTCGTATAGGTGGACAGATTGATCTGCGGCAACGTGGCCGGATCCAACTCGGTCACTGGCAGACCGAGCTCCTCGAGCATCGGCATGACGTTGTCGCCGACGCCGCGAATGTATCCGATGCGGAGGTTCGCGAAGGTCGCGTTCACCGCCTCGAGCCGCGTGACGGACTGGCGATAGTATCGCTGCGGACGAATGTGCTCATACTCGATCGGCACGAATCCGAGATCGAAGGCTTCCTCGCCAACCGTGGCTGTTGCTTTGATCTGATGGCGACCGGCAGCCAACTTCCCCTGCACGCGAAAATACAGACTCGCGTCGCCCGACGGCTTGAGCGTCACGCGACGAACCGACGAGTCGGCGCGCAGGCCTGCGGGAAGCGCAAGGGAAACGTCGACGTCGCGCGGCGCGGTGGCCGCCGAATGAACCGCGACGACCACCGTGCGGTCGAATGGGACGTTGGCGCGCGCGTACTCGACATCGTGCCGAAGCAACACAGTGATTTCGGGAACCACCGCGATGGGGCGACGAACCTCTCCGCGCGCGGGGTCCGCGAACCGATACACCACCGGCCCGATGTGAACTGGCACCTCCACATCGGTGACCTTCAAAACGGCATCGATGCCAGAATTCTCTAAACGATCTTCGCCGACGACCATCTGCGGCGCGACGTACCCCGGCGGAGCCGGCTCGACGAACATGTCGCCGCGTCGCGGGCGAGTCAGCCACCACGCCACCATCGGGCTCGCCGCCGCATGATACATGAGCGTTTGACGCGCGACGCTGTCTGGTTGAATCGATCGAGCCGCGGTCTCGGCGGCAGTCTGCGTCGTGATCGATACGCGCTCGAGTGCGATCGGTGCCCTTCCCTCGTTGTACACCGCGATCGTAATCGGAACGCTGTCACGCTCGGCGATCAGCTCTCGCGGCGCGGTCGCTTCGATGTGGATGCCCGATGCGGTGAGGAGCGCTGTCGTTGCTCGGTCGCGTGTCGTCCGCAGCGCGAGCGCAAGATCCGCCATCGCGCTCGAGCACGCTGGCGGATCATTCGGTGCGACCTCCAACGTCGAACATCTCACACCGGATGCGGCGCGTGTAGCCAGCCGCACATAGGACGCGAGCGGCGCCACGAGCTTCGACGGATCCATGGGGTTCGCCAAACGAACAACCGCCATCTGCGCCGGGACCAGTGAGTCGATCGCGCTGCGAGCAGAATCGGCGAGCGACACGGACTTGAAGCGCGCCCAGCTCGTATCGATGCCGTCGAAGAGGCCTTTCTCCGGCGCCTTGACGTCAGACACGCGCGAAACCTCTAATCGCACGCCGCTGTAACGCGGCCCCGGCTGCGGCAAGGCACCTTGCCCCTGCGACCGATGTTGCGAGCGACTCACTGTCGCGATCTGCGAGTACGTCTCGCCGAGCAGTGGATCATATTCGCCGACATTGAAGCTGAGAGTTCCGCCGCCGCCACGAACCAGTCGATAGAACTTGAGCGGCGTCCACGGCTTCAACCCGCCGACACGACTCGCGGGAAATCGGACGCTGTCGGCGGCGGCATCGAACACTTCACGCGCGATCACGCCCGAGTATTGATGGTGTCCATGACCATCGGCCGGCGTTCCGGTGAACACTGCGATGATCACCTGAGGCCTGAACGCACGCACGATCGCGACGGCATCTTCGAGAATCGAGTCTTTGGGCCAATGCTGCAGCGTCTCGTCGAGCGTCTTCGAGAATCCGAAATCAAACGCGCGAGAGAAGTACTGTCGTCCGCCGTCGAGGCGACGGGCGGCGAGCAACTCTTCAGTGCGAATCATTCCGAGCTGCTCGCCGAGCTCGTTGCCGATGAGATTTTGTCCGCCGTCGCCGCGCGTCAGCGACAGATATGCCGTCTCGACATGGCGGCCCGTCGCGAGCCACGAGATGAGTTGCGTGTCCTCATCGTCTGGATGGGCACCGATCATGAGCACGCGCGTGGTCGTGCCAAGGCCCTCGATCGCCTCGCCTAACGCAGCGGCGCCGCGTCCTTGGGCGGAGAGACGCGGCGCAACGACCGACAATATGCTGCAGAGAAAAATGACCGCTCGTTTCGACACTCGAGATCCTCGTTGCATGAAGCGCGGACTTCTCGACTCTAGGTTGCCTATCGTGTTGCGCCCGCCCTTTTCTTCGATACTGGCGTGTACGTCAGCACATCGCGGATGAGCCGCGCCTGCTCGACGTCATGTGAAGATTTGTAACCTTCGGCCGGACTCGACCGTTCCGGCCGGCCGATATAGCGGAGTGTGGTGAGCGTGCCGATCGACGCGCGCAGACGCGGCTGAATGTAGGTCCACGCGCCCATGTTCTTCGGCTCCTCTTGCGCCCACACCACTTCGTCGACGTTCGGATATTGGTCGACGAGATCTCCGATCTCGCGCGGCCACGGCGCCAACTCCTCGACGCGGATCAGCGCGACGTTGGCGGGATGTTCACCCGCGGCAACGAGCTCGTAATAGATCTTGCCGGTGCAGAAGACCAATCGCTGCACCGCATCGCGATTTTGCGACGCGATCGGATCGTCGATCACCGGCTTGAATTGATCATTCGCCAGCGCCTCGAGCTTCGACGTCGCGGCCGGCAGTCGCAGCAGCGACTTTGGCTGCATGAGCACGAGAGGCTTCTGCGGGCGTCTCGCCGCCTGTCGACGCAAAATGTGGAAGTATTGCGACGGCGTCGACGGGTACGCGACAACCATGTTGTCTTCGGCCGAAAGCTGAAGGAACCGCTCGAGCCGAGCACTCGAGTGCTCTGGTCCCTGGCCTTCGTAGCCATGCGGAAGCAGCAGCACCAATCCCGATTCCTGACGCCACTTCGCACGCGCTGCCGAGATGAACTGGTCGAAGATCGGTTGGGCGACGTTGGCAAAGTCGCCGTATTGCGCTTCCCACAACACCAGCTCGTCGGGCGCCGCGACGCTGAAGCCGTACTCGAAGCCGAGCACCGCGGTCTCGGCCAGAGGGCTATTATGGATCTCGAACGCGCCGGTCGCCTGCGGCAGATTGGCCAGCGGCGTATACGTCTCGCCGGTATTCACATCGTGCAGCACGGCGTGGCGGTGCGAGAATGTTCCACGCTCGGCGTCCTGGCCGGAGATCCGAATGCTCACGCCTTCGGCGAGCAACGACGCGAACGCGAGCGCCTCGGCATGTCCCCAATCGATCGCGCCAGTGTTGATGGCATCGCGACGACGAGGAAGCGTGCGTTGGATCGTCGGGTGGAGTTTGAGCGTGGACGGCCAGCTGAGGAGCTGCTCGTTGAGCGCGACGAGTCGCTCGGCGCGCACGGCGGTCGCGACCGGGACGCTGGTCGTCGCCGACACGCTCTTTGCGTCGCCGCCGTCCGACTCCGTATGCGTCTCCTTCTTCAGCTCCTTGTAGAGCTCCTGCAACGCTTCAGCGACCGCTTTGTCGGCTGCCTTCACGTCGTCTTCGGTCACGACACGCTCGCGCACCAACCGCGCCGCCCACACTTGGCGGGCCGTCGGATGGTCGGCGACCGATTTGTACATCACCGGCTGCGTGAACGCCGGCTGATCGGCTTCGTTGTGGCCGTGACGCCGGTAGCCGACGACGTCGATGAGGAAATCCTTATTGAATCGCTGACGGTACGCGATGCCGAGCCGCACGCTTTGAACGCACGCTTCGGCGTCGTCGGCGCTGACGTGCAAGATCGGGATGTCGAAGCCTTTGGCGAGATCGCTCGCGTAGTGCGTCGACCGACCGTCGATGGGATCGGTCGTGAAGCCCACCTGGTTGTTCGCAATGATGTGCAATGTGCCGCCGACGCGGTAGCCGCGCAGCAGCGACATGTTGAGTGTCTCGGGAACGATGCCTTCGCCCGGAAAGGACGCGTCGCCATGCACGAGGATCGGCAGGACGCTCGCTTCGTTGCGCGTGTTCGGTGCGGCGCCTTTCACGCGCTGCCGCGCACGGGCGACGCCGGTGATAACTGGATTCACGATCTCGAGATGGCTCGGATTGGGAACGAGGTCGACGGCCACCGAACCGATGCCGGGAACGTCCCGGTGGCCGCTATAACCCATGTGATACTTCACGTCCCCGGTGTCGCTTTCAGCGTTCGTATCGGGATGATGACCCTCGAACTCCTCGAGCAGCGCACGATACGGTTTGCCCATCACATGCGTGAGCACGTTGAGGCGACCGCGATGCGCCATGCCGATCACCACGCGACGCGCTCCGACTCCGGCGCCACGCTCGATGGCCTCATCGAGCATTGGCACCAACGCGTCGACGCCCTCGATCGAGAATCGCTTGACGCTCACATACGCCAATCCGAGAAAGCGCTCGAGACCATCGACCTCAGTCAGCCGCTGCAGCAGCAGCTTCTTCTCGTCGGGTGAAAGCGGCGCCGTGGCCTGTCCCGACTCGATCATCGTCCGGAACCATTCCCGTTCGATTTCGTCGCCGATGTGCTCGAACTCGTAGCCGATCGCGCCGCAATAATGCTCACGCATCCGGTGTACGACGTCGGCTGCGGTGCCCGTCTCTCCGTCGCCGAGCGCCGAGGCCGGGATCCGTGCGAGATCAGCTTCGGTAATCCCGTGAAATTCCGGCTTCAGCTCGGCCGCGCCAGGTGGCGGCGTACCGAGCGGATCGATTTGCACAGCCAAGTGGCCGTGACGCTGAATGGCACCGACCAGCGCGCCCGCGCCCGCCGCTTTTCTTAGAAGAGACGCATCGTAGCCGCCCTGACCGCTGGGAGTTCCGGCGATCCGTTCGGCGACGCGAAAGAATTGGCGCCACGATTCATCGACCGACGCGGGGTCACGGCGGAAAGCCTCGTACGTCTCCGCGATGTAGCCATCGTTGAAGACGCTCGTGATGGGAAGAGCTGACATGGCACGAAATGTAATGACGACAATGAGGCTCAGGATACGATCTACGCGTCGTCTCCAGGCAGGATTAGACTGAACGTCGAGCCCTTGCCAGGCTGCGACTCGACCTCGATGCGTCCGTTGAGAAGCTCGGCTAAGCGGCGCCCGATGTAGAGGCCGAGACCCGTGCCGCCATGACGGCGCGTGAGCCGTGTGTCGAGCTGGGCGAACGGCTTGAACAACCGCTCCAAATCTTCGGGCGCAATTCCGATCCCCGTGTCTTGCACGGTGAAGCACACGTCGCCACCACGTTGCTCGACTTCGAGACGGACCTCGCCCGCATCGGTGAACTTCACCGCGTTCCCGGCCAGGTTGATGAGAATCTGGCGAACCTTGTCGACGTCGCTCGTCATGCGTATCGCCGCGTCGGGAATGGAATAGCGGAAGGCGAGATGCTTCTGGCGCGCGAGCGGCTCGATGACGGCGGCCGTGGCGCGAACGAGATCGGCGGCGAGAAAATCCGTCGGACGGATCGTCTCGCGCCCCTCGTCGAGACTCGAGAACGTGAGCACTTCCTCGATGACCGACGCCAGATGCTGCGTCACCGACCGCATTCGCTCGAGAATGTCGATTTGCCCTTCAGCCAACGGGCCGACGACCTGATCGGCCAGCAACTCCTCGTAACCAGCGAGCGCCGTGAGCGGCGTGCGCAGCTCGTGCGACACTGTGGCCAAGAAACGACTCTTCGCCCGATCGGCCGCCTGCGCTTGATCCAGAAGCTCTGCTTTCCATAGAGCCAATGCCGCGTAGTCGGCGATCGCGCGCAAACGATGCGCTTCGGGCGACGAAAATGGGATCTCGCCGGTGTCGCGCGTAACGGACAGCACACCGAGTATGACGTCGTGCGCGATGAGCGGCGCGAGCAACATTGGACCGAGGCCCAGATCCGGCGCGACTCTCGTGAGTGGCCGCGTCGATCCGCTGAAATCGGCGACCGCCACGACGTCGCGCGTTCGGATGACCTCCCTCGCGAGCGATCCGGTCAGCGCGAACCGACGACCACGTGCGAGCGCAAGGGGACCGATCGCGGCAACGATCTCGCCCTCATTCATGACCGATTTGAGCACCGCGGCGCCGGTGGCGTTGCATTGCTCTGCTCCGGCGTTGCACAGGATTTCGAGAATCTTGGCTGTGTCGGTCTCGCCCGCCATCTGCCGCGCGATGCGGCGTAGCGGCTCACTGTCGTCGAGTGCGTTGGTCTTGAGGCGCAGGTACAAGCCGCCGTCTCGTTCGCGACACACAGCGACGTCCAGCGAACGGTCTGACGCATCCGCGAGCACGACGCGGCGCGGCTCGCCATCGGCGCTCGTCGCGCTTAGCGCGCTGAGCAGAGGCGCGGCCGGGAAGTGCGCGTGAGCGCTTTCCTCCCCTGCAGCGCCTTTGTCTAGCGGACCTGGGCGATTGGCGTCGTTCCGGGCCACGGAAGCACGTTTGGCGGATCAATTCGGGGACGCTTCGGCCGAATTGCCGCGAGCAAACGCCGCGCATCCTCCCGGTCGAGCGTCGGGAGATACAGGAAGCCGGCGATCCCATTGATGTCGAGGAGGTGCGCTTCTCCCGGATGCCGAGTGAGGCTCACGGCGATCACGGGCACAGCAGCGACGACGGGGTCCTGCTCCCAATCCGCCAGCGAGATCGTCGCCAGCAGATCATAATCGCAGATGATCGCATCGGGCTCATGCAGTGGCACGAGGCTCGCCGCCTCACCGATGCCGACACATGGGATTGCGTCGACACCCAAGGGCTCGAAGTATCTGCAGAGATGCTCACTCAAAAACGGATGTCGACCGACGCACAACACTCTCATGTTCAGAATATACCGCGTGGTCGACGCGATGTTCAGCGATTCGAGGGAGCCGGCGCTCGTGACCTGTGTCACGCGGCACACGGGCGCGCGTGCCGCGGCATGGATCGCGCACTCCTAGCCGTATGAGCGATCGACAACCCAGCCCGGACCTCCGGGCACTCGAGCGCAACTACGAGATCGTTGGCGAGCTCCGCGGCCCTCCGGACACGCATCGATTCATGGCGCACCGCCGTGAGGACAGCACCGAGGTGATGATCACCGTCGCCCGCGCGCCAGAGGACGACGATAACAACGCGCTCGCGCACTTGGCGTCCGACACGCAACTCCTGACGAACGTCGCGCGCGCCAACATCCCGCGCGTATACTCCGGACATTGGCTTGGCGCGGACGCCTATGCGGTCGTCAGCGATCCGGTACATGCAACGCCGCTCGCCGAATTCGTCTCGCGCGGTGAGAAGTTCGCCAATGCGCGAGTCTCTGTCGTTCTGCAAGAGGTCGACGGGGTGTTGGATTGGGCGAGAAGCCAAGGAATCGTCCATCGCAAAGTCACGCCAGAGACGCTGTGGTTCGAGCCCGGAACTGACCGCGTCATCGTTTCATTCGCGCCATCGCGCATTCCAATCAGCGGCGTGCCCGACGCGCGCGGCGACGCACGAACGATCGGTGTGCTCGCCTGGACGATGCTCGCCGGAAGACGTTATGACGACCGGGATGACAATGCAAATCCCCCACTCGCCGAGGTGAATCCGGATCTGGCCGCGCGTGTCGTCG
>JAICYT010000050.1 GCA_025934075.1 Gemmatimonadaceae bacterium
GGTGCGCGAAATAAGTCTGATACACGCCGTCAGGTCGGAATTCTTCTTGTCCCGGTACGCCATCCGTCACAATCCCGATCCATCCTCGCGGTGCCAAAGTCGGATTCAATGTTCGCCGAAATTCGATGCGCGACGGCATCAGAGCTTCGATCTGTTTGCGAACGCTGTCCCACATGGGCGATCCTGGGCGCGCTTCATCGAACGACCGCATCAGCGTCTTGATCGTATCGACTCTGCCCTTCGTCCACACCATGACTTGAACGACGCCCGACGAGTCGCGGGTACGCGAACCCGCGGTTCCGCTTTGCGCGGCGAGTGGCAGGGCAACAAGGATCGTGAAGAACGCGGCAGCTCCGCCGCGTGAAAGGCTCATGCGCATCGGTGCGTATCCCATCAATAGCTCGTGAGCCGCATGCCGGCGGGCAGCGCCGTGTTGAGCTGCCGCAGCGTGGCTTCACGTTGTCCCACGGTGGTGAGGTAGTAGCCGTTGATCACCGGATCATACGGCGCGTCGTCCAGCGCCTTGCCCACGACCTCGCGTACGCGATCGAGCGTCGCGAGACGCGTGCGAATTGTCGCCGGCGTCTCGGACAAGCTCGCTGTGTCCCGTTGCGCGAGAAACGCCGTGGCGGTTTGGAAGGTGAGCTGCGACTGCGCCTGTGCGGCGCGTGCCTCGTCGATCGACGCGAAATGCGGCGCCGAATCGGCGCTCGGGCTGTGATTCGCGGCCACGTTCATGGCAATCGGCGCTGCGCCCGCGCTGTAACGGCCGGCGATCATGCCACCGGCGATGAGAAGGATGGCGGCGGCTGCCTGCAGCCATGGGCTGCGAGAGCGGTTTCTTCGAGGAATGGACGGGAGTGCGCGACCTGTATCGATCACGCCGTCGGCGGCGAGCGCCGGAGCGAGAGCTTCCCAACGCGTGAGCGGGGCGCCGAGCCGAGCGGATTCGGCCGACGCGAGCTCGAGCAAATTCTGATATACCGCGCGCTCATGAGCGCAATCCGCGCAGGTCGCCAGATGCGCCAGCTCCGTCGCGGTCGGCGACTCGTCGCTCAAGGCGGCGAGTCGCTCAGCAGACAGGTGCAACACGTTCTGTGGATGTGACATGTTCGGTTTCCTTTCCAGAAATACTGATGTCCTTCGCGTCTATGAGATGCGCGAGAAGTTTTCTGAGCTTCGCGCGCGCTTTGAACAGTTGTGACTTCGAGCCGCCCGCGGTAATGCCGAGCTCTTGGGCGATCTCCTCGTGCGTGTAGCCTTCGACATCGTGCAACGTGAAGACGGCTCGCGCGCCGGGTGACAGCTTGCGGGCTGCCTCCTCGATCGACTGCGCGACGAATGCGCGATCGTGATCCGGCTCGATCGAGGCGCTGTCCTCATGGACTTCGGTCTCGAGGTTTGCCAGTCGGCGCGTCTTGCGCAGTGCGTTGAGCGTCCGATTCACGGCGATCCTGTGTGCCCATGTGCCGAACTGTGAATCCCCGCGATAACTGGGGAGGGCCCGGAAAATCTGAATCCAAACTTCCTGGGCGATGTCCGCCGCCAAATCCGCGTCTTCCCCCACCAGACGACGCACCACCATGTCGATATGAGGGGCGTGCCGGGCCCAAAGGGCCCGGAGCGCCCCCTCGTCGCCATCCAGCGCGCGTCGGATGATGAGGGGTTCGTTATTCATGTCTCGCGGAATTGGTCACGGGTGACCGCCAAACGGTTTACGCCGAGAGCCGAACTCGTCTGTTTAGTGTCATTCAAGTGCAAGTAGTGCCGTTACTTCCCCATCTATTGCTCGTCGCTCTATTGCGCGACATCTTGCCGCTGTTCGGACACGAGTTCGGACTTGCGATCCGGAACATTCGGTGGCATTGTGACGTACGGCACTTAGTCGATCGGGTTGGTGGTTCCTACCGCCGGTCGATACTTCGAAATAACGCTTCGGCACAATATCTGACACCCCCAGTTCCGGCGGCGACGGCGGTACTGGTTCCGTTGGTGTCTTTGGCAGTTCGTCGCCCTGCTTTAGGAGTCCATCGGTGCTGTCCCTGTTGTTGTCTACCTTCGCCATTGCGACTAGTGACGGCGGTGGTCTTCCTATGAAGGCCCCCCGAGCCGTTGGCATGTCCAGCGAGCGGCTCGCCAAGATCGATCACGTCGTCGAACGTGGGATTTCGGCCGGCGGATACCCCGGCGCGGCCGTCGTTGTTGGTCGGCGCGGCGCCGCAGTATGGGAAAAGGGCTTCGGCAAGCTCAGTTGGGAGAGCAGCAGCACGCGAGTCTCTGCCGACAAGACCATCTACGATCTCGCCTCGTTGACCAAAGTCGTCGGCACGACCACGGCGATCATGGTGCTGTACGACGAAGGGAAGATCCATCTGGACGATCCCGTTTCGGTCTACGTTCCCGAGTTCTCCGGTGGTGCCAAGGACCGGGTGACGGTACGCATGCTGCTCGAGCATCGCTCCGGGCTCCCCGCTGGCCGCGACCTGTGGCGCAGCGCGCACTCGCCCGAAGAGGCCCGCGCCGAAGTGATTTCGACTCCGCTTGGATGCGAACCCGGCCACTGCTACGAGTACTCCGACCTCGGCGCCGATATGCTCGGCTTCATCGTCGAAGCTGCTTCTGGTGAGCGCTTGGACCGTTTCCTCGATGAGCGTGTGTTCCAGCCGCTCGGTATGACAGACACGTTTTTCCGGCCGGCCGATTCGCTGAAGGCGCGCGTCGCCCCGACCGAGGTTGCACCGCCGCGTGGCTATCCGCTGCAGGGCGAGGTGCACGACGAAAACGCCTACGCCCTTGGCGGCGTCGCCGGTCACGCGGGCCTGTTCAGCACAGCGGCCGATCTCGCTGTCTTCGCGCAGATGATGTTGAACGGTGGCGAGTACAATGGCACTCGCATCGTCGCGGATTCGACGGTCGCGCTATTCACCAAGCGTGCGGCGGGAACGCGTGCGCTCGGCTGGGACACCTGCGGTGGTTCAGGCAGCTGTGGCCAGTATCTCGGCGAGGATGCTTACGGGCATACCGGGTTTACCGGCACGTCCATCTGGATGGATCCGGATCGCGATATGTTCGTTGTGCTGCTCACGAACCGCGTGCACGAAGCGCGGGCACGCCGGCCGGCCAAAGTGATCGCCGACGTTCGCGCCGATCTCGCCGACGCCGCCGCGCTCGCCGTCACGGATTATGCCGACGGCCCCATGGTGATGCCCGCCAAGTTCCGCGCTGATCGCGCGGTCGACTGGAATCGCCCCGAGCGCAAGGCACGCCACCACACCGTGTCTAAGAAGAAGAAGACGACCACTGCGCACGCGAGCAAGAGCGCGCATGCCAGCAAGAGCACCACGCACGCGTCGACTTCGAAGAAGAAGCGCTGACGTTGGGACCGACCTTAGAACATATATCCGAGCCCGATATAGATCGGCGCGGTTGATTGCGATGAGTGGCCGACGTCGGCCGCAATAACGAAACTGCTGCCGAAGGCGAGGCGCGCGCCGCCGCCGTAGCCGACATGAAGATCCCGGCCCGCGGTCGAGACGTCGATGACGTCGGCCCAAACGCGACCAGCGTCGACGAAACCGTTGAGGACGAAAGATGACGCGCGCCCACGCAGCGTGAAATCGGCCGCCCGCCAACGCAGCTCGTTGTTCGAGACGCCGATGCCTTTCCCCACATAGCGATCCTTCGGCAGACCGCGCACCGTGCTCGCGCCACCGAGTCCATCCTGCGGCTTCTGAGTTGTTTGGACTTCGCTCAAGATGTAGAACGGGACGTCGCCGATCGTGTTCTGCACGAGTATCCGATTCGCCAGCGTGAGGCGTGTGCCGAACGGCTGGTAGTGTCGCGCCGTTGCAGTCCATCGCGTGTAATCGGCGGTTGCGCCAAGCGATTTGTCGACGCGCTGGACGATGACGTCGGCCCATGTTCCAGACTGCGTCCCGATCTCGCGATCGCGTGTATCCCAGGCGAGCCCGACGCGGAGATAGTTCGTGTGGCCTGTCGCCGGCGCGTGGTTGGCGAGCTCGCTTTGGATGAGCGTGCGTCCGCTGTCGAACGGCGTGAGATCGATGCGATCGATCGAGGCGCCACCGCCGAGCAGGACGCGCAGCGATGGATTGACGACCGCGTGCTGGATGTCAGCCGTCGCGCGCGTGCGGTCGCGGCCGTAGCGGTAGAAGTAGCGCGTGCTCCCCGTCTCGGTGCCGGGATCATACGGCGTTGCGTTGCCGAGTCCGTAGTACGGCGCCGACAACTGCCGTTCGCGGCCGAGGAAGCTGGTGATGCGCCAGGGGTGGTCGGGACGGGTCGGCGCGTCGAAGAAGAGTGTGTAGTCGCGTCGCCCTTCGGTCGTGAGAAAAACCGTGGGCTGCAATGTCCAGCGATACGAGACTGCGCTCGAGTCGTACGCATAGAGGGCGAGGATGACGCCGTAGCCGAAGCCTTCGTCCGCATCGAAATTGATCGCGGGGACGCCGGAGATCTCGAGCGGCTTCTTTGGAGTCTGCGCGCGGAGCTGCGAGGCTGTCGAGGCAGAGAGCACCGTGAGGATCGCGAGCTGGACAGTCGTGTTCGAGCGGGCCATGGCAATTCCTTCCGGAAGGGGACTGAGCCAAGAATGCCCTGCGCGAGCCGTTGCATCGATCGGCAACACGACGTAGATACGCCAACGATAGTACGTAGCACGGAATGGTCGGCGAGCCGGCCGGCGCTTGCCGCGCCTTGGGGAGGAGTCGAGGTTTCGAGATATGCCCGAGCCAACAACGCCTGCCGCTCCCGAGACCGATGCCGTGCCCCCGACCTCCGATCAGGTGAAGCTGGCCTTGCGGAAGGTCAAGGATCCGGAGCTCAACCTGAACATCATCGACCTCGGTCTCGTTTATGACATCGTGGTCGAGGGTGCGGACGTGCAGATCGACATGACGCTAACGTCGCCGGGTTGCCCGGCGGGGCCGCAGATCATGACCGACGTCGAGCGCGCAGTGCAGGCGATGCCTGGCGTGGGCAAAGTGATCATCAATCTGGTGTGGCAGCCGTTCTGGTCACCCGATCGTATCGAGCCGCGCGTTCGATCGTACATGGGCCTCTGATGCTTCTGCCGCTACGCGCTGCGGGCTCCGCGGTGATGCTCGAGGGCGTTTAGAAAACTCTCACCAAGCACGGCGCGCTGCCATTGGCGAAGCTCGACGACTGTCTCGAGCGCGTCGCGATTCGTCGGATTTTTTCGCGCCACGGCTTCGAGTCGGTCGCGCGAGCAGAGCACGCCGGGGTCGAGATCGAGACGCGTCGCCGCCTCGTCGCGCACGGTCTTGAGCGCGCTCACGCGCACATCGAAGTCCGGATCGCGGTCCCATCGCGCGGCTTTAGGAAAGCGCGGCAGATCGGAGTCGGCGACCGCGAGTCCGCGCTTGACGGCGTCGAGCACTTCGTGTCCCCGCGACTCGAGGAGCCCGCGCGGCATGCCCTTGATGGCGCTCAAGACGTCGCGGGTTGCCGGCTGTTGACGTGCGATGTCGAGTAGCTGCTCGTTGCCGATGACCCGGAACGTGGCGCGATCGAGCTGTCGGGCGATCGCGTCGCGCCAGGGAACCAGCTCGCGGAGAATGGCCAGCTCGCGTCGCGAGAGATCGCGCGCGCCTTTGATGCGCAGGAACGCGTTGGCCGAATCGTCGTCGCCCCATTTCGTGCCCTCGAGGAGCGAGAACTCTTCGCGGGCCCAATCCCATCGGCCGGCGTGCTCGAGGTCGTGCTTCAGGCGATCGCGCAGCTCGAGCAGGTGAATCGTGTCCTGCGCGGCGTAGTCGAGCATGCCTTGCGGCAGCGGCCGCATCGACCAGTCCGCGCTTTGATGCTTCTTGTCGAGCTTCACGCCGAAGTAACGTTCGAGCAGCGCCGCTAGACCGAAGGCGCGAAGTCCGAGCAGCTGAGCGGCGATGCGCGTGTCGAAAATGTTGCGCACGTGCCAGCGATAGTCCTGCTGGAGCAACCGCAGATCATAATCCGCGTCGTGGAAAACGACTTCGACCTCTCGATCCTCGAGAAGCTTGCCGAGCAGCGCCGGCGTCCCGATGGGCATGGGATCGATGATCGCCGTCTGCTCGCGCGTCGACAGTTGAAGCAAGTAGATTCGATCGACGAACCGATGGAAGCTCGCGCCCTCGGTATCGAGCGCGAGGATGCGGACATTGGCGATCGATGTAAGGAACGCGTCGACGGTGGCCGACGTGTCGAGGTAGACTGGGGTGTGCACGTCCGCAATCTAACCGGCACGCAGGTTGCCCGGAGCCAATGCGCATGAGTCATCCTGATGACGTCGTGCCCACGGAAACGAGTGTCGTGCGTCGCCGGCGGGTTCGCCGCCGGCGACCTGGCTGGGGGAGCGCCGACGTGTTGCGCACCGCGGCCCTCGTCATGGCCTTGTACCTGTTCGGGCGCTTGGTTTGGTTCGCCAACCCGCTCGTGCTGACCGCATTCCTCGGCATTCTGTTTGGGCTTGCCGTATCATCGGGCGTCGACCTGTTGACGCGATGGCGATTGCCGCGCGGACTCAGTGCGGCCCTCATCGTGATTGGTTTCTTTGGCGCGTTGTTCGGCTTCGGGGCATGGATGGCGCCGACGCTTCACTCGCAGGGCGTCGAGCTGCGGCGTCGTCTGCCCGATGCAATTGACCGCGTCGAGGCATGGATCAATCATCGTCGCAACGGCGTGATCGGCATGGTCTTCTCGGGGTTGTCGACCGAGGCTCGCGTCGACTCGGCGGCTACGACGACGCCGACACCGAAGCCCGCGGTACCTCAGACTGTGACGCCACCGACCACGGCACCGACCGATTCCGCCGCGCTCGCGCAAACGTTGCGTCAACGTCTTGGTGCTCAGTTCAGCGGCGCGACGCGCTACCTCTTTCCGTTCCTGTCGTCGACGATCGAGATCGTTACTGGTTTGCTCATCATCATCTTTCTGTCGATCTACATCGCCGTGGATCCCGAAATGTATCGGCGCGGCATCATGCACTTATTCCCGCACGAGCGGCGTGAACGCACCGGCCAAGTGTTGTCGGCGATCGCCGCCGTTCTGCGGAAGTGGCTCGTCACACAGCTCATCGCGATGGTGACGCTCGGCATCGTGACCACGATCCTCTTGCTCGCGCTCGACGTCAAGGCAGCATTCGCGTTGGGATTGTTATCGGGGCTCTTCGAGTTCATTCCGACGCTAGGTCCGATCATCAGCGCGCTGCCGGCGATCGCCATGGGCTTCCTCGACTCGCCGGAGAAAGCGTTGTGGGTGACGATCGCGTACATCGGCGTGCATTTTCTCGAAGGACATCTGTTGATCCCGCTTCTCATGAAGGGCGGAATCAATCTTCCACCGGCGTTGACGGTTTTCTCACAGGCGTTGATGGCGGTGCTATTTGGCTTCCTCGGCTTGATGTGTGCGGTGCCGCTTCTCGCGGCGACCGTCGTCGGCGTCAAGATGTTGTACGTCGAAGACGTCGTTGGCGACCCGCAGATCGGCCCAGGCGAAGATCCACACAAGGGTGTCGAGGCGTAGTCCGACGGCGAGCGTCGACGTCATCCCACTCGTGGCCCGATTTCCGGCGCTCGCGCGTCTGCCGCGCATCTCGCTAGGCACTTTTCCAACACCGGTGGTCGCGCTCAAGACCGTCGCGCCGTCGCTTTGGATCAAACGCGACGACCTGTGTGCCGATCCAATGGGCGGCAACAAGACACGTGCATTGGAATTTCTACTCGGTGATCTGCACCCCGGCGAACGCGTCGTGACCGTTGGCTCAGCGGGATCGACTCATGCGCTCGCCGTGGCCGTCTACGCCGCGCGGATCGGCGCGCACGTCTCGGTTGGACGATGGACGCAGGAGATGAACGCGACGGCAGTGCGAGTCGCGCAACAACTGGCCGAGCGCACCGACCGAGCGCCGGTCTTCCGATCGCCGCTTGGAGCATACGTCTGGGCGCTGCGACAGCGTCGACGTGGAGTGCGATGGATTCCCGCCGGTGGCAGCAGCCCGCTCGGAATTCTCGGCCACGTGAACGCGGGTCTCGAGCTCGTTGCGCAAATCGACGCGGGCATGCTTCCGCAACCCAAACGTGTTGTCGTGCCGCTCGGCACCGGCGGCACGGCGGCGGGTCTCGCGCTGGCATTTCGAATCGCGGATCGCGACATCACCGTCGTCGGCGCTCGAGTTGTGCCGAGGATCGTTGGACGTGCGCGGCGAGTGCAGCGTCTCGCGAATCGGACCGCGCGTCTGATTGAAGGCATGAGCGGCGCGCGTTTGCCGCGCGTCCGGCGACACGACGTCTCCGTCGCGCATGATTCGTATGGTGGCGCGTATGGCCGCGAGACCGACAAAGGCAAAGAGGCCGCGGCGCGTTTGGCGAATGCCACCGGCATCGTCTTGGACCCGACTTACAGCGCCAAAGCATTTAGTCTGGCGCTCGAGCTCGCGCCGGGCGGGCCGCTCCTGTTCTGGTTAACCTTCGACTCCCGCATCCTTGGGGCTTCATGACGACACTGCCGGAAGTCACGTTCCACATTTACCCGACCGACTGCGACATGCTCGGGCATCTGAACCATGCGACGATGCTCAACTTTCTCGAGCGCGCGCGTTGGGCGCTGCTCGAGCCGCAAATCGACGTGCGCCACTGGGCCAAACAGCCAGTGTTCTCGGTCGTGCGTCACGTCGACATCGGATATCTCGCGCAGTCGCGACCGGGTGAAGACCTCGTGATTCGATCCGGTCTGCTCGCGATTCGCCGCACGAGCTACATCATCAAGCAGGAAGTGAGAAAGATGGGAAGCGACGCGGTCGTCGCCGAGGCGTCGATCGTGTTCGTGGCGGTTGACCAGGACGGGCAGCCTGTGCCCGTGCCGGACAGCTGGCGCGACATGCTTCCGCAGTGGCCGGAGCCGGATTGATCGCCCTGGTGGGCGACACGGAAATCGCATACGACGACATCGGCTCCGGCTTGCCGGTGGTTTTCTTGCACGCGTTCCCGTTGAATCGCACGATGTGGGAGCCGCAAGTCGGCGCACTCGTCGCCGAATGTCGCTGCATTCCAATCGATTTCCGGGGATTTGGAGACTCCGCCGCTGCTCCGCCGTACACCATGGATCGCTATGCCGACGACGTCGCGGGAGTGCTCGACACGTTGCAGATCGAACGCGCCGTTGTCGTGGGCCTGTCGATGGGCGGCTACGCCTCGTTCGCACTATGGCGCCGACATCGCGATCGCGTACGGGCGTTCATCCTCGCCGACACGCGCGTCGGCGCGGATTCAGTCGAAACGGCGGGGCGACGTCACGAGCTGATCGAGATCGCCGAGACGCAGGGCAGCACGGCGGTGGCGAACATGCAGATCGTCGGTCTCGTGGGAAAGACGACGCGCGACAAGCGGCCTGACATCTATGATTCGATTCACCGCATGATGGCGCAGACCGCGCCCGAAGCAATCATCGGCGCACTCGAGGCGATGATCGCGCGACCTGACTCGGCGGAAACCTGCGCGACCATCGACGTACCAACGCTCGTCGTGGTGGGCGAGGAGGACGTGCTGACCCCGCCGAAAGAAGCGCGTGTCTTGCACCGCGCGATCGCCGGAAGTCGCATCGAGGTGCTACGACAGGCGGGCCATCTCTCGAACATGGAGCGACCAGCCGCCTTCAACACGGTGGTCAGCGAATTTCTCGGCAGTCTACTCTACAGTTAGCTTTCGCGCGATGTCATCACCGTCATCGTCGCCCACGAAGGCACCGTCGGCCGCGGAGGAACGCACGAGCGCGAGAATTGGCGCTCTGCTCTTTCGCAATCGCAGCTGGCTGCCGGTCCCGTTTCTCCTCGTCGCGTTGCTCGCGCCGGGGCATCCGACGCTCGTCAATTGGCTGGTGGGCGCGATTCCAATCGTGATCGGAGAGTGGATTCGCCTCGCCGGCGTCGCGGCTGCCGGGACGGTGACGCGCCGTCGCTCGCGTGACGTGCAGCGGCTCGTGACCTACGGAATTTTCGGCTGGGTTCGAAACCCGTTGTACGTCGGCAACTTTCTGATCTGGATGGGCTTCGTCATCATCTCGGGCGTGCTGTGGTTCCTCCCGATCGCGATCGTTCTGTTCGCGATCGAGTACACGCTGATCGTGGCGTACGAGGAAGGCGTCCTCGAGTCCATCTTCGGTCGTGAGTATTTGGGCTACAAGCAGACAACCCCGCGGTGGATTCCACGTCCGCCAAAGCAGCGCGAGACCGGGCAGCACGACTGGGCCGAGGCATGGCGGAGTGAGATGAGCACGTTCATGCAATACGCCGCGCTGGCGGTGGTGTTTGGCGCGAAAGAGTGGTGGGCGCGACGCACGTGAAGCCGCAGAAGTAGCGCGGCCGGGGCCGCGCTACTTCTGCGGCTTCCCCGGCGGGTTATCGCTCTTAAAAACGTCCCGATTGATCTGAACGTACTGCTTCAGATTGCCAGGCACGTCTTCCTCCGGGAAGATCGCCGTCACCGGACATTCGGGCTCGCACGCGCCGCAATCGATGCATTCGTCCGGATGGATGAAGAGCTGATCCGGACCTTCATATATGCAGTCGACGGGGCACACATCGACGCATGCGCGGTCTTTGGTGCCAATGCAAGCTTCGGTAATGACGTAGGGCATGCGGAGCCTCGGATGGTCCTGCGATTCAAGGGCGTAGAGGCTAAGATAGTTGCATGCGTCTCATCGTCAACGGAGCCGAGCACGACCTGACCCCGCCGTCCCACGAGACGCTGCTCACGACGCTGCGCGAACGTCTCGATCTCACGGGAACAAAACTCGTCTGCGGGCGGGGGGAGTGCGGCGCGTGCACCGTCCTTCTCGACGGCGCATCGGTCTATTCCTGTCTCACGCTGACCGCCGCCTGCGATGACCGAGAAATCACCACTATCGAAGGCATCGGACGCGACGGCGACCTGCACCCTGTTCAGGCCGCGTTCATCGAGCACGACGCGCTCCAATGCGGCTTTTGCACACCCGGACAGATCCTCGCCGCAATCGCACTCCTCGGCGACAATCCAAACCCGAGCGAGGACGACGTGCGCCACGGCATGAGCGGCAACCTCTGTCGCTGTGGCACGTACCCGAAAATCGTGCGCGCCGTGTTGGCCGCCGCCGAGCGGATTCCACCCAATGGCTAAGCGCTTCGTCACCACCACAGTCGAAATCGAGGGCCGCGAGGAGACGAAAGTCGTCGAGCTGCCATCGCGCGATCCCACACCCTGGGGCAACGATGCCGAGCTCAGCGTGGTCGGACAGCGCGTCGCGCGGATGGATGCTCTCGAGAAAGTCACCGGCGACGCACGCTACACCGCCGACATCAAGGTCGCCGGCATGCTTCACGTCGCATTGCTTCGCGCACCGGTCGCATGTGGCCGTGTCACCAGCCTCGACGCATCTCTCGCCCTCGCGCTCCCGGGCGTTCGTGGAGTCCTGACGGTCGATGACATTCCCGACATCAAGCTCGACGGCGTGAAATTGTTCGACCAATCGATCCACTACGTCAACCAGCCTCTCGCGGCCATTTGCGCCGACACCATCGAGTTGGCCGAGCGCGCGTTGGACGCGATCATGATGACGGTGGAGGCCGAGCCGCATGTGGTCACGGCGGAGCAAGCTCTTGCCGCGGACGCGCCGCGCGTGAAGCCGTCCGGCAACACGCCGCGCTCGTCGCCACGCATCATGTCACGCGGCGACGTCGACGCCGGATTCCGCGACGCAGACGTCACGATCACGCGCGAGTATCGGACGCCGACCGCACTCCACACCGCACTCGAGCCCCATGGCGCAGTGGCTGAATGGTCCGGCCGCCGGCTCACCATTTGGGAATCGACGCAGGGGATCTTCAACACGCGGCGCGACATCGCGAAAGCGTTCGAGCTTCCACTGTCGTCCGTTCGCGTGATCAAGAATTACATGGGCGGGGGCTTCGGCGCAAAGAATGGCGCGTCGCACGCGACGTACATCGCCGCGGCGCTCGCGAAGAAGCTCGGCCGGCCCGTTCGCTGCATTCTCGATCGAGAAGGCGAACAGACCGACGCGGGCAATCGTTCGGCGACGAGACAACGAGTGACGATCGGCGCCAAACGTGACGGCACACTCACTGCGATCACGCTCGACGCGACGATTTCGCTCGGCATCGGTGGTTGGCTCGCTGGACCGGCGCGTATTTATCACGAGCTCTATCGCTGCGCCAACGTGCGCAGCAGCGAGACGTTCGTCTACATGAATACCGGCGCCATGGCGTCGTTTCGCGCGCCGGGCAGCGTCGAAGGGGCGTTCGGTCTCGAGTGCGCGATGGATGCGCTCGCGCGCGAGCTCGATCTCGACCCGCTCGAGTTGCGTCGCCGCAACTACGCGCGGCACGATCAGGACAGGAACCGTCCGTACTCCGACAAACATCTCGACGAGTGCTACAGACTAGGCGCCGAGCGATTTGGGTGGACGCGCGCGCGCGATGCGGTTCCTGATTACGGCTCTCGTATCAGACGCGGCGTCGGCATGGCGTCGCTCACGTGGGGCGCGGGAGGCGGGCCGCCTGCGTATGCGACGGTTCGCATCAATCGCGACGGAACGATCGAAGTCCTGACCGGCGCGCAAGACCTCGGCACAGGCGCGCGCACAGTGCTCGCGCAAATCGCCGCCGAAGTACTCGGCGCCAAGATCGACAATGTGCGGACGGTTCTTGGGGATACGGAGCGGTTGCCATTCGCCTCGAATTCGTGGGGGTCGATCACGACGGCGTCGGTCGGACCAGCCGTGCGTGTCGCGGCGGAAGAGGCGCGCGACTCGTTGTTCGAGGCGGCCGCGGGGCTGATGCACACCGAGCCCGACGATCTCGAATCGCGTGACGGCGAGATTCACGCGAAGAGCAGCGACGCCTGCATGCTGATCGGCGAGGTGTGCGAGAAGCTTGGCGATGTGATGATCATCGGTCAGGGCAGTCGCGGTCCAAACCCTGACATGACGGCGATCTCCGCGTTCGGCGCGCAATTCGCGGAAGTGGAGGTTGATACAGAAACGGGCCGAGTGCGCGTATTGCGCATCGTGTCGGCGCATGATTCTGGGCGCGTCATCAATCCGACGCTCGCCGAGAGTCAGCTCGAGGGCGGCATCATTCAAGGGTTGGGTTACGCGTTGTTTGAAGAACGCGTCTTGGACGAGCAGCAGGGCACGCCACTCAATCCAACCATGCATGACTACAAGATTCCGACGATCGGCGACATCCCGTCGATCGACGCATTCTTCGTCGACGCGGCCGACACCGTCGCGAATCACACGGGCGCGAAGGGATTAGCGGAGCCACCGATCATCGGCACGGCGCCGGCGGTCGCGAATGCGGTGGCGAATGCGCTGGGCGTCGACGTGGCGGAGATTCCGTTGACGCCGTGGCGCGTGTTGGCGCTCGGCGCGCGCTCATGACCTCACGTGTTTTGACCGGAATCGCGACGCTGAGCGTCGTCGGTTGTGCACGGGCTCCGCAACCACGCGCGCAGGTCGAAGCCGGACGCGTTGAGACCAACTGGTACGCCGGCGGCACCGATTGCACGAACCAGCCGCAGTTTCGCGTACAGCCGTATAACGATGATTTCATCATCATGCGTCAGGCTGCGTGCACGAACTACGAGAAGCCCTTTCTGTATCTGGTTTTCGGTCGAGATCGTGCGCTTCTGTTCGATACTGGAGCCGGCCACGTGGACGTCGCGGCGCGCGTCGACACTCTCATTCAGAGTTGGCTGAGCCGAAAGCACCAAGCGTCGATTGCACTGGTCGTCGCGCATAGCCACGCCCATGGCGATCACGTCGCTGGCGACTCGCAGTTCGTGCATCGGCCGAACACCATTGTCGTTGGTCGCGACACTGCCGCGGTACGGGCCTTCTTCGGCATCCAGCATTGGCCGGCCGACAGCGGATCGATCGACCTCGGCGGCCGCGTGCTGGATGTTCTTCCCATTCCTGGGCATCAACCAGCGAGCATCGCGCTCTATGATCGACGCACTGGAATTCTGCTCACGGGGGACACGTTCTATCCGGGACGTCTCTACGTGGGCGACACTGCTGCATTCGCGAACAGCATCGACCGGCTGAACGATTTCGTCGCGCACCATCGCGTGACGCACATGTTGGGCGCACATGTCGAACAATCGCGCACGCCATACCGCGACTATCCCATCCGAACCGTAGACCAGCCTGAGGAACACCAGCTCGACCTCGGGCGTGCGCAGCTCGTCGAGCTGGATTCCGTCGTGCGCAAAATGCGCGGGCACTTCACCCGCACCGCGTTGCGCGATCTCACCGTGTGGCCACAACCATAAGGGCCGTACCCCATGGATGCGGGTGAGTGGAAAGCATTTCTCGCGAACTGGACGCGGGAGATCGCGGCTCGGGGCAACACGAATCCCAACACCGCGCGCGCGATTGATCGGTATATGGTCTGGGATTCGCCGGCCCGAACGACGAGCAGCTCGCGGGCGCTATCGCGCTTTCCACGAGAGCGCGGGATTGGCTTCTGACTTGGGAATCGGGGTTGGAGTCGAATCTCGATTTGTTCGGCTTCTGACTTTCCTCATTCGCCACGCAGCGCGGTGAGTGGATCGACCCGCGCCGCGCGGCGCGCCGGGAAATACGCGGCGGTCGTCGCAACGATTGCCAGGATGATCGCCACGCCGGCGTAGATCTGCGGATCGCCGGTCGCCACACCGAAAAGCAGCGCGCGCAATGATCGCGCGGCGAACAATCCGACCACGATGCCGATAGCGATGCCCACTGTGGTCAATCGCAGTCCCTCGCCGATGACCATCATTGTGATTCGCCCTTCCACCGCGCCAAGGGCGGTACGAATGCCGAGCTCTCGAGTGCGTTGGCTGACCGCGTACGCGATGACGCCGTAAATGCCGACTGCGCCGAGCACGAGCCCGATCGCCGCAAATGCGGCGAGCAAGATTGCGATCGTGCGCCGTCCCGCTATCGCCGTCGCAAAGATGTCGTCGAGCGACCGGAGCTCCGCGATCGGTACCGCCTTGTCGAATGAACGCACCGCGGCGCGAATCGCCGGCGCGAGACTCGAAGGATGATCGCCGGCGCGCACCACGTAATGCATGAAGACGAGTCCTTGCTGCGTGTTCGGACGATAAGCCTCATCCGGCGGCGGCTGATCCGGCGACGCCGAGCGGACGTCGCCGACAACACCGATGATCGTCGCCCACTCTTTGCGCGTTGCATTGCCCAGTCGAATGCGCTCGCCGATTGGGTCGCGATCGCGCCAGAAATGTTTCGCCATCGTCGCGTTGATGATGACGACTGGCGGTGCCGCGCGCGTGTCAGTCGCGCTGAACAGGCGTCCGCGCAAGAGCGGAATGCTCATTGCGCCGAAGTAATCGCCGACAATCGATCGCCACACGACGCTTGGATGCGTCGCGGTGGCGGGAATCGGTCGCGCTTCGATGTCGAGACTTCCCTGCCAATTAAACCCGCTGAGCGGAAGGTGCTGGGCGGCACCAACGTTCCGCACGCCAGGAATGGTCGCGATACGACGCGTGAGCTCGTCGAAGTACTGCGTTGTCGCCTCGACCGATTTGACTTGCCCGCTCGACGGCTGAATCCGGAGACTCACCACGCCGCGTGGTTGAAATCCGAGATCGACTTTGCTCAGACGCCAAAGCGATTCGGTCATGAGTCCTGCTCCAGCAACCAGCACCACGGCCAGCGCGACTTCGATCACGACGAGTGATTCTCGCACCGCCGCGTGCCCGCGGCTGCTGATTCCTGTCGACCCAGAGCGCAGCACGACCTCTGGATCGACCCCTGACGCGAGCAGTGCGGGCGCGATGCCGAACACGATGCCCGCCGCGATCGTCACGCCCGCCGACACGAGGAGCACAGTCGCGTCGACGCTCGCGGTCGCGAGCATTGGAATCGTCGATGGAAGAATTGCCTTGAGGCCGTGCAGCGCGACCACGCCGAGCGCGAGCCCAGCGGCGCCGCCAGCAAAGGCGAGCAGGAGGCTCTGCACCACCAATTGGCGCGCGATCTGCGAGTGCGATGCGCCAAGCGCGCGACGAATCGACAGCTCGCGACGCCTGCCAGCCGCATGAACCAGCAGCAAGTTCGCGACGTTCGCGACCGCAATCATGACGAGAAACGCGACCGCGCCGAACAACACGAGCAGAGAACCGCGGACGTTGCCGACCAAGCTCTCGTGCAAACTCACGACAGTGCCGCCGCGGCCGTAGTCGTCGGCGTAGTTGAATGCCGCCCGCATGCGCGGCGCGAGCGTCGCCATCTCGCTCGCCGCGCCGGCGAATGTTGCCCCCCGCGCGAGACGACCGAGCGCGAACGCGGTCGCACCTGTATGAAACGAGGATGACGGGTCGATCTGTAGCGGCAGCCACGCGTCGACCGCGGGCTGGAATGCCTCGAAGCCAGCGGGCATCACGCCAACGATGCGATGCGGTTGGCCATCGAGATCGACGACGCGGCCGAGCACGGAGCGTTCGCCGCCGAAATGCTCGACCCACAGTCGATGACTGAGAATCGCGACGTTCCAATTCCCCGGATTCGATTCGTCGGCGCGGAACAGACGCCCCATCTGCGGCTCGACGCCGAGCGTCTCGAAGAAATTCGTGGAGACGCGTGCGCCATCGAGTTGTCGCGGTTCGCCAGCGCCCGTCATCGCGATTCCCCACCCCGGACTGAACGCCGCGACCGACTCGAACGACCTCGCGTTGCTCTGTAGATACAGCAGTTCGGCGTTGGAGATCGTTCTCATCGGCCATATCACGGCGAGTCGATCGGGAGCCTGATACGGCAACGGTCGCAGCAGTACGCCGCGCACGACGCCGAACATCGCGGTGTTCGCGCCAATCCCGAGCGCGAAGGTGAGCAACGCGATGATCGTGAAGCGCAGCTCGCGACGCGCTTGCCGCCACGCGAACACGACGTCTGCGCGGATCAATGCCCAACGTTCACGCCGCTCCATTCGAGCCTCACGTTGTTGTGCCGAGACATAGAGACCATCGAGCGCCGAACCAAACTCGCCGAACCGTGCGCGCGCGGCACGCTCCGCATCTTCGCGCGATGCGCCGCGGGCGACGAGATAATCGATCCACATTGCGACGTGCGTCTCGATTTCCTCGCGCACCTCGTCCTCGAGCGCGGCGGGGCCCGATCGGAGACGAAAGATTCGGCGAAGCATGAATTTCCCGTCAGGCCGGTGCCGAACGCGATCGCGCCGTCATGAGCGCGGTGACGACGTCGCTGTATCGCAACCAGGTCGCGGTTTGCGTCTTGAGAGAAGCGCGGCCGGCCTGCGTCAACGAATAGAACCGCGCGCGGCGATTGTTTTCGGTGATTCGCCACTCCGCTTCGACGAGTCCGGCTCCCTCGAGACGATGAAGCACCTGATACATCGAGCTGTCGTCGAGCCCAAGACTCCCACTAGAGCGCGCATCGAGCCACTGCGAGATTCCGAATCCGTGGAGCGGTCCCCAGCTGAGCGCCTTGAGCACCAGCATGTCGACCGTGCCTTTCAGCAGTGGCAACTGTCCAGACATCTCGTCTCCCCGAAACGGTCCTTCCCCGGGGACTACACGGGGAGTCTATACTGGGGTAGACACAGGAATCGCGGAAAGGGTTGAAACCGGACGGCCGACCGTCAGCGTCGCCAGGGCGGAATGCCGTCCTTTCGTTTGAGCTCGGGATTCTCGCGATAGATCGTGGCCGTGTGACCAATGACCTGGACGACGTCGGCCTCCAGCGCCTGCGCGAGATCGTTGGCCGCCTCCTTCGCCGTCACCGCCGCGTTCTTGGTGAATTGAATCTTCACCAGCTCGTGCGTGCGCAACGCGTCGTCGGCGCTTTGACGAAGAGCGTCCGTCAACCCGTGCTGGCCGACATGCACCGTCGCGGTGAGATGGTGCGCCTCGGCGCGGAGCGTGGCGCGCTGCTTCGATGATATTGCCATACCCTCAAGCTACAGCCGCCGAGTCAGTACTCGAACGGCTGCGCGACGTAGTGCTTGGCGCGATCCGCGTGAATGACGCCGCCGAGTGCTTCGTACGGATCGATCGGGTCGCCATTCCAATATTTTCCGTCAGCCGGCCAACGCATGACTTGGAAATGGAGATGCGGCGTGTCTTTCGGCGCGTTGCCCGTCGTGCCGACGTAACCGAGCGTGTCGCCTTTCGCGATCGTGCGGCCGGGCGACATGGCGTCGTTGTAGTGATCCATGTGCGCGTAGTAGTAGACGAGCCGGCTCTCGGTATCGACGGTGTACATGGAGATGCCGCCGAGACCATTGGTCGTCATGCGCAGAATCTTTCCGTCGTCGGCAGAAAGAATCGGTGTGCCGCGCGGCGCGAGAATGTCGATCGCTCGATGCACGCGGCCGCCGTCGCGTGGCTCGAAGAACGAGTCGTCGACCTTTCTCATGTCGGCGCCGGCAACGGGAAGCAGGATGTTCCGCATGCGCAGATATTCGGCGTCGGCCGGCGATGCGACAACGACTGACGCCGACGCCTCAGGCTTCTTTGCCGTACCGGCCGTCGTGGACTCGGACGCCTCAACCTCGGGCGTCGGATAGTAGAGCACCGGGCGCGAGCATGCTGTCGCGACTGCAGCGACCACGATGACTCCGACTCGGCTGGCAATACGAATGATCTTCATCACCCTGATGACGACTAGGTCGCGTAGACGTTCCACGGGAGTGATTGGTGCGATACTACCGGCGTCGTCGCCGCCGTGAAGGAGCGTGGCGGCTACGGTGCACTCCGCTGTGCCAGCTTTGGATCGAGTCCGGTCATACGGACGACGCCCACGAACCGCGGATCGCCTCGCAGCGGATCGAAAAAGCTCTCGGCCAACGACTCACTGGAGAAGAACGAATCATGGTCGGCCGCCGCGCGCTCGAGCAGCGTCAACGCGTGCGGGTTGTCGCCGAGTCCAATATAGATCCGCGCCGCCGCCGGCGCGGCGCCACTCACGCCATGGTTGGCGTCGGTCTCGAGGCCTTTGGCCAACTCGACGGCGCGTTGACCATTGCCGCTCTTGGCATAAGCGTACCCTAACAAACCAAGTGCTTGAACCGACGTCGTATCGAGCCGAGCAGCAGTCTCGAGCTCTCGGACCGCCTCGGGAATGCGACCAAACTCGGCGTACACTCCCCCGAGCATGAAGCGCGTTACGAGCAGCGTCGAGTCGATCTCTACAGCCCGACGACCCGCGGCGATTGCGGCGTCCGCCGAGCGGGCAACGCCGAGGGCGAGGCTGTAGGATCCGTACATGATCGGGGATAGTGGATCGAGCTCGGTGGCGCGCTTCAACTGCGCGATCGATTCCGCCGTGCGACCGTTGAGCAGCAGCATTTCGCCGAACCACTGGCGAGCCGCGGCATAGTTGGGGTCGAGCTTGATGGCGCGCTTGTAATCGCGTTCCGCCTCGGCCCAACGCCAGCTCGCTTGCAACAGCGTGGCCCGCGACGCGAACGCTTCGGGCAGCGTGCTGTCGAGCGCAACGGCGCGGTTGATCGCCGCGAGCGCGAGCGGCATAACCGAGTCGCCCCGCATGTGCGCGTAGAGCGGCAGCAACGCGTAGACGCTTCCGATGCCGGCGTATGCGCGCGCGAACATCGTGTCGCGCTTAGCTGCCTGTTGGAAGTAGTCGAGTGCGCGACGCAGACTCGTCTCGCCACGCTTGTCGAAGAAGTACCGGCCGCGGAGATAGAGATCGTATGCGGTGACGTCGGATGTCCCGTGATCACTCCGCGCGACGGGCCTCGCGGCAACTGTGGGCGCGGCGCTTGAAGATGTCGCTCCGGTGACTTCGGGCGAGATTGCGGCGACGATCGCGCTCGAGATATCGTCTTGGACTTTGAAGACGTCCTTCGAGTCGCGCTCGAACATGTCGGACCAGATCGTGAAGCCGTCAGCGGTGTTGACGAGCCGCGCGGTCACGCGCATGCGTCCACCTTCACGCTGCACAGTGCCGACGAGTACCATGTTGGCGTTGAGCGCTTTCGCGAGCTCGATCGGACTCGAGACGGTTTGTTCGCGGACGGCGCTCTCGGTCCCCGACGCCACGCGCAATCCGGGAATGCGGCTCAATGCATTCGTCAACTCGGCCGTCATGCCGGCGGCGAAGTAGGCGTCGCTCGTGTCGCGGCTGATATTGACGAGCGGCATCACTGCGATCGACTTGGTTGCTGCGGGCGCGATCGCGACTGGCGCGCCTGTCGTGCTCAGTGGCAACGAGTGCCGATTGGAGAACCATGCGCCGCCCGCTGCGACGGATGCGAGAATTCCGGCGCCGGCCAGCGCCCACAATACCCGCTTGGGTCGCTGGGACTTGGGCGCGGGCATGGACTGGAACGTCCCACTGACGACCGCGGGATCTTCGAGCGAGCGCGCGACTTCGGCGGCGGTCTTCGGACGCTTGGCCGGCTCCTTCTCGAGCAGACGCATGATGAGCGTCGCGAGCGCTTCGGGCACGTCGTAGCGTCGCGAGGCGATCGGCGCCGGCTTTTCCGTCAACTGCGCGGCGAGAAGCTGCTGCGGCGCGCGACCGTGGAACGGCGGCGTCCCGACGAGCATCTCGTAGCCGACGATGCCGAGCGCGTAGAGGTCGGCGCGGTGGTCGGTATTCGGATCGCCCGCGGCCTGCTCTGGCGCCATGTAGGCGGGCGTTCCGATCGAAGTACCGACGAGCGTGATCGTTCCGGTGCGGTTCGCTGTCTCGGAACGAGTGCCCTCGCGCGACGCCGACAATGCCTTGGCGACGCCGAAGTCCGTAACCGTTGCGGAGCCCGACGAGAGAAGAATGTTGTCGGGCTTGATGTCGCGGTGGATGATCCCGCGACCGTGCGCGTAGACGAGCGCACGCGAGACGTCCTTGAGAATGCTGACCGCTTCGCGCACCGACAGCGGGCCGCGCGAAAGGCGAGCCCGCAGCGATTCGCCTTCGACGAACGGCATGATGAAAAACGGCAGCCCATCGGTCTCGCCAGCACTCAGCACCGGAACGATATGCGGATGCTGCAGCGCCGCCGACAACATGATCTCGCGCTTGAACCGATCGACCGAAACGGTGGCCGCGAGCTCGTAGGGCAGAACCTTGATGACCACACTTCGTCCGAGCGCGTTGTCGCGAGCGACGAATACGGTCGACATCCCACCGCCGCCAAGCTCCCGCTCGATGGTGAAGGATGTGCCTAAGGTACGCTGGAGCTCGTCTCGAAGAGCGGTCACGTCAAGTACGGGGAACCTGCGGGACGAATCAAATTACGCCCCGCTCACAACATGAGACAGCATCAGAGCGAGGAAAGGTTCTTCATTCTCCGAATTCTTACGGAATCCGGACTCCGTGGTTCCGGCCTTCTACCCGTTTGCGCCCGATCCGGTCTCAATTACATTCCCTGCCATGTCCGAGCCCAACCACATCGATCGCTATGTCCCAGCCGACACGAATGGCGGCTGGGGAGTTGCCGCGGGCGTCATCGCGTTCACGATCCTGTGCATCATTACGGTGACGTACATCCACAAGCAGACGTACAAGCATCCGACGGATGTGACGTGGCACGGCAAAGGGTCAGGCGACGCAGAACCGGCACGGCTCGGTACCGGCGGACCAGCACACTAAGAGAAGAACGACGAGAGACGCGGGATCTTCGGGTCCCGCTTTGTTTTCTCAGCCCGCCTGGGCTCGCGGATTTCGGCCGACGGCCGTTTCTTACTGCGCGTGACACATCCCTTCTCGTATCAACGCGCGACCTCCGTCGACGACGCAGCGCGCCAGCTCGCCGAGCCCGGTGCAATGTCACTCGGCGGTGGCACCGATCTGTTGGTCGCAATCGCCGAGGAGATCAGTCTTCCCGAGGTCCTGATCGACCTCCGGACGATTCCGGACAGCGCAGAGGTTGTCCCGACCGCCGACGGCGGTGTGCGCATCGGTGCGTCGACTCGGGTGGCCGACATCGCGGGCAACCCGTTCGTGCGTGAGCACTTCATCGGCCTCGCCGAGGCGTGCGAGGTCGTCGGGACGCCGGCGCTACGCCACATGGGGACGATCGGCGGGAACCTCTGCCAGCGTCCGCGCTGCTGGTACTTCAGGCGCGCGGTTCCGTGTCTCAAGAATGGCGGGACGTCGTGCCCCGCGGTCGAAGGTGAGAATCAATATCTGGCGATCCTCGACAACGGGCCGTGTCACATCGTGCACCCGTCCGATCCAGCGGTCGCGCTCACGGCGCTCGATGCGGTCGTTGAAGTCGCCTCGGTCGCCGGGCGACGCCTAGTCCCAATGGGCGA
>JAICYT010000140.1 GCA_025934075.1 Gemmatimonadaceae bacterium
CGGGTTCTGCGCGTTCTATCGCCGGCCCAAGGACAACGAGGGCTACACGCTCTCGTTCGAGCAGATCGGTGCGAAGATCGACGAGGCGAGGGCACTTGGTGCCGTCCAGATACTGATTCAGGGCGGCCACAATCCGTACATCCCGTTCGAGTGGTATCTGGAGCTGATGCGTTACATCAAGCGCAATCATCCGATCCACATTCACGGATTCAGTCCCAGCGAAGTCGACTTCTTCTCGACCGTGTTCCGCATGGATGCGCGCGACGTGATCCGCGAGCTGCAGTCGGCGGGGCTCGATTCCATTCCGGGCGGCGGGGGTGAGATTCTCGTGCAGCGCGTGCGCGATATCGTGGCGAAAAAGAAAGCGGGCGCCGATCGCTGGCTCGAGATCATGGAGCTCGCACATGGCGAAGGCATGAAGACGTCTGTCACAATGATGTACGGCATCGGCGAAACGCTTGCCGAGCGCATCGAGCACCTCGATCGAGTGCAGGCGCTTCAAGAAAAGACGCACGGCTTCACGGCCTTCATCTGCTGGCCGCTGCAGCCCGAGAACACGCCCACGATGTCCCACATGCAGAAGACCGACGCGGTCGATTACCTGCGCACCGTCGCCATCGCGCGCATCGTCCTCGACGACGTTCCGAATCTGCAGGCGAGTTGGGTAACCATGGGCCTCAAGGTCGGACAGACTGCGCTTCGCTTCGGCTGCAACGATTTCGGCTCGCTCATGATCGAGGAGAACGTCGTCTCGGCCGCCAACACCACGCATCGCACGACCACCGACGAGATCGAGCGCCTGGTGCAGGACGCCGGATTCAAGGTCGCGCGGCGTCGGCAGGACTACACGATCCTAGCGCCGACCGCTGATCGAGAAACGGCCGGCGCGGCCGCGTGATCGATCGCGCCGATCCCATTCCTCGCGTCGCGCAACGGGCGACGCGTACGGGCATCGGCTACGATTCGCACCGGTTCGAGCCCCCTGGGCCGCTGATCTTGGGTGGGGTTCCGATTCCGAGTGACGTGCATCTCGCCGGCCACTCCGACGGTGATGCGGCCGCGCACGCAATCACCGATGCGATTCTCGGCGCTGTCGCGGCGGGAGACATCGGCGAAATGTTTTCAGATCGTGATCCGGCGAACAAGGGAAAGGATTCGATCGACATGCTGCGCGCCGCCGTCGGACGCGTGCGCGAAATGGGTTGGGTCGTGCAGCAGGTCGACATCGCCATCGTCGCGGAACGTCCGAGGATCTCGTCGCATCGCGAGCTGATGCGCGCTCGTCTCGCCCAGGCCCTCGCCGTCGACGTCGACGCGGTGAGCGTGAAGGGAAAGACGAACGAAGGTATGGGCTGGATCGGCCGCGGCGAAGGCATCGCATGCATCGCGGTCGCGACGCTCGTCTCGAACGCGTGAGCGCGGGATGTCGGATGAGGATGCGGAGCTTCGCTTTCAACTCGACCGCTTCGGCGATTTCCTGACGCTCGAGCAGGGAAGCTCGCCGCAAACGCTCGAGGCATATCGCCGAGACGTCAGTCGATTGGTTGCGTACGCGAGCACGAAGAGCGCGCAGTCGCCGATCGACGTCACCAGCCGCATGTTGCGCGAGTTCGTGTATCACCTGAAAGACGTTGGCCTCTCGCCGGCGTCGATCAGGCGGAACATCTCCGCCGTGCGAACCTACTTTCGTTTTCTGTTATCCGACGGCATCGTTGCCCGCGACCCGAGCGAGCGACTCGAGACGCCGAAACGTTGGCGGACGCTGCCCGACGTCCTGACCGTCGAGGAGATCACTCGGCTGATCGCGTCACCCACGTTCGACGAGCCGTTGGCTTTTCGTGATCGTGCGATGCTCGAGTTGGCGTACGGCGCCGGGCTTCGCGTCTCCGAATGGATCACACTCGGCGTCCGTGACGTCTTGCTCGAGGAAAAGCTGGTCCGCGTCTTCGGCAAGGGGAGCAAGGAACGGCTCGTTCCGATCGGGCGGTCAGCCATCGGTGCCGTGGCGACGTATGTGCGCGAGCTTCGGCCCCGGTTGGAAAAGGGCGCGGGTAAAGGCGTGTTGTTCCTGAACGCGCGGGGGGAGCCGCTCACGCGCATGGGTGCGTGGAAAATCCTGCGAAAGCACGTCGAGCAGGCCGGGATCACGAAGGTCGTGTCGCCCCATACACTGCGGCATTCCTTCGCGACGCACCTGTTGGAGGGCGGCGCCGACCTGCGCGCGGTACAAGAGATGCTCGGTCACGCCGACATATCGACCACGCAGATCTACACGCACGTCGACCGGGAGTACCTGAGACAGGTGCACAAGCAGTATCATCCAAGAGCGTGACTCAGGGTCATCCTGAGAGAAAACCACAGCCGCCATCACCATGATTCTCGTCATCGACAACTACGATTCGTTCACTTACAACCTCGTGCAGTACTTGGGTGAGCTCGGCGCCGAGGTCGTCGTTCGGCGCAACGACGCAATCTCCGTCGACGAGATCGGCGATCTCGCACCGGCCGCGATCGTACTGTCGCCGGGACCCTGCACGCCGAAAGAGGCTGGCGTCACCGTCGACACGATTCGCCGCTGGGGAAGCAGCATTCCAATTCTCGGAGTGTGTCTCGGCCACCAGGCCATCGGCGAAGCGTACGGCGGCGAGGTCGTCCGCGCGGAGCGTGTGATGCACGGAAAGACGTCGCAGGTATGTCACGACGGAACTGGCATCTTTGCCGGCTTGCCATCACCGATGGAAGTCATGCGTTATCACTCGCTCATTGTCGAGCGCACATCGATTCCCCAATCTCTCGAGATCACCGCGGTGAGTCAGGACGATCCGTCCGAGGTGCACGCGGTGAAGCACCGCGAACATCCGGTGTACGGCGTGCAGTTTCATCCGGAATCCGTGATGACACCGCAGGGCAAGGCGCTGCTCAGCAACTTCCTGGAGCTCTCGCGTTGATTCGCCGCCTCGCGCTCGGTGTCCTGCTTGTCGTGAGCGGGGCGATCGGCGCGGCGGGACAGAACGTCATTCAGCTTCGCGATCCAGGACCTCGCGGCGGACCGCCAGTGCTGACGCAAGCGCTCTCCGGGCCGTATGTCGTTGTTCCGCCGGCGGCAGATCGCGCGTTGATCGCGCGAGACGCGGAACATCCGCGCACTGTCATCGTGCTCGGTCGCGACGCCGTCGTCGAAGGGAGCGTCCGGGGCGACGTGCTCGTCATCGGCGGGGATTTGTACATGCATCCCGGCGCGGAAATCAGCGGACGCGCGGTCGCGATCGGCGGCGGCGTATATGAGTCGACGCAAGCACGCATCGGCGGGGGCATTCGGTCCTACCGAGAGTTCACGTATGACATCGCTCATGCGGCCGGCGGATGGGAGCTGACCTATCGGCAGATCGAGGTCAGCGACGAGCAACAGGGATTCCCGAGCTTGTACGGCCTCCGTGTCCCTAGCTACGATCGCTCCAACGGGCTGTCGGTGCCGATCGCTCCAACGGTGACGCTTCCACATACCCGCGTGAGCATCGAACCGCGACTCACGTATCGATCGCAGCTCGGCCGCCTTGATCCTTCGATCGTTGCCCTCGATTCGATTGGCGCAAACTCCGCGGTGCGACTCTCCGTGGGCCGATCCACGTTCTCGAATGACGCGTGGATTTGGAGCGATCTGGTGAACGGCCTCGAGGTGTTGTGGCGCGGCGACGATAGCCGCAACTACTTCCGTGCGACGCGCGGCGAGGTAACGCTCGAACGAAATCTTCAGCCTTCATCGGGCGTGATGCTCGCGCCGTACATCGGCGGACGCATCGAGAGCGCCTCGAGCGTGCAGCCGGACTCCTTCGCCCGCGGCGGACCTTGGTCCTTCTTTGGCCGGCATGATGTCGACGACATGCTTCGTCCGAATCCGGCCATCGACCCGGGGATCATCGGATCCTTGCTTGCCGGCGCGCAGCTCACGTGGACGCCGTCGGACGTGACCGTCCGACTGCGAATCGACGAGGAGCTCGGTGCCTTCGCCGAGGACTGTGCCGGTTGCGATCTGATAAGAGGTGGGAACTTCGCACAGACGACACTCGACGGAACAATCGCATTCCCGACGTTCGGCATGCAAAGTCTCCGTTTCGACGGCCACGCCATCATTACGAGCCGCGGCACCACACCGCGTCAACGCTGGGCCTATGTCGGTGGCTCGGGTTCCATCCCCACGATCGAGATGCTGTCGCGGGGCGGAGACCAGTTGCTGTATATCGACGCCCGCTACGACATTCCCGTCAATGGGATCGTCCTGCCTCTCGGCGTCATCCCGGTCGTCACATTTCGGGAGATCCTAGGCGGCGCGACCGTTGGTCGATTCGAGACGCTGGCGCAGGCAAGCGGCGTTCGTCTCACGGCGTCGTTCCTCTACGTGGAGTGGCTCATCGACCCGGTCGCACGGCACCCACACTTCTCCTTCGGCATTTCGGTCGCCCGCTGACCCGCGTCCGCTGTTTGCCCGGACCGACATCGCCGGCTACATTTAAGGACGTGATTTTTGCGGCCGTGCGCGCCACCCCCGCCGAGCGCCACGCATGAAGGCGCTCGCTGTGATCCCAGCCCGACTGGGCGCGACGCGTCTCCCCCGAAAACCTCTCCGCCTTCTCGCCGGCCAGCCGCTCATCGTCCGTGTGTGGCAGCGCGTCATCGAAACGGCGGTCTCGGACCGTGTCGTCGTCGCGACCGATAGCGATGAGGTCGCCGACGCGGCCCGCAACGCGGGTGCCGAGGTCGTCATGACGTCGGCGGCGCACAGCTCGGGAACCGAACGCGTCGCGGAGGTCGCGCGGCTCGCGGAGTTCGCCGGATTCGGCGCAATCATCAACGTGCAGGGCGACGAGCCGTTTGTGTCGCGTCATGCGCTGCTCGGCGCGGCACGCATGGTGACCACCGAAGGATATGCCGTCGGCACCGCCGCGGTCTTGGCGACCCCGGAAATTCTCGACAACCCGAACGTCGTGAAGGTTGTCGCCGCCTCGGACGGGCGGGCCATGTATTTTTCACGGGCTGCAATTCCGTTCCTCCGCAATCACGACGACGCCGAGCTTCAGCGCGCGTACATCTGGCAACACCTTGGAGTGTACGCATATGAACGGTCGGCTTTGATGCGTTGGGTCAACCTACCGGAAAGCCCGCTCGAGCAAATCGAGCGACTCGAGCAACTACGACCACTTGGCGCAGGCATATCGATCGGCGTCTCGCTGATCGACGAGCCAGTGCGCCCCGGAATCGATACAGAAGAAGATCTCGCGCGTGCCAATCGCGACTGGACGGCTTTCACCACAGGATGACATCGATGCAACTCGCGCAACGTTCGCAGACAACCAAGTACATCTTCGTGACCGGCGGCGTGGTCTCGTCGCTCGGGAAGGGGATCGCCGCCGCGTCGCTTGGGCGATTGCTCGTCGAGCGCGGCTTACGCGTCTCGATGCTGAAGTTCGATCCGTACCTGAACGTCGATCCGGGAACGATGTCGCCGTTTCAGCACGGCGAAGTATTCGTGACGGACGACGGCGCTGAGACCGATCTCGATCTCGGACATTACGAGCGGTTCATCGATCGCGCGTTGTCGCAAGCGAACAACGTGACGACCGGTCGCATCTACCTCAACGTCATCACGAAAGAACGTCGCGGAGAATTCCTCGGTGCGACGGTGCAGGTGATTCCACACATCACTGATGAAATTAAAGGCGCGATTCGGCGGCTGTCGCCAGAGACGGACGTTGTGATCGTCGAGGTCGGCGGCACGGTCGGCGACATCGAGTCGCTGCCGTTCCTCGAAGCGATCCGCCAGTTCCGTCACGACGTCGGCCGCGAGAACGCCTTGTTCGTTCACTTGACGTTGTTGCCGTTCATTGCGGCCGCGGGGGAGCTCAAGACCAAACCGACGCAGCATTCGGTGCGCGAGCTCATGCAGATCGGAATTCAGCCCGACATTCTCATTGTCCGCACCGATCGTCCGATCTCCGACGACATCAAGCGCAAGATCGCGCTGTTCTGCAACGTCGAATTCGGCGCCGTGATCGAAAGTCCGGACGTTCGCACGATCTACGAGATTCCATTGCGCTTTCACGAGCAGGGATTCGACGAGAAGGTGATGCAGAAGCTCGGGCTGGAACGACCCGCACCGGCCCTCTCGGCGTGGCGCGAGATCGTGCAGCGCGTGCTCGTTCCGCGCGAGCGTCTTCGCATCGCGGTCGTCGGCAAGTACACCGATTACGCCGACAGCTACAAGAGCGTACAGGAAGCGCTCATTCATGGCGGCATCGCCAACGACGTCGGCGTCGATATTCAGTGGATGTCGAGCGAGGACTTCGTCGGCGCGGATCGCGCCGCGCAGGTTCTTCGCACCGTCGACGGGCTGCTGGTTCCCGGCGGGTTCGGTGTTCGCGGCGTCGAAGGAATGGTGGAAGCCATTCGTGAAGCGCGCGAGTCCGGCTTGCCGTTCTTCGGCATCTGTCTCGGCATGCAGACCGCGATCATCGAGTTCGCGCGCAATGTGTGCGGTCTCGACGACAGTCATTCGTCGGAGTTCGCGCCCGAATGCGACAATCCAGTCATCTCGCTCATGGAGTCGCAGCAGCACGTCACTGACATGGGCGGCACCATGCGCCTCGGTGCCTATCCGTGCCGACTGGCTCGCGGATCGAAGGCGGCAGAGATCTACGGGCAGCCGGAAGTCAGCGAGCGGCATCGGCATCGGTATGAGGTCTCTAATACGTATCGCGACCTCTTCGTCCAGCACGGCATGAAGCTGAGCGGACTGTCGCCTGACGGACAACTCGTCGAGATCGTCGAGCTCACGAATCATCCGTGGTTCATCGGCTGCCAGTTCCACCCCGAGCTTCAGTCGCGTCCGACGCGTCCGCATCCGTTGTTCGCCGGCTTCATCGCCGCCGCGGCGAAAGCCAAGCGCAATCGTCGATCGACGCAGGGCTCGGCCTCGCTCGTGGAAGCCGCCGATTGACCGTGACGTCTCACTTTCCACGCAACGCGTTTTTTCTCATCGCCGGCCCGTGCGTGCTCGAAGACGACGCGCTCAATCTTCGCGTCGGCGAACATCTCGCGCGGCTGGCTGAGTCGGTGCCGGGGGGAATCGTTTACAAGGCGAGCTTCGACAAAGCGAATCGCTCGAACGTTGGAGCACATCGCGGCCCCGGGCTCGCCGCCGGTCTCGCGGCCCTCGACCGCGTGCGAGCGGCGACCGGTCTTCCGATCCTGACGGACGTGCACCTTCCAGATCAATGCGCGTCGGCGGCGGAGGTCGTCGACGTGCTCCAGATCCCCGCGTTTCTTTGCCGCCAGACAGACTTGCTCGTTGCCGCCGGCGAGACCGGCAAAGCCGTGAACGTGAAGAAGGGTCAGTGGATGCGCCCCGAAGGCATGCGCGGCGCGGTGGACAAAGTCCGACAGGCAACGAGCGCCGTCTCTGAGGTTGCGGTCACGGAACGCGGAAGCTTCTTCGGCTACGGTGATCTCGTCGTCGACATGCGGAGCTTCTCCGTCATGCGCCGTGCGTGCGACGCGCCGGTGATCTTCGACGCCACGCACAGCGTGCAGCGCCCGGGCGAAGGTGTCGGCGGCTCGAGCGGAGGCGCGCGCGAGTTCATTCCGTCGCTCACGCTCGCCGCAATGGCCGCCGGCGCGGACGGCTTGTTCATGGAGACGCATCCCGATCCCGATCATGCGCCGAGTGACGGACCGAATATGATTCCACTCGATCACCTCGACGATTTGATCAAGCGCGCAATCGACATCTGGGACCGGATCGCGCGGTGATCGATCCGACACTCGCGCGATCCATCAAGCTCGTCGCATTCGACGTCGATGGTGTCATGACCGATGGCGGCATCTACCTTGGCGACGTCGACGGCCGACGCCTGGAATTCAAGCGATACGAGATTCAGGACGGGCTCGGCATCTACATGCTTCGGCTCGTGAACATTCCGGTCGCGATCGTCACGGGCCGCGTTTCCGAGAGCGTTCGGCTGCGCGCGCAGGAGTTGAACGTCGATGACGTCGCGCAGGATCCTGACGGCCACAAGCTCGCCGGATTCATGAAAATCCTGGAGAAGCGTGGCGTGCGCCCGGAGGAGGTCGCGTTCGTCGGTGACGATTTCCCCGATGTGTCGCTCCTCCGCATTGTTGGGCTGCCGGTTGCCGTGGGCAACGCGATTCCGGAGGTGCGCGCCATCTGCCGTCACCAGCTCGTGCGCACTGGCGGCCGTGGCGCGGTCCGTGAGTTCGTCGAGGATTTTCTCAAGGCGCGGAATGAGTGGGACGTTGCGTGGAACCGCTACGTTGACGCGCGCTCGCGTCCGAAGACTGACGCGAAGGATGAGCCAAGCCAATGACCGACTCGCAGATCGTTGAGCACGGCCGCAACGTCATTCGCCTCGAGCGGGAAGCGCTCTCGACGCTCGAGGAGCGGATCGGCGGTGAGTTCGCGCGCGCCGTCAACCTGATCATGCAATCCCCGGGGCGCGTGATTGTCGCGGGCGTCGGCAAGTCCGGCCTCATCGGGCGGAAGATCGCCGCAACGCTCACCTCGACCGGAACTCCCGCCGCGTTCTTGCATCCGGTGGACAGCATACACGGCGATTTGGGAATCGTCGGCAAGGAAGACGTGGCCATCCTCCTCTCCAAGAGCGGGGAATCCGACGAGCTATTGGCTTTGTTGGCGCATTTGAAGGGATTCGGTGTACGAACCATCGCCATCACTGGAGATCCGGCGTCGGCGCTGGGTCGCAACTGCGATGTCTCCTTGGACGCAGGGGTGCGCGAGGAAGCGTGTCCCCACGATCTCGCGCCTACGTCGAGCACGACGGCTGCACTCGTGCTCGGAGACGCGCTGGCGGTGGCGCTGCTGCAAGAAAAAGGATTCCAGCGCGAGGACTTCGCCCGGTTGCATCCTGGCGGAGCGCTCGGCAGACAGCTCGTCGTCCGCGTCGAAGAGATCATGTTACGGGAAAACCTGCCGGTTCTCGCAGATGGTGATACCATGCGCCAAGCGATCGTCATGATCGCGGGCCGCCGCGGCATTGCCATCGTGGTCGACAACGAGCGACGCGTGGAAGGCATCCTCACGGCCGGCGATTTGAGCCGGCTGGTCGAGCGGGGTGGTGATCTGTTTCCGATACCCGTTCGAACCGTCATGACAACGAAGCCAAAGCTCGCGCGCCTCGGCGAGCTCGCGAGCGCAATCGCGTACCGAATGGAAGAACATGGAATCATGGCTATGCCCGTCGTCGACGACCTCGATCAGTTGACCGGTGTGGTCCACCTTCACGACTTGATGCGGGCCCGCGTCATATGATCCGACCGCTGGTGTGGCTGGCCGGCGGTATGGTCGCGGTCCTCAGCATCGCGGCGTGCCGGGATACGACGCCGATCGCCGTCACCAAAGGCCCTAGTGTCGCCGACAGCGCCGATCAGGTCCTGTTCGTCGCGCACTATTTTCTGTCGACGAATGGCATTCAGCGCGGCGACCTCACGGCTGATACGGCGTACGTCCTCGACGACCAGACACGGTTCGATCTTCGCAACGCGCACGTGAAGTTCACGACCGAGACTGGCGCTCCCCAAGGCACCATGGATGCCAAGCGCGGCGTCTACAACACGCGCAACCAGATCCTCGAGGGCTGGGGCGACGTGCTCGTGAAGCTCGTCGACGGACGGACGCTCAAGTCGCCGCACGTGACCTACAATCAGATCACGCATCAGATCTCGAGCGATACGACCTATACGATCACGCGCAACAGCGATTCGCAGACGGGCATCGGGTTCACGTCGAACCAAACCTTTACGAAGTTCACGTGCGTTCGGAATTGCGGCGGCAACTTCTCGGTTCTGCTGCCCGAGAAATGATGACGCCGTGGCTTGCGCGTCGCGCGCTCATCATTGCGTGTGTGATTGGGTCCGCGAGCTCCGTCGACGCACAGACGCGTCCCACGCCGTGCACGCTCGTGCCGCAACCAACCACTCGGCTGCGGCTCGACTCGCTGCCCGGCTTCGGGCAGGTCGTGTTTCTCGGCGGGGGTGTGCTCTTCAAGTGTCCAGGCCGTGGCATCACCATGCGCGGCGATAGCGCAGAGCGGTATCTGGACCATGACCAGCTCGTCGGCAACGCGGTCTATGACGAGCCACGCTTTCACGTCACGTCCGATTTTCTCACGTATCTCCCGAATGACGAGAAGGTCGTCGCGGCGGGAAACGTCCACGCGACGCTGCCGAGTGGATCGACACTGGTCGGTCCCGTCGCTGAGTACCAGCGCCCTGTTCCACGCCTGCGTCCGCACGAACGGATGATCGCCAACTCGCGGCCGACCATCAGCATTGTTGAAAAAGACTCCTTGGGGCGCCCAACGCCGCCGACGGGCGTCGTCGCGAACTTCGTCTACATGGACGGGGACAGTCTGATTTACGCGAGCGGACAGGTGGTGATCACGCGTCCGGAAATCAGCGCGACCGCAGACTCGGCGTTCATTGACGAAGGGCGCGAGACCATGCGCCTGATGCGCACTCCGCGTCTCACCGGGAAAAAAGACCGTCCGTTCACACTCACCGGTGACGTGATCGACTTGTTCTCCCAGAACCGCAAGCTGCAGCGCGTCCGCGCGAACGCCAACGCCACGGCCGTGAGCGATTCGATGACGCTCAAATCGGACACGATCGACTTGCGTCTCCGCAACGAGCTGCTCGATCATGCGTACGCGTGGGGCGCAAAGAGTCGCGCGCGTGCAATCTCTCCGTCGCAAAACCTGCTCGCCGATTCGCTCGACGTCGCGATGCCGAGCCAACGTGTGCAGTTGGTGCGAGCGCTTCGCCGCGCCCTCGCCGAAGGAAAGCCGGATACGGCGCGTTTCCGCGCGGAGCCACCGGACACCCTCGATTGGCTCCAGGGCGACACCATCGTCGCGCACTTCGACAGCATCCCTGTCAAGGACACGTCCAAGA
>JAICYT010000268.1 GCA_025934075.1 Gemmatimonadaceae bacterium
CAATCCGCGATCGACGGTCGGCACGATGACCGACATCGCGAGCTACCTGAACTTGCTCTATGCGACGATCGGCGAGCCGCACTGTCCGCGCTGCGGCGAGGTGACGCCAAGTCGCACGGCCACGCAGATCGTCGAAGCGATCCTCGCGCTGCCCGACGGCACGGAGGTCGAGCTGCGCGCGCCCGCGTTCAAAGTCTACGGCGAAGAGTTGGACTTCGTATTCACCGAGCTGCGCAAGAAAGGAGTGCGACAACTCATCATCGATGGCAAGCGTGTCGACATCTCGACGCAGCTCGACCTCGACGAGGCGAACGTACGCGAGATGGATGCGATCGTCGATCGTCTCGTCGTTCGATCGCGCAACGAGAAGGCGATCAAGGCCGCCGTTGCGGCGACGCTGCTCGTCGGCGATGGGCTCATGCAGGTCGAAGTCGTCAAAGGCGCATCGAAGGCGGACGCCGAGCGCTTCTATAAGACATTGTGCAGCGCGAAGCATCACTTGGTGTATGGCGGAATCGGTCCGGAGTACTTCGTCTTCAACCTCCCTGAGAGCGCGTGCCGCACATGCGGCGGACTCGGCGTACACAAGCTGACACATCCCGAGCTGCTCGTACCCGATCCGTCGCGCAGCATCGCGAAGGGTTGCTTTGTACGCGAGGCACTGCGCTACGATCCCGACAACTGGGACGGGCGCTTGATGTACAGTCTCTCCAAGAAGATTGGCTTCTCGCTCGACACGCCGTGGGAAAAGCTGCCCGAGTCCATACGCCACTCGATTCTCTATGGCGTCGAAGGGAAGTTCTCGATCACCCTTCCACCGGGCGCAAAGGTCAAGAATCCCGACTGGGAAGGAAGAGAGGTCGGATTCGGCGGCATCGCGCGACGCATCGAGCGACATTATCGCCGCTATCGCCAACGCGGCGAAGCAAATTCGGGAATGGAAGCGTGGCTCGACAAAGTGATGGTCGAGCACGTCTGTCCCGATTGCAACGGAACGCGGCTGCGGCAGACGCGACTCATGTTCGTCGTCGCGGGCAAGACTCTCTATGACGTCGGGCAGCTCCACTTCGATGAGTTGCTCGCTTTCTTACGGACCATCAAGCCCTCTGGCCGCGGAGCCGATGCGGGACGCCAAGTCATTCGCGAAATCATCGGACGCCTCGAGCTCCTGCTCGGCATCGGCCTCGATTACCTGAACTTCAATCGACGCTCGGCAACTCTCTCCGGCGGCGAATCGCAACGCATTCGACTCTCGACGCAGATCGGCTCCGGACTCATGGGCATGCTCTACGTGCTCGATGAGCCGAGTATTGGGTTGCACCCCAAGGACAACGTGAAGATGATCGCGACGCTCGAGAGTTTGCGCGACATCGGCAACACGGTGATCGTCGTCGAGCACGACGAAGACACGATTCGAGCGGCGGATCACATCGTCGAGATGGGACCAGGGCCTGGCGTGCACGGTGGAACGGTCGTCGTGCAGGGCAAGCTTGCGGACGTGCTCAAATGCAAGGCGTCGCCAACCGGACAATTTCTTTCGGGCAGGCGATTCATTGCCACGCCGACGCAACGCCGCAAAGGAAACGGCAAGCAGCTCGTCGTTCGCGGCGCGAGAGAGAACAATCTCAAGTCGATCGCCGTCAGCTTTCCGCTCGGCCTGCTCGTCGCCGTGACCGGCGCGTCGGGATCGGGCAAGAGCACGCTGATCAACGACGTGCTCTACAAAGCGCTGTGGAAGAAGCTGGTGGACACGCGCACACTGCCTGGCGAGCACGATGCGGTCGACGGAATGGAGCACGTCCACAAAGTCATCAGCATCGATCAATCACCGATCGGCCGGAACAGTCGCTCGAATCCGGCGACGTACATCGGATTCTACGACACCATTCGCGACCTGTTCACGCAGGCTCCGCTGTCCGTCGAGCGCGGCTACAAAGCCGGCCGCTTCAGCTTCAACGTGAAGGGTGGCCGTTGCGAAGAGTGTCAGGGCGAAGGGTCGATCACGACGCAGCTCTACTTCATGCCCGACGTCGAAGTGACGTGCGGCGCGTGCAAGGGCGCGCGCTTCAACGCCGAGACGTTGGAGGTCACGCTGCGCGGCAAGACGATCGACGATGTGCTGAACATGTCGGTCGAAGAAGGAGCGGAATTCTTCGCCAACGAGCCGAACATCGGCAAGAAGATCGAAGTGCTGCGCGACTTGGGGCTCGGCTACCTCACACTCGGCCAATCCGCCACGACGCTGTCCGGCGGCGAAGCCCAGCGCATCAAGATCGCGACGGAGCTGAGCAAGCTGCAGCGAGCCAAGCACACGGTCTACATTCTCGACGAGCCGACGACGGGCCTGCACTTGGCCGACGTCGAGCGACTGTTAGAGTCCTTGAATCGCATCGTCGACGCGGGACACACGGTGCTGTTGATCGAGCATCATCTCGACGTGATCAAGACGGCGGACTACGTGATCGACTTGGGGCCGGAAGGTGGCCACGCGGGCGGCGAGGTGGTGGTCACCGGAACGCCGGAGCAGGTGGCGGCGTGCAGGACATCGCACACCGGACGGTTCCTCAAATCGCACCTCTCCGCACGCTCTTGACGCGACCCGAGCCAATTTGTACCACTCGCCCAGTTGGACCCGCCCATGCGGCGATCGCCGTCTAGCGAGATTCGCGAATCAGGGGATCACTCGACACGGATCGGCACTCTGACGAGCAACTTCGCGGGCACGCCGCGCCGGCGTACCTCGAGCCGGAGCATGCCCTTTTCGCGCGGAGTGAACTCGAAGTCATAGGTCTCACCCATCGCCACGATCTGGCGCGCCGGCCGTTCAGTCTGTGCAGCGGTGGGCAGGTCGAAACCATCCTTCGCGAGCGCACGCCATTGCACGAGCATCGTGTCCGCGCGGAGAGCGAACACGCTGTCAGGACGCGCAGTGAGCGCAAACGGCGGGACGATTTCTGCTTTGTCCAGATCGGCAAACCGCAGCCGGGCCGCGCGTCCCACGTGCAGCACTATCGTATCCGGATTCGCTTTTCCGTTGATCTCGGCGGGGTGATTTCGAGACTGATCGTCGCCCTTCAAAAAGAAGACATGATCGTCGGGCGATGGCAGGCTACCTGGTTCGCGGACGATGAGCGCGCCTTCCAGACCCGCCAGCTCCTGTCGCAACTCGTCCACATGCGCGTGGTACATGAATGTTCCGGACCGCGGCGGCGTGAAGCGTGCCTCGAACGAATCCGCGGGCGCGATCGCCGGCGTCAGGTGCGTTCCATAGCCACTTACACCAGGTACGCCATCCATGTAACTCTGCTCGACCTCGATGCCGTGCCAGTGTATGCTCGTTGGCTCGCTGAGGTGATTCACGATCATGATCGACACTGGCTCGCCGCGTGTCAGGTCGAGCTCCGGGCTGGCGTCGCTGCCCGTCTCGACACGGTGGCCGCCTTCCTCCAGCACGAAGTGCATTGACGG